>NZ_CAJPHA010000039.1:0-42391 GCF_905339895.1 Burkholderia sp. BCC1988
CAGCGCAGGAATGCGCGATCTCAGTGAATGTCAGGACGGCCGAACGATCAGATCGCAATCCCGGAGTCCTGCAGTTTGTCGATTTGCAGGCATGTCGCAGTTCAACCGATCTGCGATCCATGTCCTGCGACGACACGCCAGCCGCTGCCCGATCGGCGCCACAGGCGCGTGTAGGCGAACGTGCCGTTGAATGCGGTGCCGTCGAAACAACCGGCAAGCATGGCCTTCGTCGTGGTGAGGATCATCTCGCCGATCGCTTTTGCCTGCGTTTCCCGAATATCGAGTGTGTCGAGACGCAGCAGTTTCGCGCGATGGGCGGTCAGATCGTCGTGCTTCGAGATGACCTGTCCACTCCGAACGGTGAAGACCAGCTCGTCATCCAGCAACGTGTCCAGTGCGTCGACGTCGTTGGCGAGCATTGCCGCTCGAAGTGCGGTTTCATAGGGTTCGATGACTGCACGAACGGTATCCATATCGGGGCCTCGCATCAGCTCGAAGGATCAGGATTCCAAGCATGGTCGGCGGGCGTGCCGCGGTGCCGACAAACAGTACGGTGGTTGCGGGTTCGCAGCCCAATCGACTGCATGGCCGTCGAACGAGCAACAATCGCCTCCTCAAGCAGAGGAACACGGTTCTTCCATACCTTGCACGTCGGCCTTACCCGTCAGCGCGCTCGCATCGAGCGTGGCGCCTGCGCCCCAATTCAATGCTTCGCCTGCGCCCCATTGACCTCCCGCCGAAACGCCCCCGGGCTCGTCCCCGTCCATTTCCGGAACGCACGATGAAACGCGCTGGGCTCGGTAAAACCGAGTTCCGCCGCGATTTCCGCGACGCTGAGCGTGTGTCCGCGCAGCAGCGACTGGGCCAGCGCGCCGCGCAGTTCGTCCTTGATCGACGCGAAGCTTTGCCCCTCGCTGCGCAAGCGTCGCCGCAGCGTCGCGGGCGTCGTGCCGAGGCGCACGGCCAGTGTGTCGAAGTCCGGCCACTCGCTGGCCGGCAGCGCCTTCAGGCGTGCGCGCGTCTTCGCCACCCAGCCGGTGTCGTGCCGATAGCGCACGAGCAGGTTGCCGGGCGCGCCGCGCAGGAAGGTCTTCAGCGCCTGCCCGGAGCGGATCGTCGGCAGCGCGAGGTACGCGGCGTTGAACGCGAGCCGGCTGTCGGGGCGGTCGAAATGCACGGGCACACCGAAGAACTGGTGGTAGTCACCGCGCTGGTCGGGGCTCGGGCACGCGAAATCGATGCGCTGCAGCGGAATGCGCCGGCCGATCAGCCAACAGGCGACGCCGAGCAGGATCAGCCAGAACGTCCGGTAAGCGAACGCCGAATACGGTGCGCCTGCCTGCGTGAGGACGATCTGCGCCTGGCCGTCGGCGACCACGAGCTCGCCGTGCGGTTCGTCGAGCACGACACGCAGGAACTGCAGCGCACGCCGCAGCGCCTTCTCGAGCGTGCCCGCGTGCAGCACGGCATGGCACAGCAGCGTGAAGCTGCCGCGCCGCATCGGGCGGGCCGCGAGCCCGAAGAATTCGTCATCGATCGCGCTGGCGATCGCCAGCCACAACCGGCCGTATTGCTGCGGTGTGACGGGCTCGCGCACGGCGGCCGGCAGGCCGGCGGCACGCAGCACGGCCTCGGTCGGCATCTGCCGCCGGCGCAGGCTCTCGAGCGCATCCTCGACGAAACCCGGCGAGATCATCTGCGGCCCCATTTTTTCAAGTCCTCCAGACATGGCAAAAGCGATCACGATTCTAGATTCTGTTTGTCATTGATTGCAATGTGACGGCTGTCTACCATCATCGATATACCCCCGGTTCGCCGGCGGTCATAACGAACAGGAGACACGCATGCGTGATGGAGCAACCGCCCGGGTGGTGCCGGCCTACGCCGACGCCGTGGCCGGCTTCCGTATCGAGACCGCCGCCGCACATCTGCACGGCGACCTGGAGCAGGGCCTGAACGCCTGCGTCGAATGCTGCGACCGGCATGCGGCGGCGGATCCGGATGCGATCGCGCTCGACTGGATCGACGTCGGCGGCGGCCGGCACCGCAGCTTCACGTTCGCGCAGATGCAGGCGCTGTCGGCGCGGGTCGCGAACCTGCTGGTCGAGGAGGGCGTGAAGCCGGGCGACGTGGTCGCCGGCCTGTTGCCGCGCACGCCGGAACTCGTCGCGACGATTCTCGGCACGTGGCGCGCAGGCGCCGTCTATCAGCCGCTCTTCACCGCGTTCGGACCGAAGGCGATCGAGCACCGGCTGCGCATGAGCGATGCGCGTCTGGTCGTCACCAACATCGCGAATCGCGCGAAGCTCGACGAGATCGTGGATTGCCCGCGGGTCGCGACGGTGCGCGAGGCGGGCGACGCGCTGCCGGCGCGCGACATCGATTTCCGTGCGGCGCTCGACGCGCAGTCCGCGCTATTCGAACCGGTGCCGCGCAAGGGCACCGACCTGTTCATGATGATGTCGACATCGGGTACGACGGGCCTGCCGAAGGGGGTGCCGGTGCCGCTGCGCGCGCTGCTCGCGTTCGGCGCATACATGCGCGACGCGGTGGACCTGCGCGCCGGCGATCGTTTCTGGAACATCGCCGATCCGGGCTGGGCATACGGCCTCTACTACGCGATCACGGGCCCGCTGCTGCTCGGCCACGCCACGACGCTGTACGAGGGCGGCTTCACGGTCGACAGCACCTACGACGTGATCGAACGGCTCGGCATCACGAGCCTCGCCGGTTCGCCGACCGCGTACCGGATGCTGATGGCGGCCGGCACGGAAGCGGCATCGCGCCTGAAAGGGCAGCTGCGGGTCGTCAGCAGCGCGGGCGAACCGCTGAATCCGGAAGTCGTGCGGTGGTTCCACGCGGCGCTCGGTGCGCCGATCTACGATCACTACGGCCAGACCGAGCTCGGCATGGTCGTGAACAATCATCACGGGCTCGCGCACGTCGTCCATGCCGGTTCGGCCGGCCTCGCGATGCCCGGCTATCGCGTCGCGGTGCTCGACGACACCGGTCGCGAACTCGGCCCCGGCGAGCCCGGCAACCTCGCGATCGACATCGCGCGCTCGCCGCTGCTGTGGTTCTCCGGCTACTGGCAGCAGGACACGCCGGCGATCGCGGGCGGCTACTACCGGACCGGCGACAACGTCGAGCTCGAGCCGGACGGCACCGTGAGCTTCATCGGCCGCGCGGACGACGTGATCACGTCGTCCGGCTACCGGATCGGACCGTTCGACGTGGAAAGCGCGTTGATCGAGCATCCGGCCGTCAGCGAGGCCGCGGTGATCGGCGTGCCGGACCCGGAGCGCACGGAGATCGTCAAGGCGTTCGTCGTGCTGTCGAAGGGCTTCGACGGCACGCCGGCGCTGGCCGACGAACTCAGCCAGCACGTGAAGCGACGGCTGTCGGCCCACGCCTATCCGCGCGCGATCGAGTTCGTCGACGCGCTGCCGAAAACCCCGAGCGGCAAGATCCAGCGCTTCGTGCTGCGCAAGATGGAAGCCGAGAGGGTCGCTCAATCCTGACTATCGAATACTGACTACGGACTGCGAATGAACATCAAGGATCGCGTTTTTCTGATTACGGGCGCCGGTTCGGGCCTCGGTGCCGCGGTGGCGCGCATGGTGGTCGCCGAAGGCGGCAACGCCGTGCTGCTGGACGTCAACGAAGACGCCGGCGCGAGCCTCGCGCACGAACTCGGCACATCCGCACGCTTCGTGAAGACCGACGTGACGAGCGAAGCCGACGGGCAGGCCGCCGTTGCCGCCGCGCGCGCCGCGTTCGGCCGCATCGATGCGCTCGTGAATTGCGCGGGCGTCGCACCCGGCGAGAAGGTGGTCGGCCGCGAAGGCCCGCATTCGCTCGATCGCTTCGCGCGTGCGGTATCGATCAACCTGGTCGGCACGTTCAATATGATCCGGCTGGCGGCGGATGCGATGTCGAAACAGGACGCCGACGCGGAAGGCGAGCGTGGCGTGATCGTCAACACCGCGTCGGTCGCGGCGTTCGACGGACAGATCGGGCAGGCCGCGTATGCGGCATCGAAGAGCGGCGTGGTGGGCATGACGCTGCCGATCGCGCGCGAACTCGCGCGGTTCGGCATTCGCGTGGTGACGATCGCGCCGGGCATCTTCGCGACGCCGATGATGGCCGGCATGCCGCAGGACGTGCAGGACGCGCTCGGCAAGAGCGTGCCCTTCCCGCCGCGGCTCGGCCGCCCCGACGAATTCGCGGCGCTGGTGCGCCACGTCGCCGAGAATACGATGCTGAACGGCGAAGTCATCCGTCTCGATGGCGCGCTGCGCATGGCACCGCGCTGACACTGGAGGAATGCAATCATGACGACACAGGATCCGATCGTAATCGTCGGCGCGGCACGCACGCCGATGGGTGGTTTTCAGGGCGACCTGGCCGCGGCCAGCGCGAGCGAGCTCGGCGCGGTGGCGATCCGCGCGGCGCTCGAGCGCGCGAACGTGCCCGCGGAGCGCATCGATGAAATCGTGTTCGGCTGCGTGCTGCCGGCCGGCCAGGGTCAGGCGCCGGCGCGGCAGGCCGCGCTGAAGGCCGGCTTGCCGCTGGGTACGGGCGCGACCACGGTCAACAAGATGTGCGGCTCCGGGATGAAGGCCGCGATGTTCGCGCACGACCTGCTGCTGGCCGGATCGGCGGACGTGGCGGTCGCGGGCGGGATGGAGAGCATGACGAATGCGCCGTACCTGCTGCCGAAGGCGCGCGCGGGAATGCGCATGGGGCACGGCCAGGTGCTCGACCACATGTTCCTCGACGGGCTCGAGGATGCGTACGACAAGGGCCGGCTGATGGGCACGTTCGCGGAGGATTGCGCGCAGGCTTACCAGTTCACGCGCGAGGAGCAGGACGCGTTCGCGATCGCGTCGCTGACGCGCGCGCAACGCGCGATCGCGGAAGGGCGCTTCGTGTCGGAGATCGCGCCGGTGACGGTGAAGGCCGGCAAGACGGAAGCCGTCGTGTCGATCGACGAGCAGCCGGGCAAAGCGAAGCTCGACAAGATTCCGACGCTCAAGCCGGCGTTCCGCGAAGGCGGCACGGTGACGGCCGCCAATTCGTCGTCGATTTCCGACGGTGCGGCCGCGCTCGTGATGATGCGCCGCTCGGAAGCAGACCGGCTCGGCCTCGCGCCGAAGGCGGTGATCGTCGGGCATTCGACCTACGCGAACAAGCCGGGCCTGTTCGCGACGGCGCCGATCGGCGCGATCCGCAAGCTGTCGGAGAAAACCGGCTGGAACCTGCGCGACGTCGACCTGTTCGAGATCAACGAAGCGTTCGCGGTGGTTGCGATGGCCGCGATGCGCGATCTCGACCTGTCGCACGACAAGGTGAACGTGCACGGCGGCGCGTGCGCGCTCGGCCATCCGATCGGCGCATCGGGCGCACGCGTGATGGTGACGCTGCTGGCCGCGCTCGAAGCGTATGGGCTCAAGCGCGGCGTCGCGTCGCTGTGCATCGGCGGCGGCGAGGCGACGGCGATCGCGATCGAGCGCGTCGCGTAACGCGCGCCGGGAGGACGCAGGCGGTCTGGTTCGGGGCCATACCGCCGCATCGGCGAAGCGCGTCACGCGCGCTTCGCCGAACCTGCCGTCATTCGACCGTTTCGCCTTTCGCCTGCAGGTCGGCGTGATAGGACGAGCGCACCATCGGCCCCGATGCGACCTGGCTGAACCCGAGCGCAAGCGCGCGCTGCCGCAACTGCGCGAATTCCGCGGGTGGAACGAAGCGCTTCACCGGCAGGTGGTGGCGGGTCGGCTGCAGATACTGGCCGAGGGTCAGCATGTCGACACCATGCGCGCGCAAGTCGCGCATCACCTGTTCGACCTCGTCGATCTCTTCGCCGAGGCCCAGCATCAGGCCCGATTTGGTCGGCACGTTCGGCGCCGCGGACCTGAATGCCTGCAGCAGGCCCAGCGAGTGCCGGTAGTCGGCGCCCGGCCGCGCCTCGCGATACAAGCGCGGCACGGTTTCCAGATTATGGTTGAACACGTCCGGCGGGGATGCCGCGAGCAGGTTCAGCGCGACCTCGTGCCTGCCGCGAAAATCCGGCGTCAGCGCCTCGATCCGGAGTGCCGGGTCGATCCCGCGTGCGGCGCCGATGCAGGCCGCGAAGTGTGCGGCGCCGCCGTCGCGCAGGTCGTCGCGATCGACCGACGTGATCACCACGTACTTGAGCCTCATCGCGGCGATTGTTTCGGCGAGTCGTGCCGGCTCGTCCGGATCGAGCGGAAGCGGGCGGCCGTGTCCGACATCGCAGAACGGACAACGCCGTGTACAGATGTCGCCCATGATCATGAAGGTCGCCGTGCCGTGAGCGAAGCACTCGCCGAGATTCGGGCAACCGGCTTCCTCGCATACCGTATGCAGCTTCTGCTCGCGCAGGATTTTCTTGAGCGCCATCACCTCGCGCGAGCCGGGAAAGGCGGCACGAATCCATTCAGGCTTGCGCGGCATGTCGGCCGGTTCGGTCGCGACGATCCTCACGGGGATGCGTGCCATTTTTTCGGCGGCGGAGAGCCGGGTTCCGGCGGCCATCGGCGTGTTGCGGGTATTCGTGTTCGCCATGGCTTACCCGCGGTAGTAGCGTTGCGCGACGAACGGGGTTCTCGCGACTTCCATCGGAACCGGTTTGCCGCGGACGATCGCATGCAGTGCCGTGCCCGGTGTCGCGAATTCGGCCGCGACATGGCCGATGGCCACCGGGCCGCCGTACGTCGGACCGAAGCCGCCGCTCGTCACCGTGCCGATCGAGCGCCCGTCGGCGTCGACGATGTCGGCGCCCTCGCGCACCGGCACCCTGTCTTTCACGACGAAGCCGACGCGTCTTCTTTTCACGCCCTCGGCGATCTGCCGCGCGACGACATCCGCGCCGGGATAGCCGCCGGCGCGTGCACCGCCAGGGCGTCGCACTTTCGAGAGGGCCCACAGCAGCCCGCCTTCGATCGGCGTGGTGCCGGTGTCGATGTCGTGGCCGTACAGGCACAGGCCGGCTTCGAGACGCAGCGAATCGCGCGCGCCGAGACCGATCGGCTCGACGGCAGGGTCGGCCAGCAGCAGGCGTGCGAGCGCTTCCGCCCGATCGGCCGGCACGGAGATCTCGTAGCCGTCCTCGCCGGTGTAGCCGGAGCGGCTGACCATGCACGCCGCGCCGGCCAGCTCGACACGCGTGCTTTGCATGAAGACCAGTTCGGCCAGGCGGGGCGCCAGGCGCGCCAGAATCGACGCGGCGGCCGGCCCTTGCAGGGCGAGCAGCGCGCGGTCGGCCAGCTCGACGACGTTACAGCGGTGGCCGATCCGTTCCCTCAGATGGCGGAGGTCGCGGTCCTTGCACGCGGCGTTGACGACCGCGATCAGCTCGGCGTCGCCGAGGCGGGTGATCATCAGGTCGTCGAGAATGCCGCCTTGCTCGTTCGTGAACAACGCGTAGCGCTGCATGCCCAGCGGGAGGTCGATCACGTCGACCGGCACCAGCGTTTCGAGCGCGGCGGCGGCATCCGGGCCCGACAGCAGCACCTGTCCCATGTGCGAGACATCGAACAGCCCGGCCTGCTCGCGCGTGTGAAGATGCTCTTTGAGGATGCCGAGCGGGTACTGGACGGGCATTTCGTACCCGGCGAAC
This sequence comes from Burkholderia sp. BCC1988, assembly GCF_905339895.1. Lineage (NCBI taxonomy): Bacteria > Pseudomonadati > Pseudomonadota > Betaproteobacteria > Burkholderiales > Burkholderiaceae > Burkholderia > Burkholderia sp. BCC1988. The sequence continues at coordinate 7,643 of NZ_CAJPHA010000039.1, forward strand.
GGAACCATCTTCGCGCCGAGCTCGACGTGAAGGTCGTGAAGTGGAGTACGGGAAAGTGGGTTCGTCATCGTTGTTCCGGATCAACAGGATTTTAGGAGATCGCGCGCGGCACAGCTTCGGAGTACGGAATGAACGACTGGAACGATCCCGTATCCGGAGGCGTGTCCCGTTCTCCGGAGCGACGTCGAAGTCGCTCCCGAAGAACGGTCGGGCAATGGCCCGAGCGGCCGTTACTTGCCGTATACCGGGAATGCGCCGCACAGTTCGGCGACGTGTCGCCGAACGCGGTCGATGACCGACGGGTTCTCGATATCGGCCAGGATGTCGCAGATCCAGCCGGCCACCGCGCGCGCTTCCGCTTCCCTGAAACCGCGGCTCGTCACGGCAGGCGTGCCGATGCGAATGCCGCTGGTGACGAACGGGCTCTGCGGGTCGTCGGGCACCGCGTTCTTGTTCACGGTGATGTGCGCGCGGCCCAGCGCCGCATCGGCCGCCTTGCCGGTCAGCCCCTGGCGGATAAGGCTGACGAGGAACAGGTGATTGTCCGTTCCGCCGGAGACGATGTCGAAGCCGCGTGTGACGAACGTATCGGCCATGGCCCGGGCGTTCGCGACCACCTGCTGCTGATGGATCCGGAACCCGGGCGACAGCGCTTCCTTGAACGCAACGGCCTTGGCGGCGATGACATGCATCAGCGGGCCGCCCTGGATGCCGGGGAACACGACGGAATTGAGCTTCTTCTCGATCTCCGGGTTCGTCCGGGCGAGAATCAGGCCCCCGCGCGGGCCGCGCAACGTCTTGTGGGTCGTCGTGGTGACGACGTCCGCGTGCGGCAGCGGATTCGGGTACGCGCCGGCCGCCACCAGGCCCGCGACGTGAGCCATGTCGACGAACAGGTATGCGCCGATGGCGTCGGCGATCTGCCGGAAGCGTGCCCAGTCCACCACGCGGGAATAGGCGGAGAAGCCGGCCGTGATCAGTTTCGGCCGGTGCGCGGTCGCCAGCGCCTCGACTGGTCGTAATCGATCTCGCCGGTTTTCGCGTTCAGGCCGTACTGCACCGCACGGTAGAGCTTGCCCGAGAAATTCACATGCGCGCCATGCGTCAGGTGACCGCCGTGCGCGAGGCTCATGCCGAGTATCGTGTCGTGCGGCTCGAGCAGTGCCATGTAGACGGCGGCATTGGCCTGGCTGCCGGAATGAGGCTGCACGTTCGCGTAGTCGGCACCGAACAGCGCCTTTGCGCGATCGATCGCCAGCTGTTCGACAACGTCGACGAATTCACAGCCGCCGTAGTAGCGCTTGCCCGGATAGCCCTCGGCATACTTGTTGGTCAGCACCGAGCCTTGCGCCTGCAGCACGCGCGGGCTCGTGTAGTTTTCCGAAGCGATGAGCTCGATATGGTCTTCCTGGCGAATGCGCTCGCGTTCCATCGCCGTCCACAGTTCGTCATCGAAGCCTTCGATCCGCATGTCTTTGCTGAACATTTTTCCTTCTCCTGGTATCGGTGCGGCGCGCACGTCGGGTGCGCGGCCGCTCAAGCAGGGTTGAGTGTCGTTACGAGTGGGTCGGCCGGCGCATCACGATCGATACGCTTCCATCGGCGGACACGAACACACGAGGTTGCGGTCGCCGTAGACGTTGTCGACCCGCGAAACCGGCGGCCAGTACTTGCCGCCTGCCGTCGCCGCGACGCCGAGCGGATAGACGGCCTGTTCGCGCGAATACGCGTGAGGCCAGTCGCCCACGAGTTCGGCCGCCGTGTGCGGCGCGTGCTTGAGCGGATTGTCTTCGGCATCCAGCGTGCCCGCTTCCACGGCTGCGATTTCGGCGCGGATCGCGATCATCGCGTCGATGAACCGGTCGAGTTCGGCCTTCGATTCCGATTCGGTCGGCTCGATCATCAGCGTGCCGGCGACCGGGAAGCTCATCGTCGGCGCGTGGAAGCCGAAATCGATCAGGCGCTTGGCGACGTCGTCGACGCTGATGCCGCTGCTGTCCTTCAACGGCCGCAGGTCGATGATGCATTCGTGCGCGACGCGGCCGTTCGGCCCCGTATAGAGAATCGGGTAGTGTGGCGAGAGGCGCGCGGCGATGTAGTTGGCGTTGAGGATCGCCACCTCGGTTGCACGCTGCAACCCGCGCGACCCCATCAACGTGATGTAGGTCCACGTGATCGGCAGGATGCTCGCGCTGCCGAGCGGCGCCGCGGACACCGCACCGATCCCCGGCACGCTGCCTTCCCGATGCCCGGGCAGGAACGGCGCGAGATGCGCCTTGACGCCGATCGGGCCGACGCCGGGGCCGCCGCCGCCGTGCGGGATGCAGAAGGTCTTGTGCAGGTTCAGGTGGGACACGTCGCCGCCGAACGCGCCCGGCTGGGCGAGGCCGACCAGCGCGTTCATGTTGGCGCCGTCGATGTAGACCTGGCCGCCGTGCGCATGGACGATGTCGCAGGCGTCGCGTACGCGGGCCTCGAACACGCCGTGGGTCGACGGATAGGTGATCATGATCGCGGCCAGCCGGCTGTCGTACCGGGCGGCCTTGGCGGCGAGGTCCTCGATGTCGACGTTGCCGTCGTCGTCGCAATCGACGACGACGACCTGCATGCCGGCCATCTGTGCGGATGCCGGGTTCGTGCCGTGCGCCGACGACGGAATCAGGCAGATGTCGCGCTGTGCCTCGCCGCGGCTCGCGTGATACGCGCGGATCGCGAGCAGGCCCGCGTATTCGCCTTGCGAGCCCGCATTCGGCTGCAGCGACACCGCGTCGTATCCGGTGATCGTGCACAGCATCGCCTCGAGTTCCCGCGCCAGCACGCGATAGCCGTCGGCCTGTTCGGCCGGTGCGAACGGATGCAGCCGGGCGAACGCCGGCCACGTGATCGGCATCATTTCCACGGTGGCGTTCAGCTTCATCGTGCAGCTGCCGAGCGGAATCATCGTGCGGTCGAGCGCGAGATCCTGGTCGGCGAGCCGGCGCAGGTAGCGCAGCATTTGCGTTTCCGAATGGTGGCTGTTGAACGCCGGGTGCGCGAGGAAGGCGCTCCGGCGCAGCAGCGGGGCAGGCAACGCATCGGCGGTGGCGGCGTCGACGGCCGCGAAGTCGGGAACGGCGCGCCCTTCGGAGAAGATCGACCAGAGCATGACGATATCGTCGGACGTGGTCGTCTCGTCGAGCGAGATGCCGATCCGGCGCGCGTCGATGGCGCGCAGGTTGACCCGGCGGGCCCGTGCCGCCGCGTGCACGGCATCGGTGCGAATGCCGCTGTCGACGGCGATGGTGTCGAAGCAGTATTCGGTTGGCACGGCATGGCCGAGCCGGCGCAGGCCCGCGGCCAGGATCGCGGTGAGGCGGTGGATGCGGCGCGCGATCGCGGTCAGTCCGTGCGGGCCGTGATAGGCCGCGTAGAAGCCGGCGATATTGGCGAGCAGTACTTGCGCGGTGCAGATGTTGCTGGTGGCCTTCTCGCGCCGGATGTGCTGTTCGCGCGTCTGCATCGCGAGGCGCAGCGCCGGGCGGCCGTGCGCGTCGATCGACATGCCGACCAGTCGTCCCGGCATCGTGCGCTTGAACGTGTCGCGCGTCGCGAAATAACCGGCGTGCGGGCCGCCGTAACCCAGCGGCACGCCGAAGCGCTGCGTGGTGCCGACCGCCACGTCGGCGCCGAATTCGCCCGGCGGCGCGAGCAGGGTCAGCGCGAGCAGGTCGGCGGCGACCACGGCCAGCGCGCCGTTCGCATGCAGGGTGCCGACCACGTCGCGGTAATCGTGGATGTCGCCGAAGGTGCCCGGATATTGCAGCAGCGCGGCGAAACAGCCGGTGGCGGACAGATCGCGGCGCGGATCTCCGACGACGATCTCGATGCCGAGCGGCTCCGCGCGCGTGCGAACGATCTCGATCGTCTGCGGATGGCAATCATGTGCGACGAAGAAGATCCGGCTGTCCGACCGGGCGAGGCGCCGGCAGAACGTCATCGCCTCGGCGGCCGCGGTGCCTTCGTCGAGCATCGACGCGTTGGCGATCTCGAGGCCGGTCAGGTCGGCGATCATGGTCTGGAAGTTGAGCAGCGCCTCCAGGCGGCCTTGCGAGATTTCCGGCTGGTACGGCGTGTAGGCCGTGTACCAGGCCGGGTTTTCCAGCACGTTGCGCTGAATGACCGGCGGCGTGTGGGTGTCGTGGTATCCCATGCCGATGAACGAGCGGAACACCTGGTTGCGGCCTGCCAGTGCAGCCAGCCGGTCCAGCGCATCGGCTTCGGTGCAGCCGGGAGGCAGGGCGAGCGGCGCATCGCTGCGGATCGCCGCGGGGACGACCTGCTTCACCAGCTCGTCGACGGAGTCCACGCCGAGCACGGCCAGCATCGCGGCCTGTTCGTCGGCATCGGGGCCGATGTGGCGGCGGACGAACGACTCGCGCTGCGCGACGGAATCGAATGCGTTCATGGCCGTCTCCATCATTCGCCGATATAGGCGCGATACGCGGCGGCGTCCATCAACCCGGTCAGCTGCTCCGGGCTGTCGATGCGCATCCTGAAGAACCAGCCGTCGCATTCCGCCGAATCGTTGACGAGGCTCGGCGTGTCGCCCAGGGCGGCGTTCGCTTCCAGCACGGTGCCGGACACCGGCATCTTGACCTCGCCGGCGGCCTTGACCGATTCGACGGTGGCGGCCTCGTCGTACTGGGCAAAGGCGTCGCCTTCGTTTGGCAGTGCGACATAAACCAGATCGCCCAGCTGCGATTGCGCGTGGTCGGTAATGCCGACGGTGGCGCTGCCGTCGTCTTCGACGCGCAGCCATTCATGGGATTCGGTGTATCGGACCTCGCTCATATGCTCTCTTCCTGACAGGGTTGCGTTGAGTGATGCGGCACACGCAAGCCGGAAGTGCACGGGCGGGAGGATGATCGACGAGTCGGCATCCGGACGAGACCGGGGCATTCCAGGCTGCGTGCCTGATGCCCCCTCTGTCCGTTTGCCTGAGAGATTGCGCGCCCCGGCGGGGCGCTTCTCCTTCGGCGAGGCTTGGTCGACGACCAGAGGCCTACTCTCCAGAGCGCTAATCGATGCGTCAGTCCTTTTGCCTGAGAGTTTCTGGGGCGATTCCCCTTCGGCGCCGCCGGACGGCGGTCTCTCCTGACACATCCCGATAGCTGGCGACAATCTAGTCGCACGCCCGCGGCGGTGTCAACACCTCGTTCGACCGCCCATGCGGCGAGGCAGATGCCGCGGCACGGCGCAGGCGCGCCGAAAACGGCGCGCGGCATGGCGGAGCAAGGCCGCGCCGCGATCGCGGCCGGTCGATACTTCGGTGGAGACCGAAATGAATATCCGATATCGACTATCTGTCCGCCGGCGGGGGGCGGTTGCCCGACTGGGCCATCAGGTCGTCGAGGAACGCGCGAAGCACGGTCGGCTGCGCGGCGCCGCGGCGCGTGATCGACGAGAACGGCCACGCGGACGTGAGCTGTTCCGCGGCGAGCTGGCGCATCTGGCCGGCGTCGACCCACTGTCTCGCGTAGTGCCGCGGCAGAAAGCCGATGTAAGCGCCCGTCAGGATCAGGATCGCCTGTGCCTCGACATTGTCGACGGTCGCGGCCGCGCTGCCGCTCTCGAGCAATTGCAGGTCGCGCTGCTGCAGGAACGCGCGCGCGACCACCTGGCTTTGCCGGACGCGCTCGATCAGCGCGTCGCCGGTGGCGTCGGTCGAGAACAGCGGATGGTAGCGGCTGCAGTAGAGGCCGTCGGGCTCCTCGTACAGCTGCGTGTAGGACAGGCCGGCGACGGTGAGCGGGAAATGGCCGATCGCGAGGTGCAGCCGCCCGTCGAGCACGCGCTCCTCGAGCTCGGCCGGCGTGCCGATGTAGATGTCGAGCTGGACGTCGTGACCGCGCGAGACGAACCGGCGCAGCGCGAGCGGCAGGATGCTGTCGGTGTCGGTGACCGTGTTGTCGATGATGCCGAGATGAAGCCGGCCCGAGATGCGCTGCTTGAGCGCATGTGTGTCCATGCAGAACGCTTCCACCGCGAGCGCGAGGCGCTGCGCGGATTCGTAGGTTGCGACGCCGTGTTCCGTCAGACGAAAGCCGCTGCGGCCGCGTTCGCACAATTTGACGCCGAGGCGCGTTTCGAGGCTCGTCATCTGCTCGCTGATGGTCGACTGGCTCACGTTCAGCGCGGCCTGCGCGGCGGAGAAACCGCCGCATTTCACGATGGTCATGAAAATCCTGAGCAGTTTCAGGTCGATGTCCTGCAGCTGTTTCACGTTCCGTTCTCCTCCGTCCGTCACATCGGAATATCCGATATGGACATCTGATGCCTGCTATTTTTCCGGAAAAAATTTTTGCCCATAGTGACCGCAAAGGCAAGCGCATGGATGGCCGTGCGCCGAAGACGAATCCGCATACGGATGGAGACGGAGACAATGCAGAACAACAGCTATGAAAAGGGCAGGCTCAACCTGCCGTTCGTCGGTCACTGCACCTTTGCGAAGGCGCCGGTGTGTCTCGACTGGGAGAACATCGACGCGGACGTCGCGATCCTGGGTGCGCCCAACGACATGGGCACCCAGTGGCGCTCGGGCGCGCGCTTCGGCCCGCGCGGCATTCGCGAGGCGTCGACGCTGTTTTCGTTCGGGCACGCGGGCGCGTACGATCACGAAGACGACGTGCTCTACCTGACCGAGGACCAGGTTCGCATGGTGGACGTCGGCGATGCGGACATCGTGCACACCGACATGGCCACGAGCAACGCGAACATCGAACTGGCCGTGCGCAAGATTCTCGCCGGCGGGGCGATGCCGGTAGTGCTCGGCGGCGATCATTCGGTGCATGCGCCGGTGATCAAGGCGTTCGAAGGCCGCGGGCTGATTCACATCGTGCATTTCGATGCGCACCTCGACTTCGTCGACGAACGCCACGGCGTGCGATACGGACACGGCAACCCGCTGCGCCGGGCCTCCGAGATGGACCATATCGTCGGCATGACGCAGCTCGGCATCCGCAACGTCTCGTCATCCAACCGCAGCGACTATGACGCGGCCCGTGCCGCGGGTTCCAACATCCTGTCCGTGCGCGATGTCCGGCGCCTCGGCACCGACGGCGTGCTCGAGCAGATTCCGCAGCGCGGCGCCTACTACATCACGATCGACATCGACGGCTTCGATCCGTCGATCGCGCCGGGAACCGGCACGCCGAGCCACGGCGGTTTCCAGTACTACGAAGTGCTCGAGATCATCCAGGCGCTCGCGAAGCGCAGCCACGGAAGCATCGTCGGCATGGACCTGGTGGAAGTGGCGCCGGCTTACGATCCGACCGGCACGACGTCGATCCTGGCCGCGCAACTGCTGATGAACAGCATCGGTTTCATTTTCCACGCGCGCAGCCTGGCCCGCGCCCGCTGAGACATTCATATCAGGAATCGGGCGCGACGTCTCGCGGGACGCCCGAAGTCACTACCGTACGGCCCGGGGGACCTCGCCGAGAGGCGCCGGGCAGGCTATCAAGGAAGATCAACATGGATGCCGTAGTCGCGCAATATCTCGATCGTCACGATGTTTCCCAGGCGACCCGCAACTTTCTCGCCAAGCCGATGAAGATGTTCATCGGCGGCGCGTGGGTGGACGGCAGCGACGGCCAGTTCAGCGCCGTCACCGAGCCGTCGACCGAGGGCGTCATCACGCAGATTCCGTTCGCGACGCCGGCCGATCTCGACCGTGCCGTCGCCGCCGCCCGCCACCAGTTCGATCACGGCGAATGGCGCCGCCTCAAGCCGCTGGAGCGCGAGCGGCTGCTGCACCGGCTGGCCGACCTGATCGAGGCGCACGCGGACGAACTCGCGGAGATCGAGTCGATCGACATGGGCAAGTCCGTCGCGCAGGCCCGCGCGATCGACATCCAGGGCACGGTCGACACGTTCCGCTATTTCGCCGGCTGGGCATCCAAGCTGCACGGCCGCACGGTCGAGCCGTCGCTGCCGGGCAACTATCTGGCTTATACGCGCAAGGAGCCGATCGGTGTCGTGGGCGCGATCGTGCCGTGGAACTATCCGCTGCAGACCATGGCCTGGAAGCTGGCGGCCGCGCTGGCGGTCGGCTGCACGACGGTCGTGAAGCCGGCCGAACTCACGTCGCTGTCGACGCTGCGCTTTGCCGAACTGGTGCAGGAAGCCGGCATTCCGGACGGGGTGGTCAACATCGTGACCGGTCGCGGCAGCGTGATCGGCGCCGCGATGGCGAGCCACCCGGGCATCGACAAGCTGACCTTCACGGGTTCGACGCCGGTCGGGCGCGACGTCGGGCAGAACGCGGTGCGGCACATCAAGCGCGTGACGCTCGAACTCGGCGGGAAGTCCCCGGTCATCGTGCTGGATGACGCCGATATTGACGCCGCCGCGCAGGCCGTGGCCAACGGCGTGTTCTTCAACTCCGGCCAGGTGTGCGACGCGGGCACGCGGGCCTACATCCACCGCGACATCCATGACCGCTTCCTCGCGGCGCTCGCCGACTACACGGCGACGTTGAAGATCGCCCCCGGGCTGGATCGCGATTGCTTCATCAGCCCGCTCGTGTCCGCCAGGCAAAAGGACACGGTCCTGTCGTACATCGAATCCGGCATCCGGGAAGGCGCCGAATGCTACTACGGCGGCCGCGCCCATGCGGGCCCGGGGCACTTCGTCGAACCGACGATCTTCGCGCATTGCCGTCCCGACATGCGGATCGTCCGCGAGGAAATCTTCGGCCCGGTGCTCGTGACCGCGCCGTTCGACACGCTCGACGAGGCCGTGGCGCTCGCGAACGATTCGTCGTTCGGCCTGGCCGCCGCGATCTACTCGAACGACCTGGGCCGCGTGCACGGCCTGATTCCGCGGTTGCAGGCGGGCACGGTCTATGTGAATGCGCACAGCACCATCGATCCGGCGCTGCCGTTCGGCGGGTTCAAGACGTCCGGGTTCGGCAAGGATCTCGGGCCGGAACAGCTCGACTATCTGATGGAGACCAAGTCAGTCTGCATCACGCTTCCCTGACCGGTTGCACGTGATGTGCCGCCTTCGGCCGGCATGCACGGCAAGCCTGCAGCCGGCCGAAGGCGGCCTGATTCCGATGCGAAATCTTCTCGACCCGTTCGTCCGGACCGGTCCGGGGAATTCGCTCTGCTTAGCCCTTTGCGATCATGGGGTACGACATGCAGGCAGAAACAAACGTATTGAAGGCGCCGCGCGGCGACCACGGTGCCATCGAGGCGCACTCGATCGACTTCGTCCCGGAAAGCGAGCGTACCGACCGGCTGGCCAGCCAGGGGCCGTTCTGGTTCGTCGGGAACTTCACGTTCTTCACGATGACGATCGGCTTCGTCGGGCCGAGCGTCGGTCTCGATTCGTTCTGGACCACCGTCTCGGGCACGCTCGGCATCATGTTCGGCACGCTGTTCATGGCGTTCCACGGCTCGCAGGGACCGCATCTCGGCTTGCCGCAGATGATCCAGTCGCGCGCGCAGTTCGGTTATCGCGGCGTCGTGCTCGTGCTGCTCGCGACGTTGTTCGTCTTCGCGGGCTTCAACATCGTCAACCTGGTATTGATGATGCAGGGCCTCAGGACGCTGTTCCATTGGGATCCGCTGCAGGTCGCGCTGGTCGTGACGGTGCCGGCCACGATCCTCGCGATCCTCGGACACGACTGGATGCACCGGACGTTCAAATGGTCGTTGTATCTTTCGCTGCCGCTTTACGGCCTCGTGACGCTGGCGGTGCTGGCCGGCTGGATCCATGACGCGCCGGCGGCGGCCGGTGCGCCGGTCGCGAAGCTGGGCTTCAACTGGACCGGCTTCATCGCGCAGTTCGCGGCGGCGGCCAGCTACAACATCGCGTATGCGCCGTACGTGTCGGACTATTCGCGCTACCTGCCGAAGAACACGCCGAGCGGCAGGCTGATCGCCGCGGTGTTCGTCGGGGCATCGCTGTCCGGCGCGTGGATGATCGCGGTGGGCGGATGGCTCGGTGCGCACCTGCATGCGACCGATGTGCTCGTCGCGCTCCACGGCGTGGGTGCCGGAATCGCGCCGCAGCTGGGCACGGCGGTCGTGGCCATCACGATCGTCGCGTTCCTGCCGGTGATCGCGATGAACATCTACAGCGCGAAGCTGACGGCCATCACCAGCGTGGACTCGTTCCGGAAGGTGGAGCCGACCGCGAAGGCACGGATCGCGGCGATCGTCTTCGTCGTGCTGCTGCAGTTCGGCGTGGCGATGCGCATCTACGCGTCCGGTTCCGGCCTGTCGGTGCTCAACATCTATCTGGTGGTGATGCTGTATTTCCTGGTGCCGTGGACGGCAGTCAACCTGACCGACTACTTCTTCGTGCGCAAGGGGCGTTACGCGGTGCCGCATTTCTTTCGCCCGCGCGACAGCCTGTACGGGAACTGGGGCGGACGCGGCCTGCTTTCGTACCTGATCGGGTTCGTGTCGATGGTGCCGTTCTTCTGCATCTTCGACGGCGACCGCGAGGTCTATGTCGGCCCGCTCGCGAAGGCGATGGGCAGTGTCGACCTGGCCTGGCTGGTGGGGCTGATCGTCTCGGCGCTCGCGTACTACGTGCTGTGCCGGTCGCTCGACCTGCGGCGCGAGGAAGCGGAAATCGCGCACATCGAAGCGCACATGCCGGAGTTCACCACCGGCGAGAAAAAGCGCGGCTGACCCGCCACGCCAGGATCATTCATCGAGCAGGATAATCAAGATGACTAAATACTACGACTACATCATTGTGGGCGCCGGGTCGGCGGGATGCGTGCTGGCGAACCGCCTGACCGAGGATTCGAACGTCAGCGTGCTGGTTCTGGAGTACGGCGGAAGCGATCGCAGCGTGATCATCCAGATGCCGAGCGCGTTCTCGATGCCGATGAACACGAAGCGGTTCAACTGGCACTACGAGACGGCGCCGGAACGGAACCTGGACGGACGCCGCCTGCATTGCCCGCGCGGCAAGGTGCTCGGCGGCTCGTCGTCGATCAACGGCCTGGTCTACATTCGCGGGCATGCGTGCGATTTCGACGAATGGGAATCGCTCGGCGCGCGCGACTGGGGATACCGCAACTGCCTGCCGTATTTCCGCAAGGCCGAGAGCTACAAGTTCGGCGGTGACGAATATCGCGGCGCGGACGGCCCGCTGAGCACCAACAACGGCAACAACATGCAGAACCCGCTGTACGGCGCATGGGTGGAAGCGGGGGCCGAGGCCGGCTACATCAAGACCGACGACTGCAACGGCTACATGCAGGAAGGGTTCGGCGCGATGCACATGACGGTCAAGAACGGCGTTCGGTGGTCGACCGCGAACGCGTACCTGCGCCCGGCGATGCAGCGACCCAACCTGACCGTTCTCACCCATGCGATGACGCGCCGGATCGTGATGGAAGGCAAGCGCGCGGTCGGCGTGGTCTACGAGCAGGGCGGCGTCCAGCACACGGTACGCTGCACGCGCGAAGTGCTGGTGTCGTCGGGGCCGATCGGCTCGCCGCATCTGCTGCAGCGCTCGGGGATCGGGCCGGCCGACGTGTTGAACAAGGCAGGGATCGAGGTCGTGCACGACCTGCCGGGCGTCGGCGAGAATCTTCAGGATCACTCGGAAATCTACATTCAATACGAGTGCAAGGAGCCGGTGTCGCTCAACGGCAAGATGGGGCTGCTCGGCAAGGCGATGATCGGCCTGCGCTGGCTGCTGTTCAAGGACGGGTTGGGTGCCAGCAACCATTTCGAGGCAGGCGGGTTCATCCGTTCCGAAGCAGGGCTGCGCTGGCCCGACATCCAGTTCCACTTCCTGCCGGCGGCGATGCGTTACGACGGCGACAAGCCGTACAAGGGGCACGGCTTCATGGTGCTCACGGGGCCGAACAAGCCCAAGAGCCGCGGGCACGTTCGGGTTCGCTCCGCCGATCCGTACGAGCATCCGGAGATCCGGTTCAACTATCTCGACCGCGAGGAAGATCGCGAGGGGTTCCGTCGCTGCGTGCGCCTCACGCGCGAGATCGTCGGGCAGCCGGCCATGGATCGCTTCCGCGGCGTGGAGCTGGCACCCGGCCCGGACGTGACGACGGACGACGAGATCGATGCGTTCGTGCGTGCCAACATGGAAAGCACGATGCATCCGTGCGGCTCGTGCCGGATGGGCGAGGACGCGATGGCCGTGGTGGATTCGGAATTGCGCGTGCGCGGCGTTCAGGGCCTGCGCGTCATCGATTCGTCGGTGTTTCCGACCGAGCCGAACGGGAACCTGAACGCGCCGACCATCATGCTGGCCGAGCGGGCGGCCGATCTGGTGCGCGGGCGGAAGACGCTCGCGCCGTCCGATGCGTCGGTCGGCTTCGTCGAGAACTGGGAAGCGCAGCAGCGCACGGGCGTTCCCAAGCGCAAGGTGGCCGCTTAAGCGCGGCGCACGGCGGCGCGCGTTCGGCGGTCACGTCACCGATCGCGCGCCGCCTCCGGCGACACCGCGCCACACGCGCGGATCACGAGCTGCACGACCTCTTCGGTCGTCTCGGCGAAAGCCTTCTGCGTGAGCGCACGCTTGCCGCTCAGCGCGCGGATCTGCGCATCGAAATCCGCATAGTGCTGGGTGGTCGCCCAGATCAGGTACATCAACGCGTGCGGATCGATCGGCGCGAGCAGGCCGCGCGCGATCCAGCCTTCGATCACCTTCACGCGCGTGTCGAACCACGGCTTCACGCGCTCCGACAGGATGTCCTGCATGTGCGCGGCGCCGTGGATGATCTCGTTGGCCCAGACCTTCGAGCCGAGCGGGCGCCGTCGCGACAGATCCATCTTCGCGCGCACGTAGCTGGCGATCGCTTCGACCGGATCGTCGCCGGTCTCGAACGATCCGGCCGCGCGGTGCCAGTCTTCGAACAGGTCGTCGAGCACACGGCGGTACAGCGCAAGCTTCGTCGGGAAGTAGTAATGCAGGTTCGCCTTCGGCAGGCCCGCGCGCTCCGCGATCATCGCGGTGCTCGCGCCGTCGAGCCCGCGCTCCGCGAACACGGCTTCCGCGCAGGCCAGCAGATGCGCTTCGTTGGACTCGCGAATGTGTGCCTTGCGTCGCCGCAAAGGCGTGCCCGTTTCGTCGTCGCCGATGGTGTCGGCGGCCGCCTGGTCATGTCTCATCGTTGCCCTCGCGCGGCATGCATGCCGCGTTGGGCTTCATTCTAGCCGCTGGTTCGCATCGAACGCACGCGCGAACACATCGGTGCGCGCGCGGTGCTGCGATGCGGTGGCACGTTTCTCGCTCGATCGATTCACGCAAGAAAGACATTGCGCTGCGCATTTTGATCGTCTAAAACCTGTCCAATCGGACAGGATTCGACGAGCGGCGGAACGTAGTGCCAACCCTGACGCCGTTTGATCGGACGAATCGCGCGAACGATGCGCATCTGCACCTCGCAGGTGCGGGTTTGCCCCGACGGCTGCATGCGCGCACCGGCATCGGCCGGGATGACGGCATGACCGACCCCACAGGAGCGATACGAATGGACACGGTATCGGAAACAGTGAAGCGGGCAGGATTCGACACGTCGATCAAGGTCGACGGCAGGCGGTTGTGGGACAGCCTGATGGAGGTCGCGAAGATCGGCGCGACGCCGAAAGGCGGCGTCTGCCGCCTCGCGCTGACCGATCTCGACAAGGCTGGCCGCGACCTGATCGTCGGCTGGGCGAAAGCCGCCGGCTGCGCGGTGACGGTCGATACGATGGGCAACGTGTTCATGCGCCGCGCGGGCCGCGTGGCCGACGCGGCGCCGGTCGTCACCGGGTCGCACGCGGACTCGCAGCCGACAGGCGGCCGCTTCGACGGCATCTACGGCGTGCTCGGCGGTCTCGAAGTGATTCGCACGCTGAACGATCGCGGCATCGAGACCGAACACCCGGTCGAGGTCGTGATCTGGACCAACGAGGAAGGCTCGCGCTTCGCGCCGGCGATGGTCGCGTCGGGCGTGTTCGCCGGCGTGTTTACGCTCGAGTACGGGCTGTCGCGCAAGGACGTCGACGGCAAGACGATCGGCGAGGAACTCGCGCGCATCGGCTACGCGGGCGACGTGCCGTGCGGCGGCCGCAAGCTGCACGCGGCGTTCGAGCTGCATATCGAGCAGGGGCCGATTCTCGAGGCCGAGTGCAAGACGATCGGCGTCGTGACGGACGCGCAGGGGCAGCGCTGGTACGAGATCACGTTCACCGGCCAGGAAGCGCACGCGGGGCCGACGCCGATGCCGCGCCGCCGCGACGCGCTGCTCGGGGCGTCGCGCGTGGTGGATCTCGTCAACCGGATCGGCCTCGATCACGCGCCGTTCGGCTGCGCGACGGTCGGGATGATGCAGGTTCACCCGAACTCGCGCAACGTGATTCCGGGCCGCGTGTTCTTCACCGTCGATTTCCGTCATCCGGACGACGCCGTGCTCGCGAAGATGGACGCCGCGCTGCGCGACGGCGTCGCGCGCATCGCGGGCGAGATCGGGCTCGAAACCGAGCTCGAGCAGATTTTCTACTACGAGCCGGTCGCGTTCGATCCGGCCTGCGTGGCGGCCGTGCGCGACGCGGCCGAGCGCTTCGGCTACTCGCATCGCGACATCGTGTCGGGTGCGGGGCACGACGCGTGCTACCTGGCGCAGGTGGCGCCGACGTCGATGGTGTTCGTACCCTGCGTCGACGGCATCAGCCACAACGAGATCGAGGACGCGACGCCTGCGTGGATCGAGGCCGGCGCGAACGTGCTGCTGCACGCGATGCTGTCGCGTGCCTGCGAGCCGGCTTCATGACGGACGGGATATGGCGCGGCCGGCAGGCTGCGCACTGCGTGACATTGGCATTCCAAAGCATGACCGCCCCGACTGTGCATTCGCAGCCGGCGGGGACGGCTTTGTCTCCACCCAGTCGAAGGAACGCGTATGACCACCCAGTCAACCGGCGATATCGCCGCGCATCGCCTGTCGTCCACGCAACTCTCGTGTGAATTCGCCGATATCGCGCCGCTGCTCGATCCGACAGCCGCCGCGGCCGCCGCCAGCCGCTGCCACTACTGCTACGACGCGCCGTGCGTGCAGGCCTGCCCGACGCAGATCGACATCCCGGGCTTCATCCGCAAGATCGGCAACGGCAACCTGAAGGGCGCCGCGACCGACATCCTGTCCGCGAATCCGCTCGGCGGGATGTGCGCACGCGTGTGCCCGACCGAGATCCTGTGCGAAGGCGCGTGCGTGCGCAATCACCAGGATGCGCAGCCGGTCGCGATCGGCGCGCTGCAGCGCCACGCGACCGACTGGGCGATGGCGAGCGGCGCGGTGCGCTTCACGCGTGCGCCCGATACGGGGCGGCACGTCGCGGTGGTCGGCGCGGGGCCGGCCGGGCTCGCGTGCGCGCACCGGCTCGCGCTCGCCGGGCATCGCGTCACGCTGTTCGATGCGCGACCGAAGGCGGGCGGCCTGAACGAATACGGGATCGCCGCGTACAAGACCGTCGACGATTTCGCGCAGCGCGAAGTCGAGTGGTTGCTGTCGGTCGGCGGCATCGCGCTGGAGACGGGCGTCGCGCTCGGCCGCGACGTGACGCTCGACGCGCTGCGCGAGCGGCACGACGCGGTGTTTCTCGCGATGGGCCTCGGCGGCGTGCGCACGCTCGCGATCGACGGCGAGCAATTGACCGGCGTGATGAATGCGGTCGACTTCATCGAGCAAGTGCGGCAGGCCGACGCGCTGGAGAACGTGCCGGTCGGGCGGCGCGTGGTCGTGATCGGCGGCGGCAACACGGCGATCGACGCGTCCGTGCAGAGCCGCAAGCTCGGCGCGCAGCGCGTGACGATGGTGTACCGGCGCGGCGTGGACGCGATGAGCGCGACCTGGGCCGAACGTGAGTTCGCGCAGAAGTGCGGCGTCACGCTCGTCACGCACGCAAAACCGGTGCGCATCGCGGGCGCGAACGGGCACGTGACGGGCGTCGAATTCGAGGCCGCGTCGGGTGAGCGCTTCACCGTCGACGCGGACATGGTGCTGAAGGCGATCGGCCAGACGCTGGTGCCGGACGGTGTCGCGGCCACGCTGCTGACCGAGGACGGGTCGCGCATCGCGGTCGACGCGGACGGGCGTACGGCCTTGCCCGACGTGTGGGCCGGCGGCGATTGCGCGGCGACGGGCGGCATCGACCTGACGGTGCAGGCCGTGCAGGACGGCAAGCGCGCGGCGGCCGCGATCGACGCGGCGCTCGCGCAGCGCGACGCCCGGGCCGCGTGAGCGCGCGATACGCACCTGCACCGCGGACCTCGCGCGCACCACGATAAACGCTCTCACCGACACGGAGCCGAACATGGCCAACCTTCGCTGCACCATCGCAGGCATCACTTCGCCGAATCCGTTCTGGCTGGCCTCCGCGCCGCCGACCGACAAGGCATACAACGTCAACCGCGCATTCGAGGCGGGCTGGGGCGGCGTCGTGTGGAAGACGCTCGGGCTCGATCCGCACGTCGTCAACGTCAGCTCGCGCTACGGCGCGGTGCAGTGGAACGGCCAGCGGATCGCGGGGCTGAACAACATCGAGCTGATCACCGACCGGCCGCTCGACGTGAACCTGAAGGAGATCGCGCAGGTGAAGCGCGACTGGCCCGACCGCGCGCTGATCGTGTCGCTGATGGTGCCGTGCAACGAGCGCGACTGGAAATGGATCCTGCCGCTCGTCGAGGATACGGGCGCCGATGCGGTCGAGCTGAACTTCGGCTGCCCGCACGGGATGAGCGAGCGCGGGATGGGCGCGGCGGTCGGCCAGGTGCCGGAATACGTCGAGATGGTCACGCGCTGGGTCAAGGAAGGCACGAAGCTGCCGTGTCTCGTGAAACTCACGCCGAACATCAGCGACATCCGGATGGGCTCGCGCGCCGCGTACAAGGGCGGCGCGGACGGCGTGTCGCTGATCAACACGATCAACTCGATCGTCGCGGTGGACCTCGACCAGATGGCGCCGATGCCGACCGTCGACGGCAAGGGCACGCACGGCGGTTATTGCGGCCCGGCGGTCAAGCCGATCGCGCTGAACATGGTCGCCGAGATCGCGCGCGACCCGGAGACGCCGAACCTGCCGATCTCCGGCATCGGCGGGATTTCGTCGTGGCGCGACGCGGCCGAGTTCATGGTGCTCGGCGCCGGCAGCGTGCAGGTGTGCACCGCCGCGATGCATTACGGATTCCGGATCGTGTCGGATCTCGTCGACGGGCTGTCGAACTGGATGGACGAGAAGGGCTACGCGACGCTCGACGACATACGCGGCCGCGCGGTACCGAACGTCACCGACTGGAAATACCTGAACCTGAAGTACGACATCAAGGCGCGCATCGACCAGGACCGCTGCATCCAGTGCGGGCTGTGCCATATCGCATGCGAGGACACGTCGCACCAGGCGATCACCGCCGTGAAGGACGGCGTGCGGCATTTCGAAGTGGTGGACGCGGCGTGCGTCGGGTGCAATCTTTGCATGCATGTGTGTCCGGTCGAGCAATGCATCACGATGGAGCGGGTCGACGCGGGCGACTACGCGAACTGGACCACGCATCCGAACAACCCGGCGCGGGCTGATGCGGGTGCGAGCCCGGCGGAACCCGCGAAGCACGCGAAGGCGGCCTGACCGACGTCCGGCGGCGCGGTATCGCCCGCGCTGCCGCTTGTATCCTGTTCTGCCGGCATCTCACGATGCCGGCGTCGACGTTTACGTGGAGCGCATTCGATGAAACCAGCAGCGATTCCCGCCGAACCCGACAGCGCCGCGGCGCCGGCCGGCAGCCTGTACAACGACGACCTCGCGCCGACGACGGCGGCGCAGCGCACGTGGCGCTGGTATCACTTCGCGGCGCTGTGGGTCGGGATGGTGATGAACATCGCGTCGTACATGCTCGCGGCCGGGCTGATCCAGGAAGGCATGTCGCCGTGGCAGGCGGTGCTGACGGTGCTGCTCGGCAACCTGATCGTGCTCGTGCCGATGCTGTTGATCGGTCATGCGGGCGCGAAGCACGGGATTCCGTACGCGGTGCTCGTGCGGGCGTCGTTCGGCACGCAGGGCGCGAAGCTGCCCGCGCTGTTGCGCGCGATCGTCGCGTGCGGCTGGTACGGCATCCAGACCTGGCTCGGCGGCAGCGCGATCTACACGCTGCTGAACATCCTGACCGGCAACGCGCTGCACGGCGCCGCGCTGCCGCTCGTCGGCATCTCGCTCGGGCAGCTCGCGTGCTTCCTCGTGTTCTGGGCGCTGCAGCTGTACTTCATCCTGCACGGCACCGATTCGATCCGCTGGCTCGAAAGCTGGTCCGCGCCGATCAAGGTCGTGATGTGCGTCGCGCTCGTGTGGTGGGCGACGTCGCAGGCGGGCGGCGTCGGCTCGATGCTGTCGGCGCCGTCGCAGTTCGTCGCGGGCGGCAAGAAGGCCGGGCTGTTCTGGGCGACGTTCTGGCCGGGCCTGACCGCGATGGTCGGCTTCTGGGCGACGCTCGCGTTGAACATTCCCGACTTCACGCGCTTCGCGCATTCGCAGCGCGACCAGATGATCGGGCAGTCGATCGGGTTGCCGCTGCCGATGGCGCTGCTGTCGGTGGTGTCGGTCGTCGTGACGTCGGCCACCGTCGTGATCTACGGCAACGCGATCTGGGATCCGATCGACCTGACGAGCCGGATGACCGGCATCGGCGTGGGCATCGCGCTCGTGATCCTCACGCTCGACACGATGTGCTGCAACCTCGCGGCGAACCTCGTCGGCCCCGCATACGATTTCTCGAGCCTGTGGCCGAAGGCGATCTCGTATCGCGCCGGCGGCATGATCACCGCAACGATCGCGATCGTGATGATGCCGTGGAAGATCCTCGCAACGACGGACGGCTACATCTTCACCTGGCTCGTCGGCTATTCGGCGCTGCTCGGGCCGGTCGCGGGCATCCTGATGGTCGACTACTTCCTGATTCGCGGCACGCGGCTCGACACGCGCGCGCTGTTCGACGAGCGCGGCGACTTCAGCTATGCGCGCGGCTGGAACCCGGCCGCACTGGCGGCGCTCGCCATCGGCGTGCTGCCGAACCTGCCCGGCTTCCTGCACACCGCATTCCCGGCGTCGTTTCCGAACGTGCCGGCGTTCTTCAACACGCTTTACACATATGCATGGTTCGTCGGCCTCGTGCTGGCGTCCGGCGTGTACGGCACCTGGATGAAGTGGCGTGCGGCGCAGCGCGCGCAGATCGCGAACGCGTGATGCGCGAACGCATGCGGCACCCGACAGTCAACGAGGAGGCAACGACATGGCAATCCTGATTCGCGGCGGCACCGTGGTCGATGCGGACCGCACTTATCGCGCGGACGTACTGTGTGCCGACCCGCAGGACGGCGGCACGATCCTGCAGATCGCCGAGACGATCGACGCGCCGGCCGGCGCGACGGTGGTCGACGCGCACGACCAGTACGTG
Organism: Burkholderia sp. BCC1988; assembly: GCF_905339895.1. NCBI lineage: Bacteria > Pseudomonadati > Pseudomonadota > Betaproteobacteria > Burkholderiales > Burkholderiaceae > Burkholderia > Burkholderia sp. BCC1988. The sequence continues at coordinate 27,098 of NZ_CAJPHA010000039.1, forward strand.
ATGCCGGGCGGCATCGATCCGCATACGCACATGGAACTGCCGTTCATGGGCACGACGGCGAGCGACGATTTCTATTCGGGTACGGCCGCGGGGCTGTCGGGAGGCACGACGAGCATCATCGACTTCGTGATTCCGAGCCCGAAGCAGCCGCTGATGGACGCGTTTCACGAATGGCGCGGCTGGGCCGAGAAGGCGGCCGCCGACTACGGCTTCCACGTGGCCGTCACGTGGTGGGACGAATCGGTGCACCGCGACATGGGCACGCTCGTGCGCGAGCACGGCGTGTCGAGCTTCAAGCACTTCATGGCGTACAAGAACGCGATCATGGCCGACGACGAGGTGCTCGTGAACAGCTTCTCGCGTTCGCTCGAACTCGGCGCGCTGCCGACCGTGCACGCGGAGAATGGCGAGCTCGTGTTCCAGTTGCAGAAGGCGCTGCTCGCGCGCGGGATGACGGGGCCGGAGGCGCATCCGCTGTCGCGCCCGCCGGAGGTCGAAGGCGAGGCCGCGAACCGTGCGATCCGCATCGCGCAGGTGCTCGGCGTGCCGGTGTATATCGTGCACGTGTCGTCGAAGGACGCGGTCGATGCGATCACGCGCGCGCGCAGCGAGGGGCTGCGCGTGTTCGGCGAGGTGCTGCCGGGCCATCTGGTGATCGACGAGGCCGTGTATCGTGACCCGGACTGGACGCGTGCGGCCGCGCACGTGATGAGCCCGCCGTTCCGCTCGGCCGCGCATCGCGAGGCGCTGTGGCGCGGGCTGCAGGCCGGGCAGCTGCAGACGACGGCGACCGATCACTGCGTGTTCTGCGCGTCGCAGAAGGCGATGGGCCGCGCGGACTTCACGAAGATCCCGAACGGCTGCGGCGGCGTCGAGGACCGCATGTCGGTGCTGTGGCATCACGGCGTGAATCAAGGCCGCATCACGCCGAACGAGTTCGTGCGGATCACGTCGACGAACGCCGCGCAGATCTTCAACCTGTATCCGCGCAAGGGGGCGGTGCAGGTCGGCGCCGATGCCGACCTGGTCGTATGGGACCCGGCCGCGACGAAGACGATCTCGGTGAAGACCCATCACCAGCAGGTCGACTTCAACGTGTTCGAAGGGATGACGGTGCAGGGCGTCGCGACCCACACGCTCACGCGCGGCGCGCTCGCGTGGGCCGACGGCGAGCTGCGTGCCGTGCGCGGTGCGGGGCGTTACCTGAAGCGGCCGCCCGCGGCCGGCTACTACGAGGCCGCGCGCATCGCGAACCGGCTGCGCGAGCCGCATCCGGTCGAGCGCGCCGGCTGAACGCGCACGAAACCGGCTCGAGGCCGGTTCGCAACGGGCTCGAAACGGGCTCGAAACGGGCACGCGCGCTGCGCAGTCAGCGCGCGTCGCCGGTGTTTGCCTCGCGGATCGGAATCACGGTGCGCGCGCCGCACTGGCGCAGCAGGTCGCGCAGTTCGTTGATGACCGGAAACACCTCGTGGTTCCAGTCGGCGCCTTGCCGGTCGTGCGCTTCCTGCTCGCGCTCGACGATCCAGCGATCCTCGCGGAAGATCCGCTCGGTGAACCAGACCAGCAGCGGCCACGCGAGATCGAGCGCGAACGGGATGCCCGGCTTGTGGATCGACAGCAGTCCGAACGTGCGGTTGGTGCGCTGTTGCGCGTCGAGCGGCACGTAGACGATCCACAGGTCCATCACGAGCGTGCCTTCGCTCGAGCGGATCTGCAGCGTCTGGTACGGGTAGCCCGTGCGCACCGTCATCACGCTCTTGTCGGCCTGGTCGGTCGGTTTCTTGCTGGCGCCGAACACGAGCGCCTCGCCGACCGGCTGCTTGCCTTCCATGCGTGCGAACGTGTAGTCGACCTCGACCCAGTCGTCGCCGCGCCGGCGGCCGACGCTGCGTGCGCGCATCTGTCCCATCTGCTTGCGATGCAGGAACTGATGGTTCATGTCCATCAGGTTCTCGTGCATGAACGAGTAGTGGCACTTGACCTCGCGACCGAAGCGGCGCGTCTTGTACGCGGGATCGTCCGCCGATTCGAGCGCGGGGAACGGGCGTTCGTCCGCGAGCGTCGCGTCGCCGGGGAACACGAAGATCAGCCCGTGCGCCTCGCGGCACGGATACGCGCGCACGCCGTTCGGCAGGCGCTCGCGGCCGAGGTAGGGCACGTCGACACAGCGGCCGCTGTCGCACGCGTAGGTCCAGCCGTGGTAGCAGCAGCGCAGCGTTTCGCCGCTCACGACGCCCGCATGCAGCGGCACCTGGCGGTGCGCGCAACGATCTTCGAGCGCGTAGACGGCGCCGGATTCGGTGCGCACGAGCACGATCGGATCGCCGGCGAAGCGCACGCCGAGCGTCTTGCCGCGCTTGAGTTCGCGCGACCACGCGAGCGGATACCAGTGATCGGGATGGATGGGCACGCGGCGCAGGTCGCGCACGACCGAGCCACTGGACGGTTCTTCGAGAGCACTGCTGTCAGACAAAGGCACTGCGCGCATGCGTGACGCCTCCTGGCTGGCTGGAGAGTTCCGAGCGCCGCGCGGTGCGCGGCGGGGGACTGATCTGGAGAAGTCTACGCGAAGTTTGCCCGCGAAGCTGACCCGATGCGGGTTTGCCCGGCCCGGACAGCGTGCGTTTCGTTGATGCAGCGCAAACGCGGCCGGCGGCGCGGGCCGGCCGGGTCAGCGCGCACACCGGCCGCCGCGGCGCCGGCGGTCCCTCACAGGCCGGCGTCGCGCCACAGCACCGCGTCGGCGCGGTACAGCGCCGGAAAGCGCTGCTTCAGCCCGGCGACCTTCGGCAGGTCGTTGAACGCGATGTACGGCGCGTCGGGATGCAGCTCGAGGTAGTTCTGGTGATACGCCTCCGCCGGATAGAAGCCCTTGTACGGCTCGACGCGCGTGACGACGGGCGCCGGGAACGTGTGCGCGGTGCCCAGCTGCGCGATGTAGGCGGTCGCGACCGCGCGCTGCTGCGCGGTGGTCGGGAAGATCGCGGAGCGGTATTGCGGCCCTTCGTCGGGCCCCTGACGGTTGAGTTCGGTCGGGTCGTGCGCGACCGAGAAGAACACCTGCAGCAACCGGCCGTAGGTGACCTGCGTCGGGTCGTAGACGATGCGCACCGATTCCGCATGGCCCGTCAGCCCGCTGCCGACCAGCGCGTAGTGCGCGGTTTCGGAGGCGCCGCCCGCGTAGCCGGCCGTGACCTGCTTCACGCCCTTCACGTGCTCGAACACGCCCTGCACGCCCCAGAAGCAGCCGCCGGCGAGCACGGCCGTTTCCTCATGGGAGGCGCCCGGGGTTTCGTCGAGCGTCGGTGCGGGCACGGTGCGCATCGGTTCCGCGGAACTGACGACGCGCTGGTAGCCGAACACGGCGGCGGCCGCGATGGCGATCGCGCCGATGCGGCGCAGCATGGCCGCCCGCCGCCGCGGTGCGGAATCGCGAGTGGATGTCGGGATCATGAGTTGCTCCTTCGAAATGCGGGACGGAATAAGGTGGACGCGAGGTGGACGGGAGGCGGCGCGCGTGACGGCGTCCGCCACTGCGTGCGCGTTCAGCCGAACGTAAACGCATAGGCATCGACGCCGGGATCGAGAAACTCGATCGAGAACGTGCGGTCGGCGATCGCGCCCGGTTGCCGGACGAGCTGGTACAGGCGCTGGCCGGTGACGGTGCCGTAGCCCCGCGCATCGACGTCCGTGCCGTGTGCCGCGCCGGGCGCCGCGCCGTCGAGCGTCACGCGAAAGCGCACCGGCCTGCCGTTCGCGCCCGGGCCGAGCACGAGGTGCAGGTCGCGCGCATGGAAGCGGTAGACGATCCGGCCGGCCGGCGCGGCGAGCGTCGCGCGCTCGGCGCCGACCTGCCAGGTGCCGGCGAGGCCCCAGTCGTTCAGGTCGGGGTGCGCGGGCGCGTCGTAACGGTGTGCCGCGTCGCGCACGACACCGCCCGGCGACGTGAAGTCGTCCGCGCGCGCATAGCCGACGTAGGTTTCGGGTGAGCGGACGTCCGCGCTGTCGGCCGCCGCGAGCGCGCCCTTCGCGGGGGCGCCGGCGAGCCCGAGCGGCACGTTCAGCGCTTCCGGGTGGCCGGCTTCGGCGAGCAGCGACTGGATCGCGCGTTCCGACTGCGCGTATTCGCCTTCGCCGAAGTGGTGGTGGCGGATCCGCCCTTGCGCGTCGACGAAGTAGTGCGCGGGCCAGTATTCGTTGCCGAACGCGCGCCAGATCGCATAGCCGTTGTCGATCGCGACCGGGTAGTCGATGCCCAGGTCGTGCACGGCCTTCTTCACGTTGCCGATGTCGCGCTCGAACGCGAACTCCGGTGCGTGCACGCCGATCACGACGAGGCCGTACGGCGCGTACTTGCGTGCCCAGGCGGTCGTGTACGGCAGCGTGCGCAGGCAGTTGATGCACGAATACGTCCAGAAATCGACGAGCACGACCTTGCCGCGCAGGCCGGCCGCGCTCAGCGGCGGCGAGTTCAGCCACTGCACGGCGCCGTCGAGCGACGGCAGCGTGCCTTCGACGGGCAGCGCGGCCGGTGCCTGCGGCGCCGGCGTCGTGCCGGCGGTGCGCATCATCGCGGCGCCGGCCGCCGGTGCATCACCGGACGTCGCGGCCATCATGGCGCTGGCGGGCGCGGCACCGTTGCCGCCGGCGGTATCGCTGGTCGCGGACGTCGCCGCCGGCGCGCCATGCGGGCGAGCGCCGAGCCGGTCGACGAGCTTCGTCTCGAGGCCGCCCGTCGTGACGGTCGACAACTGCGCGAGCGCCCCCGTGTCGAGGCCGAGCGCGATCGCGCCGACGCCGGCCAGCAGCGCCGCGCCGATCCCGCGCTTGATCCATTCGCCGGCGCCGAGCGAGCGCTTCATCGCGGCGAACACCTTGCCGCCGATCACGAGCGCGACGCCGAGCGACGTCGCCGCGCCGGCCGCATACGCAACCAGCAGCAGCGTCGTGCCGACGCTCGCGCCGCGCAGCGCGGCGCCGGTCAGCACGAGCCCGAGGATCGGACCCGCGCACGGCGCCCACAGCAGGCCGGTCGCGACGCCGAGCAGCAGCGACGACGCGGGGCCGGCCGGGCGGCCGTCGCGCTGTGCGAACCCGGTGAGGCGGTTGCCGGCCGCGACGAGCGGGCGCGTCAGGTGCTCGGCGAAGCGCGGCAGCAGCAGCGTCAGGCCGAACACCGCGAGCAGCACGATGGCGAGCCAGCGGCCGGCCTGGTTGGCCTGCGCGACCCAGCCGCCGCCGACGGCGGCGAGCGTCGCGACGACGGCGAACGTGAGCGCCATGCCGATCAGCAGCGGCAGGCCGGTACGCACGAACGGCTGGTCGGCGCGCGCGAACACGAATGGCAGCACGGGCAGGATGCACGGGCTCAGGATCGTGAGCACGCCGCCGAGATAGGCGAGGACGATGAGCAGCATGGAGCGGTCTCCGGTCGTTCAGGAAGGCGGCGGCCCGTCAGGCGGCGGCCGGGTGGAAGGCGAGCGCGAGCCCGTTCATGCAGTAGCGCAGGCCGGTAGGCGGCGGGCCGTCGTCGAACACGTGGCCGAGATGGCCGCCGCAGCGGCGGCAGTGCACTTCGGTGCGCGACATCCCGTACGACGGATCGAGCGCGGTCGCGACCGCGTGGTCGAGCGGCTTCCAGAAGCTCGGCCAGCCGGTGTGGCTGTCGAACTTGGTGTCCGACGAGAACAGCGCGAGGTCGCAGCCGGCGCACGCGAACGTGCCGTGGCGGTGCTCGCCGTTCAGCGGGCTGCTGTACGGCGGCTCGGTGCCGGCGTCGCGCAGCACCGTGTATTGGGCGGGCGTGAGGCGGCGGTGCCATTCGGCGTCGCTGCGGGTGATCTCGAACGGGGCGGCCGTCGGTCCGGCGGCGGGCGGCGCGGCGAACGCGCGGCCGACCAGCGCACGACGGCCCGTCGACGACAGCGCCGCGAGTGCCGCAAGGCCGGTCGCGCCGGCGAACAGCAGATGTCTGCGGGTGGGCATGATGGGCTCCTGGAAGCAGGTCCTGAAAACATGCGCACAGAGTAGGTGGCGGGCGGTGTCGAAGTCCTCACGGAAAGTTAAATGAATCGTGATATCTGGGGTGTTCCATTGGGGGGCGGTGGAATCCGTCGATGCTCCAACTGGCAAAAGCCTTCGAACGAGTGAGCCGCCGATATTTACCGAGCACCGGTTCGCGCCACGATTTTTAGTGTTTTTTAGTGTTCGTCGAGTGGCGTGGCGAATCCGGGCTTTGGCTTGCCGATCAAATCGGACTGGGAAACGAGCGTTGTTTGACTGCGGTCGCGAATCACACCGAACGTCTGATGTGCTTGATCGACGGACGAGTTTGCAAGCTGGCGCGACCGGCGTGTGTGGACGCGGAAGCTTGATAGTTTTCACGTAGAAACTTCAGGGGGCGAGTTAGGACGTGCGCGGTAGTGCAGTGAAAGGGGGCACGGTGCGCTCCGCCAGTCAGGTTGTGTGACATCGGAAGCCGGACTACGTAGTCTGCGCGAGTGATGACACTCGCACCGGCCCGCTAGTTGTGTGAGTGCTGGCCGGGCGGAAAACGTTCGCGATTGCTCTTGGCGAGCGTGGTTGCGACAGGTGTAAGCCGGAGTTCATTGGTGGGTTGCCCGCCGCAGGCAGTGGTGGGGACGGATGCCAGTGAGTTGGAGGGTATTGCTGCACTGATCGCCAGCGATTTGCGTGTGTGCGGCGGGATGAGGTAGGGTGCAGCTTTGACTTTGTTGCCGAGGCTGTTCATGAACAAGCAGGAACTCATTGACGCGGTCGCAGCGGGCGCGGGCGTTAGCAAAACCGACGCGAGCAAAACCGTCCAGGCGGTCCTGGACGCGATCACGGACGCGGTGAGTCGCAGCGAATCGGTACAGCTGATCGGTTTCGGCGCGTTTTCGCAGGGGCGGCGAGCCGCCCGCACGGGACGTAATCCGACGACGGGCGCGGAGATTGCCATCCCGGCCGCAAATACCGTGAAATTCACGGCCGGCAAGGCGTTCAAGGACGCGGTGAACGCACTGTGACGCAGGGCAAGGTCGGGCAGGCCGCATATGCCGGACTGCACCGTGAAATTGCTGATGTAGTCGCGTCGGCGCGCGAAGCGACGGCTCGCACGGTGAACGCCCTGATGACGGCGACATATTGGGAGATCGGGCGACGAATCGTTGAGTTCGAGCAGGGCGGGGAGGGACGGGCCGCTTATGGCGAGGCGGTGATCCGCCGTTTGGGCGCCGATCTGTCAGAGCGATTCGGTCGCGGCTTCGGATGGCGCAATCTCGCACAGATGCGCGCCTTTTACTTGACGTGGCCTGCGGATCGGATTGTGCAGACACTGTCTGCACAATCCACGGCCGACCGGATTGTCCCGACAGCGTCTGCAAAATCAACCAAGGCGGCGGTGAAGGCGCCGCCGGGCGTGGCGTTTGAGCTAAATTCTATCGCTCAGGCTTTTCCGTTGCCCTGGTCCGCCTACGTTCGCCTCCTCGCGGTGAAGGCGCAAGCTGCTCGCGACTTTTACGAGGCTGAAGCGCTGCGTGAGGGCTGGTCTGTGCGGCAGCTTGACCGTCAGATCAGCAGTCAGCTCTATGAGCGGCTGGTGCTGTCACGCAACAAGGCGTCCTTGCTAGGAAAGGCGGCTGTAGCGCAACCCGGTGATCTTCTGTCGCCTGAGGAAGCGATCCGCGATCCGTTTGTCCTCGAATTTCTTGACATGAAGGACGAATATTCGGAGTCGGATCTCGAAGCGGCCTTGATCCAGCACTTGGCGGATTTCCTCCTCGAGCTCGGCGATGACTTTGCGTTCATAGGTCGGCAGCGGCGTCTACGGATCGATGACACCTGGTTTCGAGTCGATCTCGTGTTTTTTCACCGGCGCTTGCGATGCCTGCTCATTATCGATTTGAAGGTCGGGCGCTTCAGCTATGCGGACGCGGGGCAGATGCATCTCTACCTCAACTACGCGCGTGAACATTGGATGAAGCCCGGCGAAAACCCCCCGGTTGGCTTGATTCTTTGTGCTGAAAAAGGCGCGGCCGAGGCGCATTATGCACTCGACAACTTACCGAACAAGATACTCGCGGCGGAGTATCAGACGGTCCTCCCGGATGAGGCCACGTTCGCGCGAGAATTGGAACGTACCAGGATCGAACTGGAGCGCCGGGGCCGCAAGACGTGACTTTCCGTCCGAAGTTCCGAGATGCTGGGGCATGCGTCGATTGAGCGAATCCGATGAAGGGCGGCCGTTCGGTAAAATTTGATGTCGCTGGCGCGGGCAATCGATCTATGCGGAAACACTCTGTGCACCGACGGCCGCTGATGAAGCCGCAACTACTCGCTCGTGCTCTGGCTCGGCCATTTGTGCTCGCTGAGCGGCGTGTGCGGCAAGCCGGGCGATCTGTCGGCCACGTCGTCATGAACGTGCTTTCCCTCGTCATGCCATTCCCGGCCTGCCCGTGAATTCCGTTTCGCTTGCCTGGCTGAATTCCGCGTCACCACGGCGGGGGGCGTCATGCGTCCGGGCGGCTGGCCCGGCGCGCATTCGGATCGATTCCAGGCCCGGCATTCTGTCGATGCGTGCGGTGCGATGGCCTGACGGCGCATCGCACCCGGACGCGGCGCCAGAAGCGGCATGGCATGGCGCTTCCAACCCGTGAGCGAGATCGAATCAGAACAAATGCTGGATGCCCGCATAGACGCCCGTCTGGCTATGCCCGGGTGTCGGATTGTCGTTGTAGCCGCCGCCGGCGATCGGGCCGCCGGCACCCGCCGCGTTCGACTCCAGACCGAAGTTCGCGTTCTTGCTGTTGCGAACGGTAGCAATCTGCATGTCGAAGAGCGTGCGCTTCGAGATGTTGTACGTGCCGCCAACCGTATAGATGTTGGCGTTGCCGCCGCCATGGTTCGCGTTGACGTGATAGACGGCACCGGTCAAGGCCGCAGCCGGCGTCGCCTGCCACGTGACGCCGCCCCAGACTTGCTGCGTCGACGTAATCCCGTTGTTGGCGGTCGGCGCGCCGTTCGCGTGCGAGGCCTGATAGGCCGCCTGCAGCTTGAACTGGCCGAGGAATACGTTCACGCCCGCGAAGTACTCCCGGGAATAGTTGAACACGTCCGAGAACTTGCCGTTGACGTCGCGCGCCTCGTCGTAGATGCCGCGCACCTGGAAGTACGGATTCGTGTAGGTCAGTTGCAGGCCGTCGGCACGACCTTGTGCGGTCGTGCCGTTACCATTCCAGCTGGTGGCGTTCGACAGCGAATACTGGCCGTACACGTCGAAACCGTAGAAGCTCGGCGACTGGTACGAAATGTTGTTGCTCGTCTTGTTCCAGTTGCGCCCGCGCACGAGCGAACCGGACGACCAGGACGTCTGGCCGAGCGGATCGAAGTCCCACAATCCGTTCGAAATCGAGAGCTCGCGGCCGAGCAGCAGCGTGCCGTAAGCGTCGTTGGAAAAACCGACCGTTGCCCAGCGATCCCAGATGGACCCGGTGCCGCCGAGGCTGCCGTTCATCGCATTGAACGAGCCTTCGAGGTGGAAGACCGCCTTGTTTCCACCGCCGAGATCCTCGGAGCCCTTCAAGCCCCACAGGCTGGTGCCCCAGTCGCCGCTTTCGGCACGCCAGCGGCTCGTCGTGCCGCCGTTGCCGTTGGCAATGCCGCTCAGGTACTCGATGCCCGCGTCGAGGCGGCCGTAGAGCGTGACACTGCTTTGTGCGTGGGCGACGATGCCTGCGGACATCAACGTGGCGGCGAGTATTGCTTTTTTCATAATTGGCTCCAAACCTGTCAGAAAGAAAACGTGTGACTGCGGCACAACAGACCCGGTCAGTTCTTTTATTGAATAAATTAAGGAAAGCGAAATTATCTGTCGTGAAAAACGGATCGCGTATCAACAGGGAAAGTGAAATGTTCTTCGCTTGCGGCATGTCCAGCCAGGCAAACTGGACGAAAAGGTCTCCTTGGTCGGTATAGATGTGGGACGAAACTACGGGCGAGTCACGTAGTACAACTATTCATATATGAAATGCCGGACGGTCTGACGCTCATGAAGCCGGGCTTGCCCGGCGCTCCTTGCCGACGATCCGCAGCGCGATCGGTCCGATCCACGATGCACGCCTAACGTGCAGCGAGCACCTCGAATCGGTAGGCGATTTCAGTTGGCGTGTCAGGATTCAATGCAAGTGCCGTCCGGACCCCGCGGGAATTGATCGGATTGGGCGCGAGCGATGCCGCACGGCCAAGCTCGAATGCGCTCGCGACCGGCTCGATGCCGACGCAGAGGTTGCGGCCGTTCCACGGCGCATACGCACGTCCGCGGTTGCTGATCCACAACAGCAGCGACGGCAGCGCATCGGCATCCCAGGTCAGGCGATAGCGTGCGCCGGCGACGGCGTCGGTCATCGTGACGGAACCGTCGATTCCGCAGAGCTGCAGGATTTCTTCCGTGGGCTGCGCGAGCGGCAGCTGGTCGAATGCACCGAAGCCGCCCTCGCCGAGCGGTACGCGCTCGAGTGATTCGAACGTCGCGCCGGCCAGCGCGCTCGATACGCGCGGTTCCGGACCTGCCGGGTGCACCATGCCGAAACGGTACGTGCCGGGCTCGATTCGGAATGCGCCGGTGAGCGTCGGCAGCGCGAGATTCGGATGCAGACCGATGGGGCAGCGAGCCGACTTGCGTGCTTCGATACGGAGAACGATGTCGAAGGCAGCGCAAGCCGGATCGGCGCGCACGATGCGAGTCAGTCGTGCGATCGACGAGGTCTCGGGGTATTCGATCTCAATTTCGATCTCGTGCGCGGTTTGCCTCACGAGTGACCACACGCCGGTACAGCCGTAGCCATGCTGAAGGTCGTCGCTGGTGTCGAGTGCGACGTCATCCGGGACGATCGGCGTTGCGGCGGCCTTCCGCCAGCCGGGGGGCAGTAGGTCGGGAGAGTAGGGAACACCGAATGGCACGCACGGGAATTCGCTTCGCATGACGCCCAGCAGCCCCGCGGGTTGCGGCTCGGCCTGGCCGAGCCACGGCGCTTCGTAAAACGGACGGATCGTGCGGCCGCCTTGCTGTAATGCAACGCCGCCGAGCATACCTCCTGCTGCATGGAGATCGAACGCGCCGTGCGCCCATTTGAGATGCCAGACTGTATCCATTGCTTCGTCAGGTGTAGTCGGAGAAAACGCTTCCACGATAGGAAGAGGCATGCCGGAGCGGATCAGTTCTCTTCCTCGCTCCAGCAGGTGCCGTATCTCGCCAGCAACGCGCTGGCCTGCGCAGGCCCCCAGTTTCCGGCCGAATAGGGTTTGGGCGCCGCTTTCAGGTCGAGAATCGGCGCGACCCAGCGCCATGCGGCTTCCTGCTCGTCGCGACGCACGAACAGCGCGAGCCGGCCGGCGATCACGTCGAGCAACAGGCGCTGATACGCCTCCATCCGGTCTTGCCGAAAGAAGCGGTCGAACGCGAGATCGAGGTAGACGCCTTGCAAGGTCATGCCGAGCCCCGGCCGCTTCGCGAGCGTGCTCAGGCGAATCGATTCGTCCGGTTGCAGCTGGATCGTCAACCGGTTCGAGCCTGCCAGCAGCGCCGTCGGACCAAGCGTCGAATGCGGCGGGCGCTTGAACGTGACGACGATTTCAGCCACGCGTCGCGCCAGCCGCTTGCCGGTGCGCAGAAAGAACGGCACGCCGGCCCAGCGCCAGTTTTCGACCTCGGCCTTGAGCGCGACGAACGTCTCGGTCGGACTGTCGGCCCGGATCCCGGATTCGTCGAGGTAACCCGGTACCGACTCTCCGCGGACCACCCCCGCGCGATACTGTCCGCGCACGACGCTCTGATGCAAGGCTTCCTCGGTGAGCGGCTTGAGCGCGCGCAGCACGCGCAGCTTCTCGTCGCGCACGGCGTCGGCTTCCATCGACTGAGGCGGTTCCATGGCGACGATCGCAAGCAACTGCAGCAGATGGTTCTGCACCATGTCGCGCAGCGCGCCGGTCTGGTCGTAAAACCCGCCGCGCCCGCCGACGCCGAGTTCCTCGGCAACCGTGATCTGAATGTTGTCGATCCATTCACGGCGCCACAGAGGCTCGAACATCACGTTGGCGAACCGCAGCGCGAACAGGTTCTGCACGGCTTCCTTGCCGAGGTAATGATCGATCCGGTAGATCTGCTCTTCGGAAAAAATCTGGCCGACCGCATCGTTGATCGCCGTCGACGACGCGAGATCGTAGCCCAACGGTTTTTCGAGCACGATTCGCGAGGTCGGCGGGGCGAGCCCTGCCTGCGCGAGCGCGCGGCAAATCGGCACGAACAGCGATGGCCCGGTCGCCAGATAGAAGATCTGGCGCGACGACGCCGGCGAGAGCGCGTCGGCCAGACGCGAGAACGTGCCGGCCTGGCTTGCGTCGAGCGCCACGTACGAGAGCCGCTCGCGGAAGCCGCGCCACGCGCTTTCGTCGAACCGGGCCTGCGTCAGATGCGGTCGCACCGACACGTCGACCCAGTCGAGGTAGCCGGCCGTATCGAGTTCGTTTTGCGCAACCGCGATGATGCGTCCCGCGGGGGCGAGCAGGCCATCGCGATGAGCGGAGTAGAGCGCCGGCAGGATCTTGCGCATCGCGAGATCGCCGGTGCCGCCGAACAGCACGAATTCGAACGGAGCCTGGGTATCGGAGAACGGGAGGTGCGCATTCATGGAGTTTCGCTCGTGGCTGCGTTGGCCGATTCGATCAGCGCATGTACTTCGGCCGCCGTCGGCGCATAGGCGCCGGCGTGCGACGCGACGAGCGCCGCACAGGCGGCGGCGAACCGAAGATGTTCCGTCGCGGGGGCGTCCGGGCGCGTCAGCAGGCTCGCCATCCAGCTGCCGACGCACGCGTCGCCGCAGCCGACCGTGTCGGCGACCGTGACCTTGAAGCCCGCCTGAACCAGCGTTTCATCACCGGCGAAGAGTTCCATGCCGGCCGCGCCGCGCGTGACGAGCACCGCAGCCTGCGGCGCCCACGCACGGATTTGCGCGAGTGCGGCTGCCTCGTCGAATTCCGGGAACAGACCGGCGAGATCCTCGTCGGACACCTTGATGTAGTCCGAGAGACCGATCATCGTGCGCAAGGTGTCGCGGTACGACGGGGCGGCCATCGGCGCGCGAAAGTTGGGATCGAACGAAATCCGCTTGCCGGCGGCGCGCGCCGCGAGCGCAATGTCGATCAGACGCGAGGCGAGGGGCTCGCGCACCAGGCCGAGACAGCCGAAATGAATGATGTCGGCGGCGTCGAGCCAGTCCGAAGGCAACGCGGCGGGATCGAACGCGAGGTCGGCGCTATTCTCGCCGATGAAGAAATATTTCGGCGGCCGCGTCTCGACCACCATCGCAAGCAGCGGCGGGCGGTCGACCTGCTGCGTGAAGCGCATGTCGAGGCCGGCTTCGGCGCTCTTTCGCATGAGCTCGTCGCCGAATATGTCGGCGCTCACGGCACCGGCAAAGCCGGTCGGCGTGCCGAGGCGCGCGCCGACGCGCGCGACGTTCCAGCATGCGCCGCCGGCAACGCTGTGCCAGCGGTTCGTGTCGTCTCGAATGAAATCGGTCAGGGCTTCGCCGAAGATGACCAGTCGCGGTAGCTTCATCATGGGATTCGGGAGATCAGGCCGCAGCGTGGCGCCGCGTCTTGAAGCGGTTGATCAGTTGGTTGGTCGAGCCGTCGTGCGAGTGAATCTGCGCGGGGGTGAGTAACTCGCCTTCGATCGCAACCGCGAGCTTTTTGCCGAGTTCGACGCCCCATTGATCGAACGAATTGATCCGCCATACCACGCCTTGCACGAATACCTTGTGTTCGTACAGCGCGATCAGCGCGCCGAGGGATGCCGGATCGAGCGTGTCCAGGCAGATCGTGTTCGTGGGCCGGTCGCCTTCGAAATTGCGATGCGGTTCGGTCGTCGAGTGCGATCCGTTCATCAAGGCCTCCGACTGCGCGAAACAGTTCGCGACGAGGACGGCATGGTGATGATCGAACGCGTGATGCGGCCGCATGCACACGATGAAGTCGGTCGGAATGATCGCGGTACCCTGGTGCAGGAGCTGGAAGAACGCGTGTTGTCCGTTCGTACCGGGCTCGCCCCAGATGACCGGGCCGGTCGCGTAATCGACGCGCTCGCCGCCGAGCGTCACCGATTTGCCGTTGCTTTCCATGTCGAGCTGCTGCAGGTACGCGGGCAACCGGTGCAGATAGTTGTCGTATGGCGCGATCAACTGGCTCGTCGTACCGAGGAAGTTCTGATGCCAGATGCCGATCAGGGCGAGCAGGACGGGCAGGTTGCAGGCCAGCGGTGCTTGCGCGAAGTGACGGTCCATCGCGTGCGCGCCGTCGAGCAGCTGCTCGAACGCGTCCATGCCGGCCATGATCGCGATCGGCAACCCGATGGCGGACCACAACGAGTAGCGTCCGCCCACCCAGTCCCAGAACGCGAACATGTTGTCGGTATCGATGCCGAATTCCGCAACGGCCGTGGCATTCGTGGAAACGGCGACGAAGTGGCGGGCGATCGCCGCGTCCGGCGCGCCGCTGTCGAGCAGCCAGGCGCGGGCGGTATGGGCGTTCAGGAGCGTTTCGCGGGTCGTGAACGTTTTCGACGACACGATGAACAGCGTCGTCTCCGGGTTCACGCGCTTGAGCACTTCGGCGATGTCGGCTGCGTCCACGTTCGACACGAAATGCATCGTCAACCGTTCGTGCGCGTAAGGCTTGAGCGCCTCGCACACCATCTTCGGTCCCAGGTCCGAGCCGCCGATGCCGATGTTGACGACGTCGGTGATCTCGCGGCCCGTGTGGCCGCGCCATTCACCCGAGCGAACCGCGTGGGAGAAGCGCCGCATCCGGGCCAGCACGTCGCTGACCTGCCGCGACACGTCGACGTCGTCGACGATACGCGGCGTACCCGAACGGTCGCGCAGCGCGACGTGCAGCACCGCGCGGTTCTCCGTGCGGTTGATGCGCTCGCCGGCGAACATCGCGTTGCGATACGCATCGACGCCCGCCTCCTGGGCGAGGGCGACCAGCAGGGCGATGGTTTCGTCGTCGATGGGGTTCTTCGAGTAATCGACGAAAAGCCCGGCCGCCTCGAGGCTGAAGCGCGATGCGCGTGCCGGGTCGCGGTCGAATCGTGCGCGAATCGAGACGCCGGACAACGCGTCCCGATGGCTGGCGAGCGCGCGCCACGCGCGCGTTTGGGTCAGTGAGGTCATGGTCGTGTCAGGCCTGGGATGCGTTGGGACGGGTCAGTGCGAGCTCCAGCCTTTGTAAGCT
>NZ_CAJPHA010000040.1:0-40018 GCF_905339895.1 Burkholderia sp. BCC1988
ATGCGTCTTGCCGCTCGAAACGGTCGTGCTGAGCGAAGACACGCTGCTGTTCGTCGTCGACAAACCCGTCGACAGCGAGCTGACCGACGTCGAGGTCGAGGTCGACAGCGTGTCGATCGCCTGGTTCGTCGCATACAGCTGCGAACCGTTGATCGCGTCCGTGCTCGTCGCACTGACCTGGCCAGCCGCCACGTTGGTGATCTGACGCTCCGCACCCGCCGCACCGACACTCACCACGCTCGCCGGGCTCGTACCCGCGAACGAGTACGTCGTGCCGCCGATCGTCGCGCTCGACGTCGGATTGGCCGCTGCCGTCGTCGAACCCGAACCCAGCGCCACATCGCCTGCGTTCGTCGCCGTGGCGCCCGAGCCGATCGCCACCGTGTTCGCACCCGTCGCGTTCGCGTTGTTACCCACCGCGACGCCGGCCGCACCGCCCGCCGTTGCACCCGTGCCTGCCGCCAGCGCGTTGATGCCCGTTGCACCGTCGTTGTTGTAATTGCTCTGCTGCGTGCCGTTGTCGTTCACGCTGTAGTAATGCGTCTTGCTGCTCGACACCGCCGAGGTAAGCTGCGACACGTTCACGGCGTCTGTCGAGGCCGTACCTGCGGCCACATTATGGAGCTGCGCGGCAGTACCACCCGGGTCCAGCGTGACGCTACCGTAATTGACGCTGCCGTCCGAATTCAGGTCGTACTTCACCGCTTCCGCATTAAGCGTGCTGACCGTTGTCGACACCGACGCAATACCGGTCGATGCCGAAGTCGACAGCGACGTCACCGTGCTGTTCGTCGTCGACAGCCCCGTCGACAACGAGCTGGCCGTCGTCGACGTCGAGGTCGACAGCGAAGCCACATTGCTGTTCGTGGTCGACAAACCGGTGGACAGCGAACTCACGCCGGTCGACAGCGAGCTGGCAGTGGTCGACGTGGACGTCGACAGCGACTTCACGGTGCTGTTTGTTGTCGACAGTCCGGTGGACAGCGACCTGGCCGTCGTCGACGTCGACGTCGACAGCGACGTCACATTGCTGTTCGTGGTCGACAAACCGGTGGATAACGAACTCACGCCGGTCGACAGCGAGCTGGCGGTGGTCGACGTCGACGTCGACAGCGACGTCACCGTGCTGTTCGTCGTCGAGAGGCCCGTCGACAACGAACTTACCGCGGTCGACAACGAGCTCACCGTAGTTGACGTGGACGTCGAAAGCTTGTTGACGGCCTGGTCGGTGGCATACAGTTGAGAGCCATTGATCGCATCGGTGCTCGACGGACTGATGCGCCCAGCCGCGACATTCGTGATCTGGCGCTCCGCCCCGGCATTGCCGACGCTCACGACGCTGGTCGGATTGGTACCGGCGAAGTTGTAAACCGTCCCCCCGATCGTCGCACTCGAAGTCGGATTGGCCGACGACGAGACGGAATTCGCGCCGAGTGCGACGTCGCCCGCGTTCAGCGCAACGGAATTGGTGCCGATAGCCACGCCATTTTGCGAACCGGCACTCGCCGCTTGTCCAAGCGCGATCGTCCCGTCCGCGCCAGCAATCGAACCGGAACCCAACGCGAGCGCTGCCGTGCCCGCAGCGGTGTTCGAAGCGCCCAGGCTCATCGCGCCATCACCGGTCGCCGTGTTGGTCGCACCGATGGCCAACGCACCCGTACCCGTCGCCGCGTTCGAGGCGCCGATCGCGACCCCGCCATTACCGCTTGCGGTTTGCTGGTAACCCAGTGCCACTGCACCAGTACCGGTCAGCACCTGCGACTGGTAACCACCGGCGATAGCGCCTTGGCCGGCTGCGGCCGCTGCAGTGTTGCTGTCACCGATAGCAAGCGTCGACGCACCCAATGCCTGCGAGTTGTAGCCGATAGCCGACGCGTCCACGCCACCTGCAGAGGCGGCTACGCCGGCCGCGAGAGAATTGGCGCCCGTCGCACCATCGTTGTTGTAGTTGCTCTGCTGCGTGCCGTTGTCGTTCACGCTGTAGTAGTGCGTGCGCGTCGACGAAACGACCGTCGACAGCGACGTCACACTGCTGTTCGTCGTCGACAGCCCCGTCGACAGCGAGCTGGTCGTGGTCGACGTCGACGTAGATAGCGTATCGATCGCCGTGTTCGTCGCGAAGAGCTGCGAACCGTTGATCGCGTCGGTGCTCGTCGCGCTGATTCGCCCTGCCGCGACGTTCGTGATTTGCCGCTCGGCACCCGACGCGCCGACACTCACCACGCTCGTCGGGCTCGTACCCGCGAAGCTGTAGGCCGTCCCCCCGATGGTCGTGTCCGACGTGGGATTGGCCGCAGCCGTCACGGAGCTCGATCCCAGCGCGACGTCGCCCGCGTTCGACGCGACCGAATTGAAGCCGAGCGCCGTTGCATTGTCTGCGGCAGCGGTCGCATTCGCACTCAGTGCCAGGCTGCCGGTTCCGGTTGCGGTCGAAGAAACGCCGATGGCCATGGCATCTTGTGCAGAGCCCGTCGAGAATGCACCCAACGCAAACGAACCGGTGCCCGTCGCAAACGCAGCCGGTCCCATGGCGAGCGCGTATTGCTGCGTGGCATGGGCGAAATTGCCGAACGCAAACGCGGAATCGGCCGTTGCAAACGTATTCGAGCCAATGGCGACCGAGTTCCCTCCAGTTGCGCCCGCTCCGGCAATCGCCTGGTCGCCGATCTGAATGGCGCCCTGTGCTGTGGTGAGCGCCCCCTGGCCGATCGAAATCGACCCGTTGTTCGGGCCGGTAGCCGTCGCCCCAAGGCCAATGGCAATGCCGCTAGGGCCGTTTGCTGTGGAATTGGCGCCCATTGCAACCGCACCGCTCCCTGTCGCAACGTTCGTATCGCCTACCGTGATTGCACCGTCACCCGTAGCCGTGTTGTTCACACCCAGTGCAATCGCGCCGGTCCCGTTCGCCGTGTTCGGATCGCCGATCGCCACTGCGCCGTTGCCGATTGCAGTCTGTTGATAACCGAGCGCGACCGCGCCCACCCCCGATACGACCTGTGATTGGTAGCCCGCCGCAATCGAGCCCTGTCCAGCCGTGGCGGATACGGTATTGCCGCTACCGAGCGCAACGGTGTCGGCTGCCGCGGCCGTCGACGAATTCCCGACGGAAGTCGCGCCTGAAGCCGATGCAGTCGAGAACGCACCCAGTGCGAAAGAGCTCGTCCCTATCGCGAATGCCGCCGACCCGAAGGCCAGCGCGTTTTGCGCTGTCGCGTGCGCGAAATTCCCAAGCGCGACGGCGGAGTCGCCGGTTGCGTAAGTGTTCGAACCGATGGCCACCGAGTTCACGCCGGTCGCCCCCGCGCCTGCATCCACCTGATTGCCGATCTGGATAGCCGCGTCGGCAGTGGTGAGTGCGCCCGGACCAATCGAAATCGATCCGAGAGACGGGCCAGATGCGGTTGCGCCTTGACCGATCGCAACTCCAGCCGTGCCCATCGCGGACGCATTGGGGCCAACGGCAACCGCGCCATTACCGGCTGCGGATGCTGCAACGCCGGCGGCCAGCGAATTAACGCCCGTCGCACCGTCGTTGTTGTAGTTGCTTTGCTGCGTGCCGTTGTCGTTCACGCTGTAGTAGTGCGTACGCGTCGACGAAACGACCGTCGACAGCGACGTCACGCTGCTGCTTGCCGACGACAACCCCGTCGAAAGCGAACCGGCCGTCGTCGACGAAGACGTCGACAGAGATGCGACCGTGCTATTGGTCGTAGACAGGCCAGTCGACAACGAACTGGCCGTGGTCGAAGTTGAAGTCGACAGCGACGTCACCGTGCTGTTGGTCGCGGACAAGCCCGTCGACAACGAACTGGCCGCCGTCGACGTCGAAGTCGACAGCGACGTCACGCTGCTGCTCGTCGTCGACAAACCGGTGGACAGCGAACTCGCCGTGGTCGAGGTCGACGTTGACAGCGTGTTGATCGCCGAGTTGGTCGCAAACATTTGCGAACCATTGACCGCATCCGTGCTCGTTGCACTGATCCGGCCTGCCGCGACATTGGTAATCTGGCGTTCGGCACCTGCCGAACCCACGCTCACCACGCTCGCCGGGCTGGTACCTGCATAGGAGTATGTCGTGCCGCCGATCGTACCGGTCGCAGTCGGATTCGCCGCAGCCGTCACCGACCCGTTACCGAGCGCAACAGAGCCTGAATTCGACGCGGTTGCACCATTGCCCAGCGCGAGGGCGTTCGTCGCCGACGCGAGCGCAGTCGTGCCATATGCGGCACTTGTCGCCCCCGACGCCGTTGCATTGTAACCCACCGCCGTTGCGTCGGTTCCGAGCGCGGATGCCCCGGTACCGATCGCCGTACCGGGGTCACCCGCTTGAGCGCCGGAACCAATCGCAACCGCACCTGCCCCGCCGCTCGTGCCGTTCGCGACGACCGTCGCGTTGGTGCCGATCGCGATGCTGTTGGTTGCCGTCCCCGGCGTCGTCGCGCCCGAACCCTCTGCAATGCTCCCTGCGCCAGCCGCGCTGGAGTTTGGACCCAATGCGAGCGAGCTGGTGCCGGAAGCGATGGCCGAAACACCAACGCCGACGGCATTGCTAGAACTGGCGACCGCGCCATAGCCGATCGCAGTACCGTTTGTTCCGGTGCCCGGAATGAATGCGCCCTCGCCTACCGCCGTGGCATGCGCGGCATTTGCGAAGGAGTTCGAGCCGATAGCCACCGATCCGGTTTGCGAAGCCAATGCACTGTCGCCCATGGCAACGCTATCGTCACCCGTTGCGCCGGAAGCAAAACCAACGGCCACACCAACCGAGCCCGAGGACGTCGCTTGCCGCCCGACAGCAACCGAACCACCACCGCTCGCGGTCGCACCGCTACCAAAGGCGCTGTCTGTCTGGCTGGACGCCAATGCCGAATGGCCGACTGCAAGGGCGTCGGCCGCACTAGCAATCGAACTCTGTCCGATAGCAATCGAACTCGTGCCGCTCGCGGCCGCGCTCGTCCCCTGCGCAAGTGAATTCCCACCTGTTGCGTTGGCGGCCACGCCCAACGCAACATCATTGACGATTGTCGTGTTTCCGCTTACCCCAGCAACGGCACCCGTTCCCAACGCGAACGAAGCCGAGCCAAACGCCGTTGCGGCCGGACCAATTGCTGAAGCCGCCCACTGTGTCGCGGTTGCAAATTGCCCGAGCGCCATTGAGGATGTACCGGATGCAAGTGATCCAGCGCCCATCGCCGTTGAGTTAACAGCGGATGCCGTCGACGATGTTCCGAGCGCATAAGCCCCCGTGTCAGAAGCCGTTGCTTGACGCCCAATAGCCACAGAAGCAGGCCCCGACGCCGAAGCGTTTGCGCCCTCCGCTACAGCATACGTACCGGAGGCATTCGCGCTTGAACCCAACGCGAGCGAACTGGCGCCGGTCGCATTCGAAACGTAACCGACCACAATCGCACCAGGTGCGCTCGCGACGGATTGCAATCCTACTGCAACGGAATTGTCGCCGGTAGCATGGTTCCCCGCTCCAATAGCTTGCGCCTGAAAGCCCGAGGCCGTCGAATACAGGCCCAACGCATATGAATTCTCTTGCGTCGCGGTCGCACCGCGTCCAAGTGCAAGTGAATTGATTCCCGTTGCAGTGGCGTATGGCCCCACGGCTACAGCACTGCCTCCGCCCGTGGCAAGCGAATTCAGGCCGATTGCCACAGCGGCCCCGCCGGCCGCTGACGCTGTCGCAGCATTACCGATCGCAACAGATGCGTAACCGAACGCATTCGCGCCGTCGCCTTGAGCAATTGATTCGTCACTCGACGCTACGGATTGCCTACCAATTGCGATAGACGCTAATCCCTTCGCCGACGCGGACGATCCAGTCGCCAAAGAACTGCTCCCGGAAGCGGTCGCGAGATAGCCTAACGCCATTGCTTGATCGACAGACGCAGTAGCGTTAACGCCGACAACCAGCGTATTCGTCGCGATTGCCCGTGCGCCTACACCTAATGCGTATGCGCCCCCAGCCGATGCAGTCGCAAACGGACCCACTGCACCACTATCACCACCAGAAGCTGTTGCGCCGGCACCGACCGCCAGATCGTTGACGTTCGACGCCACCGAGCTACCAATCGCGAGAGAACTTATTCCCGATGCAGTAGCAAAGAAACCAAAGGCCGATGAATTCTGCTGGGTAGCTCTTGAATTTTCACCTACCGCTGTAGTGTTGATGCCGCTAGCAAGCGCGTTAACGCCCATCGCCGTGGCGGCCGACCCAGATGCAACCGTATTACATCCAATAGCGATACCAAATGAGCCACTCGCCGCCGCATTTCCGCAACCAGAAAAAACTGTCGCCTGAGCAAAAGAATCGTCCGAGATAGTTGCACTGAGCAGCGCAGTGGCAGCAAGCGATATGGTAGTCAATGTGAAAAGCTCGCGAGCAGACGAGCCTTCCATGCCCCCGACCCTTCGAAGGTCAGCCAACGACATGGCGACCCCACTCTTCCCTTTACCGAGCGCACTATCAAGCTCCGACGCCGCCACAAAAGCGCCAAGCGACTTATTCCACACTGTCCGATAGATCTTATTCATATCGCATTTCTCCCACTGCAATTCTTCTATTTAGTTCGGTTACCTAATTTCTTAGGAAACGCTGTCTGCACATCACTCGGTTATGAACTACAGCTTCGGCAAGCCCCAATCCCTGATGCAACGACCGTGCAAACGCCCGCCCTCGAGAACAGCGCGAAACAACTTCTTGTGATAAACCGATTGATGGGATCGCTGCGCTGACTGCGCAGTCCCACGTGAACGAATTCCTTCGGCGATGGCGGACTGTTCTCCGAACAATCCGATTGCGATGCCAGTGTCGTATGCACTGACTGCGGCCGGGCCGGCCTCCCCGAAATGGCGCTTGAGCAGCAAATGAACGGCGGATCGAAATCGCTCTGCCGCCGAGTCGATCGCCTCGCGCGAATCCGGAGCGAGCCCATCGAATGGGCAGGCGATCACAGCCACCATCTCGCGCAAGAAGGCATCCTCACGCTTGACCGCCGCGCGGACGCGCCGGCGCGGCCTTACCTTCCGCGTCATCGAACCGTGACTCATTTGCATAACACCCCGCCATCTCTTTGCGGCCTGCGGCTCCCGGGTTCTGACTTTCGCGATTGACGCGACGGGATAACCCTACAAACCTTGACAACTTTTTTATGATCAGCAGACGCGCCTAAACGATTGCTTGCACGCCTCACCCCGAACCCGGGCCGTCAAACCCGAGCGAAACAAGCGCGGACAAGGTGTGCACAAGGGAACCTTTGTGCCAAAGTTGGTAAAAAATGTTTGAGGGTCGGAGAAATCGAGCTGTGAAGGCCATTGAGCGTGCGTGGGTAGGGGGTGACAAAAGGGTTCCCTTTTGTCCAATACAATGCAGGGGCACTTTGCAAGTCTTGACATTTCCAGCAATGGAATCGCTCGATGCACATTGGCCCGCTACGTTTCAGCCTTTAGATAACAAATAGCTAACGGGCCGCACGTCCTGAGTCATCGCAATTTTTACCGATCACACCCGCTCCCGATGCAGTATTTCGTCCGCGTCCTCCGCTTCCGATTCGCAGCGGCAACGCCGCTCGCCATCTCGCGGCGCATTGCCGCCCGGCGCAATCATTCGCTCGAATCAACGTTCGTCATGGAGCCGATCCGATGAAGATCGGCTACGCACGCGTGTCGACCGACGAGCAGAACCTGGCGCTTCAGGAGGACGCGCTGTTCCGGGCAGGATGCGAGGTGCTGTACTCCGATCAGGGGGTATCCGGCGCCGAGTTTTCACGACCAGGGCTGAATGAGGCCATGGCCACGCTGTCGAGCGGCGACACGCTGGTGGTATGGAGGCTCGATCGATTGGGACGTTCGCTCGCGAAACTCATCGACCTGATCAGTCAACTCGGCAAGCAGGACGTAGGCTTCGTCTCGCTGACGGAGTCGATCGATACGTCATCCGCGGGCGGTGTCCTGATGTTTCATATGATGGCCGCGCTTTCGGAATTCGAACGGCGGCTGATCAGTGAGCGCACGCGCGCCGGCATGCATGTGGCACGTGAACGCGGAAAGCGTCTTGGCCGCAAGCCGCTGCTGTCGCGAGCGCAATGTCGGCAGGCAGCGGCCCTGTTGAAAACGAAACCGGTATCGGACGTAGCGAGAAAGTTCAACGTTCATCCGCGAACGCTCAAGCGTGCACTGTCGGGGAAAACCCAGTCTCTGCAAACAAACGAGCGGACTTCCAAGAAGAGCTGACCGCTCGCTGTTACCCCGCATCACGTTCCTTTGACATTGGCGAACAACGCAGACCGAATTTTTATGATGCCGCATCATGTGCGCGTATCGGTGAGGAGCCGCAAACCATGTCCGAATGTACCGTGCTCAGTTTTCTTTACGAATCCGCACCGCATGCGCACACCAACCACGCGCGATATGCGAGAAAACACGGATACCGCCACGAGATTGTCGACGCCCAAAGCGGGCCGCGAGGCAAACAGGTTCACGCGCTCCACAAGTACGAACGCCTGCGGGATCTGCTGCAGCGCTCGCCCGAAGCGCATCTCGTGCTCGTTCTCACCGAAAATGCCGTGATCGTCCATCCTGTACCGCTGGATCTCATGATCGGCGACCGAGACCATCTGCTCATTGCGACGACGGCGAAAGCGCCACAGTGCAACGTACAAATCTGGCGCAACACCGAGGCTTCACGCCACCGCGTCGGCGAGATGGTCACGCAATGCCACCTTGGAGGACAACCGTTCGAAGACGAATCGGCACTGCTCGCGCATCTTCAATACGTTCCCTGGCATGCAACGGTCGACGGCACATGCGTGACGATGCATACGGGACCGAACATCGATCCGCGCTGGACGGTCGTTCCAACCTTTGCAATCAGCATTGAGGAGAACGCACATTCTCCCGTTGAGATGGGTATCGTGCCGCGCTTCCGGGGCGCCTTGTTCTCACATCTGGATGCCTGCGCGGACAGTGGACAGTCGTACTTCGCATTTGACTGGTCGGCGGGAATACCAAGCGAAAAACGCAGCACCTTCAACCCAGGTCGGTCCGTCGCGTTCGTGACGCTCTACACGCCGGAAATCGCAAGCTACGCGCAGATTGCGGAACGGAACTTTCGCGAGTACTGCGAACGCCATGGCCATACCCTGTATGTACACCGCGAAAATCCGCCGGAGATCGGGTTGTCTGGAACGGGCAACTGGCTGAAGCCGTGGCTGCTGCATGCATATCTCGCGCACCACGAATGGGTCGTCTGGCTCGACGCCGACGTGCTGATCGGAAATCATGACATGCGCATCGAACCGCTACTCGATGGCGGCGACAGGCTCCTCGCGCGCGACATCGGACAATGGCCGTTCAACTCGGGGGTCATGGGCTTTCGGCGCACTCAATCGAATCTCGTGATGCTCGCTGACCTGATGGGCACGATCAACGCATTGCCGGACCGAACCGGCGTCTATTCCGGCAACGGCGACCAGTACTATTTCATCGCGGCGATGAAATCGCACGGGCTGCTCGACACGTCCAACATACAGAGTCCGCTGACAATCAACACGCCGTGGTTCTTCAGCCGGACCGATAGTTTCATCGTCCACTACTTCGGCATGTGGACCCAGATGCGCGCGCTGATGATGGATTGCGACGAGCGTGACAGACTGGCCCGCATCCGCTGATCGGATCCGCTATTTCGACACGCATCCCAAATCGCGATGCTCGCTCGGCAACGGGCTCACGAATTTCGCTTGCAACGCGAGGTACACCGCCGCGCCGCGCCCCTCCTCACTCTCGATATTGAGTTCGGCACCCATAAGCCGGGCACGCTCTCTCATGCCGAGCACGCCATACGAGCCACTGCGGCCCACGGCGGACGGATCGAATCCGCATCCATTGTCGATAATGGCCAACTCCAGCCCCGCGCCAAGACCGACGAGTCGCAATTCAACTTGCGTTGCGCGAGCGTGACGCGCGACGTTGGTCAACGCCTCCTGGGCGATACGGAATACCGCAGTCGCGTGAGCATCCGACAAATGTGGTGCCGTGCCGCTCATACCGAAACCGCAAGGCACATTCCCGTGCCGCGAAAACTCGGCGGCCAACCACTCGAGCGCCGATGCGAGCCCGAAATTGAGCGCGGCGGGCCGCAAATGGCTGGCGATGTCACGCCCGATCTGCAGCGTCTTGTCGACCAGCCCCCGCATCTGATCGATCGCCGACAACTCGACGCTCTCCGGGTCCACACGATCCTTCAGCAGCGAAAGATCGATCTTCAGTGCGGTAAGGATCTGCCCGAGCTCGTCATGAATCGTCATCGCGAGCTGCTTTCTCTCTTCTTCGCGTATTGATTCCATGTGTGCCGACAGTCTGCGCAACTGCTCCTCGGAAGCCAGAAGATCGCGCTCTGCCCGCTTTCGCTCGGTAATCTCCTGTTTCAGCGCGGCATGATTTCGGCGCAAGCTTTCGTGCGCCCGCCTTCGGGCGGTCACGTCGGCCAACATCCCCTCCATGCATTCAGACTCGCCGCGCTCGTTGGCGACGATACACGCGTTCAACTCGACCCATATCGGCTCGCCATCCGGCTTCCACAGTTCCATCTCGAGCCCGACTATTCCACCCGATTCATAAGCCGTGGAAAACAGATACCGCGTTTGCCATGGCGTGAATGCAGGTCGCAGCCCCGCGCCAGAATCGCCATTGATGAACTCGTCGGCGGATCGATAGCCCAGCAGCCGAACCATGGCAGGGTTAACATCGCTCAGCCGCCCATTGCGATCGATAAGAAACATGCCCTCGATCGCATTTTCAAAAATTCGCCGATACTTGCTTTCGCTTTCCCCCAGCCGAACAGTCGACAGACGCAAACTCTGCGCCATCATGTTGATTCGGGTCGCGAGCTCACCAAGCTCGTCGGCCGACGTAAGGGTGCAACTGACGTCGAGATTACCGCTCGATATCGCGTCGATTGTCGCCTTGATCTCGCCGACCGGGCGATGCACCATGCGCGTCAATAGGACATACACCAACGCGTAAAGTCCGATCAGGATCAACGTCATTGCGACCACGATGGTGGCCTGCGCATGCCTGATCTCCTGCTTCATGCTAGCTGTCGACAGGACAACCCGTATTTCGCCAAGTCTTTCGCTCGGTGTCGCGCCGGACGCGTTGTGAAAAATCGTCTTGACTCGAACGATCTCGTCGCCCGGATCAACGGCCGCAATCGGCCTGACCGACGTCACGACCCCGATTTCGGTTCCTGTCACCGTCAACTCGGCCACCTCGGGATTAGACGCCAACGCTGCCAACAACGCCTCGATCGCGTGTTTGTCGACGTTCCACAGCGGCTGCTCCAACGCAATACTGAGCACATCCGCGACACGCGTGGCCTTGCTCTGCAGCATCTCGGTATGAATTTCGTGCTCGTGTTCGGTGAGAACGTATCCCGCCACCCCGCCGACGGCAATCACCAGTGCGAAAAACGCCAGCATTAATTTGCATTGCAGATTGCTCGGACAGAACCTGCGAATGAACCGTTCAGGACGTAACATCGGAAGGCTTGCCCATGTTGTTCAGGAGCCGCTTGACGCTGAAGTCATAGTCGGCTTTCGCCCGGCGGTGGAAACGTGAAATGGTGCTGAAGTCCGGATCGCCTCGGCCGCCGAAGAGCATCTCGTAATACGCAGCCGCGTTGCCGCGATGGACGAGTGTCAAGAAGTCCAGCTTGAGCCGCGCCGTGCCGTGAGCCGCAAAGTCAAGACCATGGTGATAATCGTGGATCAACACCATCGCGAAGGCCCCGATGAAATAGTCGCCGGCCATCATGGCCGTCAACTCGCCGTGCGCCACACTCTGCAATGCTTCAGGCAAGGCCCCCATTCCCCCCACAGTCGCAGCCGAACCGACCGCGTCACATGCCTTCTTGGCGCCGAGCGTCATGGCATCGTTCGCCGCCCAAATCAGATTCGTCGCCGGATATCGCTTAAGCAGAATGCGCGTCTTTTCATAGCTGTCGCCGAAGGTCCAGTCACTGAAAACCAGCTGGTTCAGTCGCGCGGCCGGGGTGCTCATGATCCATTCCTGAACACCATGCGCCCGCTCCACCGAAACCGGAGTAATCGGATCCCCCGTGACACCGATTACCCTCGGAACGTTGTTCGTCTGACGTTCGGCCAGATAAGCCATGAGACGGTAACCCGCGCTGGAAGCATCAGCCGTCACCGTGCCGATCCAGTTCGCGATACGTTCGCGCTCGTTCCCGAGCTCCTTCCGCTGCGCGTCGGTCAAGTCGTTGTGGATGACGACGATCCTCGACCCCGATGCACTCAGTATCGTCAGCATTTGGGGCGCCATCTGCTTCTCGTTCACGATGACGATGTAGTCCGGCGCGGCATGGCTACGCGCGAGTGCCTCGGCCTGGCGCAGCATCAGCAAGTGGTCTCGCTCCGCGTACCGAACCTCGAGATTCAGGGACAACGTTTTCGCCGCCGCCGCCATGAAGCGGCTGACAAGCTGCCACTGCTTTCCGCTGGCTCGTTCAGTCGATTCGCCAGGGTTAAGAAACACGATGCGCGGTACATCTGTAGCCGAAAAGCTCGGCCTCATCTTCAGGGCCAGTGCAGTAGCACCTCCCGCGAGCAGCACACGCCTTCTTGTCAAGAAATTTTCACGCCCCATTGAGCCCACTGCGAAGGAATGGATGGTTCCGGCCTGCACGTCGAGCCCTAGCACGGAGCTCATCTCGCATCTGGCGGCAAAGGTAAACGTTAACCGTTAAAGAAACGTTTTACAATTCTAGATGTATCCAACACACATGATTTTCCCGGCACAGCAGCGCGTCGCCACCGTCGCCCCCCCACGGATCGGGCCGTCGCAAACGGAGCGCTCGTGCAGTGTTCCTGCACTTTTTTCAAGTACCTATGTTGATTCATACGTTGATAGCTGACGACCACGCGATCGTCCGCGGTGGCATCAAACAGATTCTTGCGACGACGACGGATATCGTCGTCGTCGCAGAGGCCCGGGACGGTGAAGAGTTGCTCGATCGGTTGAAGGCACATCAGGTCGACGTCCTGCTGCTGGACATGACCATGCCGGGAGTTTCAGGCATCGAACTCGTCAGGACGATCCGAATCGGATATGCGGAATTGCCGATCCTCGTCCTGAGCGTCCACAACGATCCCCAAACTGTCACCCATGCGCTGCGGGCCGGCGCGTCGGGATATGTCACGAAATACAGTGACCCGCACGTGCTGATCGATGCAGTTCGGAAACTGGCCGACGGCGGACGCTTCATCGACCCGCAACTGGTCGAAACGATTGTCTTTGATGCACCGCCCTCGACGCCGGTGGCCGATGAACTGCTGTCTGCACGCGAACGGCAGGTCTTGCAACGCTTCGCGGCAGGCAGCACCGTGAACGAAATCGCCGCGGAGTTTTCCTTGAGTGCAAAAACCGTCAGCACCCATAAAATTCGCCTGATGCAAAAGCTTGGAATTCGCACGAATGCTGAATTGATCCGCTATGCGATCAAACACAACATTTGCTCGAGCTGATAACTTTCAGCTCGCCAGACACCAAACGATTTACAGTGGCATTTTTTAATGCCCAGGCTATCAATCAACCCTTCGGAAGCGGCCCAGGCCTATCATGACCATAATCCGCTTCTGCTTCCCTTGCCCCGTCCTCTCCGCGAACCCTGATATGGCGCATCAGCGTGGTGCGGTGGACGTTAAATCGTTTCGCCACCTGGGATGGCGAATATTTCTCCAGTAACTGCCCCGCCTCGATTCTCTGTGCATCACTCAGAATCTTCGGTCGCCCAATATGACTACCTCGGTCGCGGGCTGCGGCCATTCCCGCTCGTGTTCGCTCGCTGATCAATCCGCGCTCGAACTCCGCGAGCGCCGCCAGCATGTGGAACGTAAAACGTCCGCTGGACGAGCGTGTATCGATATACTCGGTAAGCGACACGACGCGAATCTTTCGCTTGTCCAGCTGGCCCATGATGTTGGCGAGGTGCCCCAGCGATCGCCCAAGGCGGTCGAGCTTCCAGACCACCAGCGTGTCTCCCTCGGTCAACTGCTCCAACGCGCCAGTCAAGCCAGGTCGATCGAACCTGGCACCAGATATGCCCTTATCAAAATGAGTAACATCGCAACCGAATCCATTCAGCGCCTTCATCTGCATATCGAGATGTTGCTCGTCTGTCGAT
The DNA here is from genome assembly GCF_905339895.1 of Burkholderia sp. BCC1988. Lineage (NCBI taxonomy): Bacteria > Pseudomonadati > Pseudomonadota > Betaproteobacteria > Burkholderiales > Burkholderiaceae > Burkholderia > Burkholderia sp. BCC1988. The sequence goes on from NZ_CAJPHA010000040.1 coordinate 14,207, forward strand.
ACTCGTGCATATCCGATTTTCTTACCCCCCCCCTCCATCTCGCCACTCCCCAAACCAAGAATCAATTACGCTTTCTAAATCAAGTGACGATGTATTTATTCATATTGTCCCGCCTTGCCTTGAGTCCTCAGTCATCGGCCCGCTGACACCTCAAGGCTATCCCAACCGCTTGCGATGATATTGTCAATTATTGCAAAATACGAAGCAAATTTTCGACATTGCCGCTGATCCGATAGTCAATTCAACCCGCACCTACCGGCAATGTAGGAATTTTCCTAATTCTTCCAGTAAATATCCTGAATTAATTACAAACTAATTACCACACCCATACCATGACGACTTCGTCAACGATTCCACATACCAAACCAACCCACCCGATGCCCCATCGAACTCTCGAACATGGATCCCGCCCAGTTCTGAATATTTCGAGAATTGGGCAAATATTTATTATTTTATTTTAGGCGACAGAAACTGAGTTATGCATATCAAGTCGTCCTTATTTCTGCAGAGTCGGGGCCTTGTCACTTCAGCATAACAATTTCACATCGCCCGACAGAAACCGGTTCCAGTGTTTGACTCGATGTGGTGCGCCAAGACTGCATCCGACCAAACGGCCGGCGAACATTCATCTCATGATTGCAAAAAAAACCGGCCCCACTCTTAGCATTCCAGATCAAATTCCATGTGCGGGCACGCGGACCGAAGTCCGGCCGGAACGGCGCCGACTATCAATGCTTGCGCCCGCCGACGTCAGACAGTGCAGACACTCGGGGCGATCGTCTGATAGTTGCCGTTCATGGACGAACGGCCTTACTGGTTCGAAGCTCAACGTCTGGTTGAGCACCGAATTGTCCGCGATGACAACCCGCCAAATAGCGCGATCCTTACATGACGAAAGAATTCGTCCGTTGTCCGGAACGCCCTCAACGGATCGGCTGATTGAACCCAAGACGCTTGTGGGACGCGTCTGTCCGATGATTGCTTGAAAGCGATGCCCCGAACATCGTCGATAGCTCACAAGCGCCTTGGTCAGATCCCGGCGAAGCGTTTCGATGCGCTATTCCCAGATCCCTTCAAGTCGACTGCCCGGCAGTGGGGACTGATCGGGCGACTCCGCGAAGCTGCCCATCTTTCCGCACGCGTCGACATAACGATGCTTAGGAACCGCGCCGAGGAGATCGTCGAGTTGAAGCAACATTTGCCGGATTGCCGGCATGTGTTCGCCACCGACACGCCAGTTGCGCCCGCCTTCAGCCGCATGAATACTGTCGTTTAACACATCCTCGACTACTCGGAATTGCTCTAGATCATCATCCGAGACATTTTTCCCAAGCAGAAAATATGTCATGTACAGGACGCGCACCAACGCGATCATCGTGTCCGGCGTGCCGTGACCCGCCTCGATTGCCGCAAGCGCCAAGTGATTCTCGAGAGATATCTTTCTGACAATGTTCGCCGGCAACGGCAGGAGCATCTCGCGCGTATGCGGAACTCTGAACGAACTTCTTTTTCGCGTCATGACAGTTCGCCGCCCTCGGATCCGACGGATTCGTCGCCTCGGCCTGCCCCTTTTCGGCAAACCGGGCAGATCAGGGTCGATCCGTCGCTGTACAAAACGTAGGTTCCCTGACGCTCGAAGCGGTGCCCGACATTGCAAACGAACTCGTACCGGGCAGGATACCCCCTCCATATGCGCGACATGCAGCGCCAACCGTTCGATTCCGCTTGGCGCCACAAGGCAAGCAGGACTGCATGGCGTTCGCCTGATTCGAAAGCGCCGTTGTCGTGCGTGATCATTTCCATAAGCGGCTGGTAGTCGATGGCTGCGGCTTCACGATCGACGTCGGTTTTCACGCTTGACGCGATGCCCGCGGTGCTCGGCAGGCAACCCTGCATTAACCTGGTTCTGCAACTGTTTAACCTGCAACTGGGTTTGAACCAGCTTCGTCTGTGTAGCGTCCCGCTGTGCACGGAGATCCTTCACTTGCTCGCGAGCTTCCTGCTCGCGATTCGCGGCAAGTGCAGCCTGTTCGTGAGCTACGTTCAAGTCAGCTTGCAGCCGGCTCTCACGCTCCTGTATGAGCGCCAATCGTTGCTCGGCCTGCGTCTTTTGCGCCTCGAGCTGCGTACGATGCATTTCTTCCACCGACAACTGTTCGGTTCGTCTTGTGAACGACCGGTATACAGTGCTCACACGGTCCTCATCCTTGCCTTTGGCAACGCGCCAAACCTTTCCCTGTTGCAGCAATGCTGCGTAGTACGTTGCCGTTTGCCGGTCGAACAAGAGCTGGGCGTTGTAGCTGCCGTTGGTCGTGCTGCGCACCGATTCCACGGCATCGTGACTTAGCAATTGCTGAAGCTCCTGTACGCTGCCAGTCGGTGCTTCGCCAGTGACGTTCACCGGGGCAGATTCGGAAGTAGAAGGTTGCACCGCAATCTGGTCGACCGCGGTTTGAGCGAGTACGACGGTGCTTGAACCTGCGAATGCAGTAAAAGCAAGAAAAAACGAACGGAGAACTAGGCGTTCGGTGAGAGTCATCTTTTGAGCCATCGGTTTAATTTGGGATTCTGTACTTGCATGACGTGCATGCGCCGCAGTTCGTCTCAATGCTTCGCTCAGAGCAGCGCCTTGCATGCTCTGGTCACCTGCGCTGTCATGTGTTATGTCAGCTGACGGGGTCGAGTGTGCTATCCGATGCACAACGAAATCGATGTGATCGGATTCGAGTCATGAAAATGTGAAATTTCGGCGTTGGTCTGGTCTCCCGCCATGCTGTCGGCACGCCTGCGTCCCACGCTGACATATCAACACTTGTGTCTGTCACACCTACGTGATCGCCTTCAAGAACATCGAACAGCGAATGCACAATTCGACGCGGCTCGGGTGACATGCTGACCTCCACGCCTCGACATGCTTTCCCTTCCGAACAAACGACGCTTCGGATGCCCCACGCGCGCTGACGCGTCTGCGCGAATTCTAGAAGTACATATACGTTCCGAGGCTCAACAATTGTCAGAAGTCCGTGTCCGTGACAGGGCAATCGCATGAAGGGGCTTACCAGCCAAGGAGTTGAGCGCGATAGTTGTCGCTGGTGGCGGCCTTGAGCCGGCGGATTTTGAGGCCCGCCTTGGTTTGCGTGTCCTTGCGCAGCAGGTTCATTGTGATGCGGCGCAGAATTGCAAAGTTCTGCGCCGCATGTTCGACTCGCACCCTGCATTGATCTTCGCCGAACGCTACGTCGAGCACCCAGTGCATCGAGTTCTCGATTCGCCAGTGCGAGCGCACGGCGTATGCAATGCGCGTTGCATCGGGCGGCAGGCTGCTCACGTAATATCGGCGCTCGACCGTCACCGTATTGCCGATCTCGCGCGTGGCCTCCACCATCACGATCGAGCGCATGCCTGGCCAGAGCGCGGCCGCACGCCATGTGTTCATCACGTCACTAACCAGGCAACGACGCGTTTCGATCCGGCCGTGGTCCTTCTCGACCTCCCGATATTCACTCGAACAGTCCCATCGATCTTCGGGCTGGAGTCGATCGAGGGCTTCGAGCGTCGAGCGAATCTCCACCAGCAGCGTCGGCTGGTTCTCCTTGACCGCCAACACATAATCGGCACCGCTCGTGACGAGTTGCCGGGCGATCGCTTGCTGGCAGCCCATCGCGTCGATCGTCACGATCGCGCCCTTGAGCAGCAGCGCGTCGAGCAATTCCGGAATCGCCGTGATCTCGTTACTCTTGTCGGCCGTGCGCACCTGCCCCAGGACAACGCCCAGGCCGCTTCCAAAGGCCGAAACAAGGTGAATGGCACGCCCCCCATTGCGATGTGAGCCACGGACCGTCTTGCCGTCGATTGCGACGAGCTCGCCGGACAACGTCGGAAACGCGCCGCTCATCCAGCGCGTGAAGCACGCCTCGAACTGACGCGGGTTGAGGGCCGCGAACACCCGTCCAAACGTGTCGTGCGACGGGATGCCGTTGCGCAGCGGCACGTAGCCGCGTAGCCACTCCAGTTTCTCTTCACCCCAGATCTGAATGGCTACCCAGCTATCCGCTCCCGATAAAATCGCGCACAGTGCCACTACCAGCATCTCTGACAAGTCGTGGGCAGGCGTTCGGCTGCGCGGATCGCGCAACTCGCCGAACGCGTCTTCGATGCTCAAGGCTTGCGTCTCCTCCATCCGATGCCTCCGCAAAAGATAGTAGTAAACGCTTGATTCGCCTCGGTTTACAACCCCGCGCGTAACTCCTTGAATGATATGAACGTCCCCCACCCGTCAGTGGTGAAGAATCTGGCAGTGAGGAAATGCGGGAGGCGGATCCTCACGGGCCGACGGCATCAAAGTGCCCAAAGTAGAAGATCATCAAGGTCTTCAAAGACAAACCGGAGGATCCGAGATGAAGCTTACGCCCGTTGGAGTCGACATCGCAAAGAACGTCATCCAGGTTCATTGGGTTGATCCCGATACTGGTGAGATCGTGAACAAGGCGATCAAGCGCGGCCGGTTTCTTGAGTATTTTGTGAATCGCTCACCTTGCCTTGTTGGAATGGAGGCATGTGGCGGATCTCAGCACTGGGCTCGTTGTCTGATCCGGATGGGGCATGACGTGAAGTTGATGCCGGCGAAGTTCGTCAAGGCGTTCAACATCGGCAACAAAAATGATGCTGCCGATGCACGAGCAATCTGGCTCGCGGTACAGCAACCCATCAAGGCTGTCGCAATAAAGACAGAAGCGCAACAGGCGGTGCTTGGGCTGCACCGCATGCGGCAGCAACTGGTGAAATTCCGCACGATGCAGATGAACAGCCTGCGTGGCCTGCTGACCGAATATGGCGAAGTGATGGCCAAAAGCCGGGCTGCACTGGATAAGGGGATACCAGACGTATTGGCACGACTTGCCCAGCGCCTGCCGACAATGCTAAGAGGCCAGTTCAAAAACCCCGTGAGGGGCTGTTTACTTCCTCGGCGAGCTGTTAACCTTGGGCACCAGAACAACGGAAGCCCAAGGATGGAAGCGCCGATCATTGACGACGAACTGTGGATACTGATCGAACCATTGCTGCCGCCTGCGAAGCCTCGTGCGAAGAGCGATCCTGGTCGTCCGCGCGTGTCCGATCGTGCGGCGCTCAACGGCATCCTGTTCGTGTTCAAAACGGGAATTCGCTGGAACCACTTACCGACTCGGCTGGGCTTCGGCTCGGGCGCAACTTGCTGGCGGCGATTGAGCGACTGGCAAAAGGCTGGTGTATGGGACCAACTGCACGAGTTGCTGCTCGACAAGTTGCGTGCGGCCGGCCAAATCGATCTGTCATACGCTGCGGTCGATTCATCGTCCGTGCGCGCCGTTGGGGCGGGCGAAAAACTGGCCCGAACCCCACGGATCGCGCGCGACCGGGTTCCAAGCACCACATCCTCGTAGACGCCAACGGCGTTCCCGTCGTCGCAATCCTGACTGGCGCGAACGCCAACGACGTCACGCAGCTGCTGCCGCTCGTTGATACGATTCCACCAATTCGCGGTGTCCGTGGCCGACCGCTTCAAAAGCCCGGCGTCGTCTACGCCGATCGCGGCTACGATTCCACCCGACACCGTCGCGCGTTGCGCGAGCGCGGTATCAAACCCGTGATCGCGAAGCGCCGGACCGAACATGGCAGCGGTCTCGGCAAGTATCGTTGGGTGGTCGAACGTACGCACTCCTGGCTCCACAATTTCCGTCGCCTACGCACGCGCTTCGAGCGACGTGCCTACATTCACGAAGCATTCCTGAAGCTTGGCTGCTCGCTCGTCTGTTGGAACATCTTCAGGCGAGCTGAGCAGGGTTTTTGAACTGGCCTCTAATCGATTCACTGCGGGAACAGTGGAACGGTTTGACGAAACTCGACGATCAGATCGCCGGAATTGAACGACGACTGCGGGATTGGATGAAGCACGATCAGGCCTGCAAAGCAATCGCCGAAATTCCAGGAGTCGGATTATTGACAGCGACGGCAGCAGTCGCAACGATGGGCGATCCAGCTTCATTCCGGTCGGGGCGCGAATTTGCCGCTTGGCTGGGGCTCGTGCCCGCGCAGACCGGGTCTGGCGGAAAAGTTCAATTACTCGGTATCAGTAAAAGGGGCGACACCTACCTGAGAACCCTGCTCGTGCACGGGGCGCGTAGTGTGTTGCTGCATGCAAAGGAACGCGGAACATGGATCGAGCAGATCGGTAAGCGTCGTCCGAAAAACGTTGTCATTGTTGCGCTAGCGAACAAGATGGCAAGAACGATCTGGGCCATGCTCGCCCACGGTCGGCCGTACCAGAAGGAGTACCACAGCACACGTGTGGCATGAACGGTAACAGGAAACGGACAAACAACGCTTATCCGGGAGAATACGTCCCAAGGTTGCGCAGGCGATCGACAGTGATGACAGACTAGGTAGGACCGTGACTCGCTCAACCTGAGTTAACAATTGAGCCTGGAGCTCGATCCTTGAATGAGGCGCGAGTCAGCGGATTTCATCGGGGCCCGCAGCAATCGAGGCTGCAGAAAGGCCGAATGTAGAGCTGCAACCCATCCTGTCTGCATAACTATCGGAAACCTGCTCAAACGGGGGACGTTCATGTAGATTGTTAACGACCCTTCATGCGATTGCCCTGGTGTCCGTGTGAAAGTCGATCAAATTAGACGAATATCCACTCTGTGCACTATGTGCACGCATGCAAGTCGACCACTTCGCGCGATGCAGGATGCGTACGTCGGCAGTAGGTGCAGGAGAGCATCTACCGGTCTCTGCACGCCCTTCCCGCAGACGTCATCGACACATATACTTGGATGAGCTATCTGAACGGCAAAGCAGTGTCGATTGAAAGAGCGCACATCAGGTCAGTGAGCGTCCAGCCGGCACGATGCCAAATGCGTCCGCACGCCATTCGTTTGCGTTGCGGCGTGCCTGGGATCCTCCGCATTCTTCCTCAAGCAACTGCGCCTGCGTATCTGCCGCCGCATGTTCAAGCACTCCCGGACGCCAACCGGACATCGTCCGCAGTGACACGATAATCTTTATACGACTGCATGCAGCGGCATGGGTCGACGCCACGGCGTCCACGCGAGTCACCTGACAACGTCTCCTCGTCAGGACACGGCTTGATTTCGCGTTTACGTCGTCTCTACTTTGAATAAAAAAGGCGCGACGATCGACCGCCGCGCTAAGGTGCCCCGATCCAGGCGAGGATGGAATCAAGACACGAGGAGGGTTGCATCACATCCGGCCTCGCGAGCTTGTATGCGCGCTGCGGAGACCTCGCTCGATTCGCATCCGAACCGGTTAACTGACGCTAACGCATCGCGCAACGTACGCTCGAGATCAAGTACCGCGAGTCGCCGACCCAAGGACGGAAAGCGTCAATTTCGTCGACACCCGATGATTGCGTGTTTCGAGATCGCTGGCGGAGCGATTCCCATCACCTACCGGGTCCGTCATTGCGGTGAAGGTCGCAATTCGCCCGACGTGAATCGTCACCATAAGCACTCCATTTGCCAGATTCCGGGAATCGGCTGAGGCGTGTGTCGCCACGAAACCGGCCGCCACAAATACCTCGGTCAACCGTCTCACCATTACATTGATCCGGCGTGATCCAATTGCGTGGCCAACGAATCGATTCGTGACTTCATCGAGTCTCGCACTGGTGACGCCACCGGGCGGTTCGAATGGCTTGCCATCCGGCGACATCAGGACAATTTTTTTGACCAGAACAATCGGTGTCGATTCCACGATGTCATCAATCGCGGCGTCCGGGGAGATATCGAGTGTCGTCTCCGATGTCGGCACAATTCTGAACGATGTGGACGACGGCTCGAGCACGCTCTGACGAGATTGATCGAGCCGCGGATTGAGCATCGTTTGCGTCGGATGTTCGTCCATACTCGTGTTCTGAGACAAGGTCCGACCATGAGCAGGATGATGAGCAAGCCATGCAACGCAAACGACCAACGCCGACGCTCCCACCCAGAGCTTGAACAGTACGCGCATTCTCACCTCGCATTCACCCGCTTCATCGACTTTGCCGGAAGTGGCGCCTTTTCCTGCGGTCCTGGTGCAGTCTCCAGGACAACAATCAACGCTACGACAAGGCCGACAATCACCATGCCGGACATGCTGAGCAAAGTTCTATGCATATCGATTTCGCCAGACAGAGATCCCTGAGGCCCGAGTGATCGCGCGCCTGAATTCAATTCCATCTCGCCTGCGATTTTCCGCATCGCCGCTCGTGCCGGATACACGATCCTGGAACGCCAACGCGTTGCTGATGATCGCAGGGCTTCCCATGCTCACGCTACTGAAGTCGCGATTGGCAACGTCAGTGGTCTCGCTCACTCTTGTTCTGATCGTGACACGAGCTGGACCAATGGAAGATCAATAATTGTCAGCGCCGAGATCCTCGCCAAACTTCAGACATTGAAGATCTCACGCTTCATGACAAGTTCAGCATCCCTCCCCCGCTCCCGCACGTTTCCCGCGACCTTCTGCTCCATAGGCACCCAAGTCGCCAACTCGACGCAAATCACGGGCAGTCGTGCCGCTCGTGTCACCAAATAGAAGGTGCCTGGCTCACCGGTAGAACACCGTTGGACCGCTACCGACGATGACGCGATTGCCTCCTGTCCGCCAGTCTTCTTGCGTGGGTTCGCTTCATTCACGTGCATGACGATCCGCAGTTCGCAAGCTTGCAAAAAAGTGAGGGCCGTCCTCGCGGACGGCCCTCTCGCTCCCTTCGCAATGCCTCTTTGACCAAAGAAGGCAGGTGTCATTCTAACTATTTCGAACCACCGCCGGACATATTCCGGCTGGGTTTGACAATTGTTGAGCACCTGGAATGACAGTACAGCGATTGGTTTTCAGAACCGATGGAACATGGAAAATTCACGGCACTCGAAACGAAAAGCCCCTGCTGAAACAAGTCAGATCAGTGGCTTCGTACTTGGCGGAGCGCAGCACGTGCTCCGTCAAGTCAGCAAGCGATTAGAACTTGTGCCGAATGCCGACTCGCGCGACGACCTGTGACGTGCTCGACGAATACCCCCCCGCACCGACGACACCCACCAGACCTTCCGAATTTTCCGAGCCCTTCTGGTAAACGGCCTGCGCATACACGTCCGTGCGCTTGGACAGGAAGTAGTCCGACATCAAGCCGATCGTATGGAAGTTCGATCCGACACGGTCACTACCCGCACTGATCGTCATGCGCGTGTAGTCATACATGGCCCCAAGGGACAGCGCCGGCGTAACGAAGTACTGAACGTTCCCCTCGACATTGAGGAATCGGAAGTACGACGTCGGATTCTGCATCACCGACTCGCTGACCATCACACCGGCAGTAGCCGGGCCGAATGCATAGCTCGCGCCCAAACCGCCCGTGCGTTGCTTCTGAAACGTGACGTTAACCGACTGACCGGCCACTACCGTGGCAATCCCGCTCAGCAGCGAGGTCACCGGATTACCTTCGGTCTGAGCGCCAACGCTCGTGACATTTGCATTCTTCAAGTCGAGGTACGCTGCAGCCACGGTGAACGGGCCGTTCGAATAGCGCGCACCCAGGCTCCACGCACGATTGTTCGCAAAGCCCGTCGAATTGCTGAAGCCGTACAGACCGCCGAACTGAAGGCCGTTGTAGTTCGCGCTCGTGTACTTGATCGAGTTGTTAATGCGGAACGAATTATCGGTGTTGTCGTTGTCGAACGGATGCGAGAAGAATGCGCCGCCCCAGTTTCCATTGGCGGTCATCGGCCCAAGATAATCGACAACGGAGTCGTACTGGCGGCCCAACGTCACCGTTCCCGCATTTGCCGACGACAAACCAACGAACGCTTGACGGCCGAACATACGACCACCCTGGCCCAACGCTCCATTGTTGACGTTAAAACCGTTTTCCAATTGGAAGATTGCCTTCATGCCGCCACCGAGTTCTTCGGTGCCTTTCAGACCCCAGCGACTGCCTTGCAGCACACCGCTCTGCATGGCGAGAACGTGACCATGCGTGAAATTGCCGTTCGCGTCCACGCCGGTCGCGACATTGTTCGTGTAGCTAAGACCCTCATCGATGATGCCGTACAGCGTAACGGAACTCTGTGCGTGCGCGATGCCAGAAAAGGCACCCAGAGCAGCAAGTGCGAGCAGAGATTTTTTCATATTAATTCGGTATCCGAAGCGCAAATTTATTTGAAAGGAGCCAAGCTGTCCGCTTGAGCGGAGCCATGCTATCAAATCGCTTCGAGATATCAAAACATGCGTTGTTGCTCAGCGTCGCTTCCCTAAATACCTTTAAATCCTGACAATTGTTCGCAAAAACTCGGGTGAGATCATCGGAGGATCTCCGATCCGAAGCTCTGGATTGCATTGGAGCGTGATACATGGCGTATGAGTTGCGTCACGTGCATCGATCCTCGTTAGGTCCACAGCAACATGCGTGTGATGCGCCCCTTTTTTCCTTGATCTCAGGAGAGCGTGAAATTCCCGGGGTGACAGTGATAATGCTGCCGACCACCCTGATGGTCGGCAACGTGGATTGCGACCGTTCCGATGTCGACAAAAATTTGATCCCATTGCGATTTCCACTATGTCTCCGGGAAAAGGACCGCACGGTCATCGTCTGCACAAGTGCACATGGCGAAGTGTCTGAGTGCAACTCATGTCCCGGTGCTTCGGAGCGTGACGTCCGGATGACGATGCCCTCCGCCAAAAAATGCACATGGAACATCGCATCACGAGAAACGCCATCTTCTTGCCAGTGCCAGCTTCACACGGCTTCATGGCTCAGCGCATATTCGGCGACGGTGGTCGGCTTACCAAGCAGCCGACGTACGTCATCTTGTGCCAACCCCCGAACGACTTTCGCAATGTTCTCCGCAGTCAATACTTGCGTGACCGAAACCAGATGACAGTCTGGTCCAAAGTCGACCATATAGGTCGCCGCACCACTCGGGCCGTGGGGATACTCGAATCGCTGCGCGCCGTCCTCACCCTACCAGACAATTTCTGGTTTGCCAGCCTGGCATCGCACGTCGTCGGTCGTCGAAACGCCTGGTTGCAAGTTGCCAAATGCGAGCGCATCGGGCTTGATTGCGCTAACCGCGTCCACGACTTTTTGCTCGTCGCATCCGGTTATCGAAACCCCCACTGAAAGCGCGATCGCCAGCGGCATCAAGAATCCGCCTATATATTTCTCTTTCAGCTCGGTTCCCTGGTGCCTACAAACACGTCGCGTCAACAACGTCGCGAATAGTGAGGTCACGTCGCAAATGCACATTTGCCATCGCTCACTCAGTGCTTGATTTGCCCGATGGGAATGGCATTCACCAAGATTGCATCCAGAGTCGCCCACGTGACAAAGATCGAAATGACGATGACCGCTATCGTCGCAAGCGGAATCCAGCTTGACTCAGTCCAATGCGGCTTATAGTCGGCCCGCTCGTGCGACCGAGCCATTCGCTTGACATCACCGATGCCACCCGAGCATTCGTGTTCGCCCACGATTCTTCTTCCTGTCCTGAGGTCAATCGGACTCACTGCCCGCATAACGACTGCCGGTGGACCATTCGTCACGTAGACCGGTTTCACGAGCATGCGAAATTGGGCCATGTGACGGGCGGTCACTACCCAGCCGTCCCGAGGGGGACCGTACGCGAACCTGCAAGGCAAGTCCACATCCGCTAACAATAGTTAAAAATATTCGATAACGCCAGCACCTGCAATTTTTCGACAATTCGCGGCTTTTTTCACTGCATTGAATAATGCGCGCGCCCGCCTTGTTAGAAACCGCAACAACCGGACGTCGCAAAACGGACTCTCGGTGTGATCCCACCCTCGCAGCAATCGAGGAACTGATGGCATGTAGTTTGCCCATCCCGGCCCCGTCATGTGCCAGCTTTTCGACGCGTGGCGCGTTTTGGCTTCGTCGGTTCCACCACCTTTCGAAACGTGATGGAGATCCGGCGCCCACGCAGCGCGGCGCCCTCCTTCTTTCGCTTCGGAATCTCATGCGTCCACTTTTCGCGGACCTCTCCATCCAGCACGACCGCGCTGCGGCGCTGCAGTAGCCGCTCGACCTTGTGCGTTCCGTCGAGAGTCCGAAACAGCATGCTCCAGGATTCGACCAGGCTGATTGTCGCGATAGCGCCGCGAAAGCATTCGGGACAATCAACATGTTTTGCTATGCCCTGATTCCCGACGTATTCATTGACGATAACCTGATCCGGCAACTCACTCACAAGGCCGTCCCTTACCAGGCGCTCTGCCAAGTCTGCCGCCCATCGTGGAAGCGGGCCGAGATAAGATTCAGGCTTTATCTTCCGGTCCCGGTAATCGTACTTCCAACCGTAATGCTGCACCCTGCGCGTAAGGGTATCGAGCCAATCACCACGCTCGATCTCGGCCAGCAATGCACTTTCCTCATCATCCGAGATGAAGTCGGCTATCGTCGACAGCCCCGTGGGGTCATCTGGCAGCTGGATAACCGGCGTCGCAGCGACGCTGTCTTGCCCCTCCACCGACGGAGACAAATTGTCGCCAAGGTCTCGTTCCTCGGACTGCCCTGAGTCCGGCACCGCCGGGAGTCGTTCCGCGACACTTCCGGCCGCAATCCAGTCTCTGAAGCGAGCGACGTCCAGCACATCGTCGAAAGAAGCGTTCTCGTTGAGGATAATGCGAACTTCGCCCTTGATCTTCATGCGACCGGCCGCCTTGCTAACGGTCATCCTGCCGTCCCCCGATACGGCAAGGTCGGTGTCGGCAATCCGTAGACACCGGTGCAGGCAAGACGGCTGCAATCGCCTCGCAAGATCGAGCGCCACCCGATAGGTCGGCTCGTCCGACAAGTTCGCTCGAAACCACTCTCCACGGCGACTTGGCTTGCGGTCTGCCCACTTCTTGCCAGACTCAACGAACTGTACTCTGTCGCCGCCAAGCATCCATGACGGCTTCGGCGCAAACAGATCGGGCCAAACCGAATCCGGCTGATCGTATCCGGCAAAGAGTTTCCAGGTGCGTACGGCAAGCAGGTTCCGCGCAGCGGCCCCCCCGCGGAACTGCGGGTCGAGGTCCCGCATCCCGGTGACAAGCCCCGCAAGCATTGCCCCGGTCCACCACACCGCCGGCGACATTGCGGGGAGTTCGTCCAACCAGGTAACGAACTGGTCCGCCGTCGGTCGAAGCAACACCAACTGCAATGCAAACCCTAAAGAATCTCGCTCACCCCGTCGAACATCGATCGCCATCGCATCCGACAGCATCGCATGGGTATGCTTCCCAAGGTCCGATAGCGATTTGGCATCCGCTCCCAATAGCGTGGCACTCTCTACAATCGCATCCAATACTTCGGATGGCCGCCACTCCTGCCGATAGTTCACCGCGCCGAGAACTTCGCGAATCGCTGCCCACAACGGCATCTGAACGGCGTCAGGCGTCACGTGAGTCCACAGCGGTGCTGAGAGCCAGGGAGCGCCCAGTGCAGTCGCGGCATTTTCGTTCGACGCCCCGGTCCACAATGACTGGCAAAATAAATCGAGCCACGGATCGATGGTCGGAACGGCCCATAGGGCCATCATCGCCGCACCACGGATCGCATTCCACTGATCAGGCGGGGAATACAGCCATTCGCAAGCCGGTGAATCCAACGCAACAGGATTACAAGCGGTCGCCCGAATTTCGATCTGCTGCGCCGGCAATTCCACGTTGCTGAAACCCTTGGCCATCGCAAGCAATCGTGCGCGCTCCCGCTCGGTTGCAACCGAGAACGCCGAGACCGCCGATAAGGGTATAGGGCCCGGCCAGCGGACTTCCGCGTCCCGCGGTCCGATTGCATCCAGTGCCGCATCGCGCCACCGCCCATCTCCATACACCGCGATCGGCCACGGGGGAAGCTGGGCGGGGTCGACCCATACCATCACCACGAGGCCTGCGGATGCCATCTCACCGCATGCGGCATCCACGCCCAAGCGTACGCCCCGGGTATCGACTCGTGTGGGCCACCACTCATCGACAAGAAAACGCAACCAGTCTCGACTATCAAGGGCAAACACCAAGCGACGTGAAACAGCGTTCGCCGTGTTCTCTGACATCCCGGCTCCGCCCTCCAGCGATAGCCAGTCCATCTGTGTCGAAGTCGAAGTTTGTCTTGTCATCTGGCAAGCAATGCTGGACCCGGCAGGTCGGCGAGTTGATTGTTGTTCAGCGCATCGGGACCATCGACTAGCGTCAAATAATTCCGTGCACGCGCGCACAGCATGTACATGCGCCGATAGTCCTCACGTGAACCGCACGGGAGCGACCGATGCAAATCTTGCAAATATACAACATGGAACTCCAGTCCAATTACCGATTCGCTGCTCAGCACGGTGATTCCCGGTTCGAGCAAGCGGATATCTTCAGGCGCCCCCGTACCACCGTTGATATAGGCATCGATCCGCGTGCCTTCAGGCAACATCATCCTCAACTTGTCCCGAACTTCCAGTACATCATCGCGACGGAACACAATTACGCCGATGGCCTCCGCGCGGTTCTGGCGGCGGGTAGCAATGAGTGTGACGAGTTCATCCCAAGTTTGCGATCGAACGAGTCGTGGCAACTCGCCACCACGGCCGCGCTGCACGACGCCCGGCGGCAAGATGCGGGAACGATGGAAATGCTCGGCCACTGCTGCTATCTCCGCTGTATTTCGATGATTCGCCATCAGCCGTTTTGGTTTCGGCATGCCAGCGCGGCAAATATCACGCAGAGACGCGCGCTGTGAGTCGGTAGTCTGATCCTCGTCTGCGAAAACGGTCAGATTCTTCGCGCCAAAACGCACGGCCCAGTGGAAGAATTCCGCGGGAAGATTTTGCCCCTCGTCGACAATGAGATGATCGAGCTGCGGTGCAGCACCGGCAGCCGCGAATACCTCGATAATCGTATTCCAGTCGTAAACAAAAGGATAGAACTGCGGCAAATTCTGGTGCGTGAGACCGTGATAGGCCCTGCCGACGAAGGCATTCATGGTATACGACTCGAGCCCTTCTCCATCCAGTTGCGCCGTCAAGGCCGCAAGCATCTTGTTTCGCGTCACCACTAGGACACGCTTGCCCAACTCCTTCAGGAACTTTGCCCGCAGAACGGCAAGACTCGTTTTTCCCGAACCGGGTGGTCCCGCGACAAATAGGTTTTCATCCGGGTCATGCTCATAGACAAGCATCTGCTCATCGACCAAATCGTCGAGTTTCGGCAACTTCATTGGTGCATCCTTCACATATTGATGATGTTCTGCGCCGGTCTGAACAACAACGCGTAGTGCAAATCCTTCGGTGTCTTCGTGGTGTCGACGAAGCGCTCCACAAAGTCGGCCTTCACTTCAAATCCCTCCCGCATCAGCGAATCACGAAATGCCGGAAATTTGGCCCGGGCAGCAGCATTTGCACTGTTCGTATAAAGCACTGCGACGGGCCCCGGCCCAAACCTCGTTAGAGCCCCGAGAATTGACGCCACCAGTTCGTCAACAACCAGCGTAGGGCTGGCAAGCAGGTACGAAGCCACGACCACCACCCATTCACCACGAACCGGCCCGAAATCGAGTTCGTCCAGGCTCTGCCCGAAGGCCCATGTGGTAAGTGGATGAAACGCGCCACGATGCCGCGCGCCAGTCGCAAGCACACCGCCGAGCTCCAGCATGCTAGGGGCACGGTCAATCCCAAAGTATCGAAATGGTTCACGAGGACCGATCGACGCAGCGAATGCCAATCCCGCTGTAAAAGGACCGCACCCGACGTCGATCACTGTCGGACGCGCAATAACCTGCTCACCGAGCAGCCGATCAAAGGCGTGACACAATTCGTCAAGATGTCGGCCCTGGTTGTATTTTGCGTACAGGAGCGCCCTGTCGTACGCGCTCAGATGACCGATTTCAGATGTGAAATCGGCTTGCCCTCGCCCGATGACGTCCCGAAAAATCTGATCTCGCGGCCACCCTAGCAAGGTGGACGCAGTCGTACGCTCGTCAGCGTCTATCGGCTTTTCAATAACGTCACTGATCAACTGCTTCAACCAATTTCGCATGGCCCTGCCTTGTTATTTGATGGTTCTCGGCAATACATGGAGATGTGTTTGACGCGCGGCGCTTCACCAAAACGCCCAGAAGCCGTACCCCTATCGCTCATGATTCTTCTTAGAGGCCAGTTCAAAAAGACCCTCGAGGGGCTGTTAACTTCACCGGCGACCTGTTAACCTCAAGCATCTGAGCAACGGGATCATGAGGGATGCAAGCGCCGATCGTTGATGACGAATTGTGGATACTCATCGAGCCATTGCTCCCGCCGCCGAAACCGCGGTGAACGAAGAATCCAGGACGGTTTCCGGTTCCGAATCGGGCAGCATTGAACGGCATCCTGTTCGTGCTCAAGACCGGCATTCGATGGAACCATCTGCCAACCCAGCTCGGCTTCGGTTCGGGGGCAACCTGTTGGCGCCGACTTCGCGACTGGCACGAAGCCGGCGTGTGGGATCGCCTCCACAAACTATTGCTCGCCAAACTGCGGGCGGTCGACCAGATCGATTTTTCACGTGCCGCCGTCGATTCATCATCGGTACGGGCTGTTGGGGCGGGCCAAAAACTGGCCCGAACCCCACTGATCGCGCGCGACCCGGCTCCAAGCACCACATCGTCACCGACGCCAACGGCACACCTCTCGCCGCGATCCTGACTGGCGCGAACGTCAACGATGTTACGCAGTTGCTGCCGCTGATCGACGCGATTCCATCGATTCGCGGCCTGCGCGGCCACCCGATTCAACGGCCTCGCGTGGTCTACGCCGATCGCGGATACGACTCCGAGCGGCATCGGCGAGCCCTGCGCAATCGCGGTATCCAGCCAGTGATCGCGAAGCGCCGGACCGGACACGGCAGCGGACTCGGCAAGTATCGTTGGGTGGTCGAACGCACTCACTCCTGGCTCCACAGTTTTCGTCGCCTACGCACTCGCTTCGAGCGACGGGCTGACATTCACGAAGCATTCCTGAAACTCGGTTGCTCGCTTGTCTGTTGGAACATCTTCAGGCGTATCGAGCAGCCTTTTTGAACTGGCCTCTTAACCCACAGGCGAGACCTACTGGGAAAATTGCCACCGGTCGACCAGTCCGCCGCGTCAGGATAGCGATGGCCGGATGCGCTACTCCCCCATGTCCTGGCCGAATCGCCCAATCGGGCGACCTCGTCGCTCCACCGTTCCGCACCACTCATACATTTGCTGGAATCTGGTTTCGTCGCGTTTGGGATAGCGTCGGCTAAACGCGACATTCAGCAGGTCTCCCTCCTGAACCTCGATGGGAAACTCGATAGGCAGATAAGCATGTTTCCAGCTGTCGGACGTCTCTCCAGCGTGTACGTCGCCCCCCGATATATCCAAGAGCGTGACGCCCGAAAGCTCGGCCATGAAGTAGCACTTGAAGCCGGTCAAAAGACCATCCGAATTTATAACGTAGGATGACTTACGAATATAGGTAGCAGGCTGGTCCCATTTTCCAGAATAGTGACACATTCGTTGCGGAGCACTCAGGTATAGGTTGCTCGGAAGAATGCAGTCGTAGTACAAGTTGAAGGGCGATCGCGTGCCCTTCGCCCGATATAGCTGCGTGATGTCGTATCGCGGCGACAGGCTTGAGACTGCGCCATGACACAGGTGTGTGTGCGCCTGGGTTGCGGCCACCGGCACCATATAGGACGAGACCGACTGCGGCACGACTCTTCCACCGGGCTTTAGAAATCGTCCGATCGCATCCTCGAGAATCGGTTGAAAATTCTCGTTATCCGCCATGTTTCCGATGATCTCCGAGACCAGCACATCGGCGGGAGCATCGAGTTCGACATCGTAGGACATCCGGTTTACCGGAACGAAGCGATCCCCGTATCCCGCAGCGTTCATACGGCAGACCGCCAAGTCGAGAATCTCCGCGTTCATCTCGATGCCGATCACCTGCTGCGCACCGGCCTCCATAGCCCACTGGCTCAGAATACCGGTTCCCGTCCCAAGATCAACGACGCGGTCACCCGGCTGTACCGTATCCAAAATCGCCTCCCGGTAGGCCTTCATACGCAACTTGTCGTTGAGCATCAGGTCGTGGAATGCGTGATCCCATCCGAGAAGTGATTCTGACAAGGGAGTCCACAATTGCTCGGCCATATATTGCATGTGCTTATCCTCTTCTCGTGATTTCATTGACGGAGGCTTCATCGTCGAATGGCGTAGCTCCACGCGCATCGACACATTCACCCGAAGAGCGCTTTACATTCAGCACACCGCATTCGAAACCCGCGAGCTGCTTGCCCGATTCAAGGCAGAAAACCGAATGATGCAGTGGGCACGTGATCGTCTTGCGGATCACGTTGATATACCCGTAACGAAGCTTGCCCGCGCGATGAGGACAATATTGAGGAACCGCGTACTGGCGTCCGTCGATGATGAGCGTAAAGAAGCCCACCTCCTCGTAGTCACTATCGTCCATCATCATTCGATTTGCAGTATTCGATCAGCCGTGCGAGTCGCGCCTTCATCACCGCATTCCGGAATGCCATATCAGTGATGTAGCCCATCAATCGGGCACCTTGGCAGGCTTTCGCGGCGTCGAGTACTGCGGCCGTGTGCATGGCCGCAAGCAGTCGCTGACCTTCCTCTGCATGAAAGCCATCAATATGCTGGTGTTCGGTGTAGTAACCGTGCGCCCGCACATTCAGCCGCCGACATGCCTGCGCGTAGCACTCGAAAAATCCCGGAATCGCTGTTTCGAGGTAGGTCAACGCGCCGGCAAAATAGGACGCATCGTCGGCGCGTAGTGTCAGCCAGAAAAAAAGATTGACGAACTCGAAACTCAATGTATCAACTCGTTCCAGATATGACTCGAGTGATGTCGACATGCCAAGTTCGCGCAGCAAGTCGACGTAGAGCGTCGTATGTGCTCGACGCAGATTGCCCGAACCAAATTCGTCGATCATGATCCGCAATAGTGGCATTTGCGCTTCTAGCGGCAAACGAGGAAGCGCGTAGTAAAAGACCTGCGCCTCGGTCAAACCATCAATTGCGAACTCCTGTATCAGAATACGGAACTCATCCGAACGCATCTGTTCCGCCACATAGTTGGCTTCAGGCTGAGGCGCGTTCTGTTCCGCCGCGATCTGCCATCTCAGTGCCGCTCTCAGTTCGGCCAGAGAGGTCGGGAGCGGCAGTTCCGGTAGCTCGCCGAGCCTGCGCGCAATCCATTCACGCTCGAAGGCATCCACGTCCGAATCTCGATTCAGGGGCGCCTGCAATCGCGCGCGATTGGCAAGATACAGGTCCTTCTGCGTCAGCGTCCTCATAGCTCGTTCAATGACCTGCAAGCTTGGGAGACGAAATGACACCTCGCCTGAACAGTTCCGCTTTGACGTGCATGTACCAGTCGGGGCTGAGCAACGAATACGCAGTCGTGAGTTCGTCCAAGATGGCCCTTACCTCTTCGTTTGCCAGGGCAGTTGCAACGCGACAAAGCGCCGGCTCAAGATTCGCGAGTGAGACGACACAGCCATCGGCGGGAAGTCCCAAACCGAGATGCTGCTCCCAGCCGACGAGATACTTCAAGCCGTGCTGCTGAAGCGCCGTAATAAGATTGGCGTCGGGTGTAGTCGCCGACGAGTCTTTGATACCGACAACACGCCGTAACGATGCAACAGCGAGCAGGGTCTCGACTGAGGTTTCGTTTTCGGACAGGCTCGACTCATTGTAGATATAGATGTCTAGATCGACGGCATCGTGTACGCGTCGATAGTGTTGGAATATGGCATCCTGGTCGACCGACGCCCCGAACGGCGAGGTCAACATGACGCCAGCGGCCCCCATCTTTTTTGCGTGGTTTGCGAGGTCGATCACGTCTTCGGTTGTCGGCCGCTCAATGCCAACAACAACACGATGATTGCCCGCATGCTGAAGCGTAAGCGCGAGCATCTCAGCCCACTGCTTGTCGGTCAGGCGCCAGCCCTCTCCGGACGTCAGACACGGGATATATCCGCCCGCCGAGAAACGCAACGAGTCGAGCAATCGCGCGACACTATGTCCGCACACCCGCCCTGTGGCGTCGATTGGAGTAATCAACGGGACAACTACATCACCGGCCATGAACGTGATCCTCTCCATTGTGAGTGAAAATTCGAGACGCCTCGTACAACACCTGCAACTCGGCCGGAAACGCGACAGGACCGACCTCTATGATTGGCGCAATCCAGGTCCGGCCTCGCAAGACATCGAGCCCTAGCAGCACGGGATCATGGGTAGCGAGCATTCCGTCGCTGCGGAGCACCTGCGCCACCAGAAGTGCGCGCTCCGGCGTCAGGGACTGCAGTTGCGCATTGCCGCGCGCGATGTCTATGTCGTCGTACATGTATCCGTGACGCTGAATGGCCATGTCGCTGTGAAGCCGATCCATGAACGGGTAGTAAAGATCCTGAACTTCGCGGCGCTTCGTCCAGATGATCGCATCACAAATTCCGATCTGCTCGTAATTCATTCTCGGTCGCGCCGCAAGGTTGCGGGTGAAGTAGTCGAGCGACCGCAGGCGACGGTCCTCGTTGCCGTCATGCATGCCGAGGAAAAAGCTGGCGTCGATGAACAATGGGGACTGGATCAATGCATCAAATCCTGAAGGGCGCCACGAATAACCTCGACAGCCGACGAAAACACCGAGGTCTCGCGAGCAAGCGCAATGCGGATGTAACGCTGCCCTCTCACTGGATTGCTCCAGTAGAAATGCCTGCCAGATAGCACGTACACATTACGCGTCAATAAATAAGCCTGGAGGGCGTCCGCACTCCAGGTTGGATCGGTGATTTCGAACCATGCGACGCTCGTTTCTACCGCTGGCGTCAAATAACGCAACAAGCCGCCCATGAGTTGGTTTCTGGCAAGGTCCCTATTCACACAGAGCAGATCGCGGACCGACGCAAAGCCGTCACGGCCGCTGTCTCGCACGTACTCGGTAACCACTGTCAGCACAAACGGGGAAACATTCAGCAGCACGCTTGTGACAATCGGATAAATATCATCATTCAGACTGCGGCTACACATGATGGTCGCGCACTTGGCATCCTGCAGCGGCCAGGTCTTACCGGTGTCCTCCATTGCGATGTATCGCACCCCGGAATCTTCCAGGATCGCGTACACGTCGGGGCGTGGGTGGCCGGATGCAAGAATGAATGCCGCAAAACAGAAATCCACGATAAGAAGTTTGTCGTGCTCCACGCAGAATCGAACAACTTCGCGGAATGCATGATCGGACGGGACGAAAAGGCTCGTGCCCGTCGGATTGTTGGGATCCACCAGAAATACGGCATCAAGGCTCTCCGTACGGGCGGCGAGGTTCTCATAAATTCTCGCGGTATCCCGAAAGAGCTCTTCGCGTAGAGGCACCATCGGAACTTTCGTGTGCTTCATCAGATCGTGTAGGTTATCGAAGCAAGGTTCGATCAGGCCGACCCTCATCCCCTTCTTCTGCAAGTAAGTAGCCGTGATATGCATAGCGATCGACGCCGCATAGACGAGATAAATCTCGTCCCTGCGTTTTAATGCTCGATATTGACCGTGCAACGAATAGAATGCATCGATAAAATCCTGCTCACTCTTGTGCTGTGATTGATTTTCCGCCCGATACCAGAGATCGGACAAACCGGCAACGATCTCGCGTTGCGTGCGGCTTTGATTTTGGTGTGTGTGGGCATCTGCGAGGTTGTAGCGCGTGCGAAGCGCCGCGATTTCATGCTGTGTGATGTCTCCTTTTGGCTGAGCACGATCGATGATCGAGAACGGCGCCTCAATTACTTGTTCACTCATGAAACTAATCCTTTGTTGTGCGGATTTAATGGCGTAGCGACTCGACTCAATATTGAGCAGAACGAGGTGCTATCGCTGCGCGATTGCGAATGCGTGTTGATAGTGCCGAGCCGCGTTTGAGCAGAAAACCCATCAGCAGCTCCTGATAGTCGGCCGCGACGGCCACGCGAATAGATCGCCGATTGGCCAACTGTTTCCGCCACGCGCTAACCCGGGGCACTCTCGCGAAAAACCCGAAGTCATCGATTTGCTCGAACACGTCGAAATAACGAAACACCGGACCGAAAGCAGCATCGACGATGCTGAACCTCTCTCCGGCGAAATACGGCCCCGCCCCGAGAGCAATCTCCAACTGCCCGAGTTGCCTCTGAATTTCCCGGACTTTCTGGTTCAGAGCAGATTCATCCGGTGCCGAGTAAAATGCCGAAATCGTATTCAGCTGCGCCGAAGCAAACTCTATCCACGCGCGATGCCGTGCGCGCTCAAGGGGGACCATCGGATGGAGCCGCGGCTCGAGCGTCTCGTCGAGATAATCACAAATCACGGCCGACTCGAAGATCGGTACATAATTGACGACCAATACCGGCGTCTTGCCCAATGGCGATATTTCGCGAAACCAGTCCGGTTTGTCACTCAGGTCAACATCCGTTCGCTGGAACGACACGTCTTTTTCCGTCAATATGATGACCGCTCGTTGCACGTATGGACAAAGCGCATGGCCAATCAGGTGATACAAGGTCGTATTCATGTCGTCGCCTCCTGATCAGGCTACTCTTGCCGAGAAGCGCGAACTGCGGCACAACACAGATGCGCCATCGCCAATCAGCCAGACTGAGACCCACGTGATGACAAGGAACACCGGATATTCCCAACCGCCTCCCGGGCTCGCATGCACCCAACCGTTGCGCATATGCACCGAAGCTGAGCACACCATGACCGGAATCAACAGCAAAGCGATCTGCCGCGCGTAGATTCCCAGTACCAGTGCGATGCCACCGGCCAGCTCGGCGACAAAAACCGGGGAAGCCAAAAATCCCAGGAAACCGACGCTCTGAAAATATTTCGCAGTCCCCGGCAGCGTGAACACGAGCGATTTCAACAACGCGTGTGCAATCCACATCACCCCTAACGCCACGCGAAGGAGCAATGCACCATACGCGGCAGAAGTATTGTTGGTTGCGGTCGCTGAGCTCATGACGGGTGCCTTTGACATATGTTTGCAGATCGGCACCCAATTTATCATTGCGTCGACGCTTCCCATATGAGCACAATTACAAGCGCATATTGCACAAGTGCAATGGACAAAGGAGACCAAAGTGCAATTCAAGCTGAGTGCCGCAGATCTCGAGATAATCCTGACGCTTGCCCGCACCGGTACGCTGGCACAGGCCGGCGAGCGGCTGGGCGTGGATGCCTCGACAGTATTTCGTAATCTGCAGCGGGTCGAGCGAGGCCTGGAGCAGCGTCTGTTCGAGCGCACGCGCGCCGGCTATCGTGCAACGGAGTTCGCGCTCAAGTTGGCGGAGCACGCGGAACAGATAGAAGTACAAATCGAGTCAGCGCGATCGATTGCGCAACACGTTCCCGAGCAAGTGACGGGAACGGTTCGGATCACCACGACTGACACGATCTTGCATGCGCTGGTGGGGCCGGCATTGAAGCAGTTGGAAGCCACTCATCCGCTGCTCGCGTACGAACTGCATACCGGTAATGAAATTGCCGACCTGGCGCGCCACGACGCCGACATCGCCGTTCGCGTTACCAGGCGCCCACCGGAATACTTGGTGGGCAAGCACGTCGGCCCCATCCACGTTGCGCTTTTCGCGTCCCGAAGTCGCGCCGCGCCGAGTTATGAAGATGTGATGGCGGGAAAGGCGCGCTGGATTGCGCCCGACGAAGCGCTCCCAGGCCATCCGTCTGTCATCTGGCGCAAACGACACTTTCGGAAAGTCATTCCGCACTGCAAGGTCAACAGTATCCTGACCGTCATGGAACTCGTCGCGCTGGGCATGGGTGTAGGAATTTTGCCCATGTTTCTAACACGCGATCGTACTGATCTGATCCAACTCACCGACGTGCTACACGATTGCCAGACCGAACTTTGGGTACTGACGCACCGGGAATCAAGGCACTTGCGGCGAGTATCGGCCGTGTTCAAGTACTTGGCATCAACGCTGACAATCTGATGAATTCCGTCATGTTGCTTCGAAAGCGACCATACAGCTGTCCGGCTAACGTAGAGAAAGCGTGAGCCGCGTCAACATGGGAAAAGTCAAATCTTGCACGGATCGCTCCATGTCGACGATCTCCATCCTGGGAAAGCGCCGAAAGAACCGCCGCAAAACGATTTCGCCCTCGAGCCGCGCTACTTGAAGCCCCATGCAGAAATGGGCACCACTGCCGAACGCCAAATGGCGGTTGTTCGGGCGATCGATAAGGAAGCGGTCTGGATCCTGGAACTGCCGTTCATCTCGATTTGCGGACTGCAACCCGAGCAACAACCGTTGCCCTTTTTTGATGTGGCTACCACCAACCGTGATCGCCGCGCTAGCATACCGCTGCCTGAAGTGGACAGCACCGTCATAGCGAAGCACCTCCTCCCACGCCGAACCTGCAAGTTCCGGTGCGTCAACCAATCGTGCTCTTTGCTCGGGATGCGTGAGCAAGGCAACGACCGCGTTCGCCATCGTAATCATTGCCGTGTGGTAGCCCGCCATCATGTATCCGAGTAACAGCGTGATGAGCGTGGACCGGGTCATGGCCTTCTCGCGCCCCTCCGCCGCAAGCAGTACAGCGACCGTATCGTCAAGCGGGAGCTGCTTGTCCTTTAGCGAGTCGAATAGCTCCGTCATATGCGCGTAGCAAAATGCGCCGGCTGAATCGGCCCTGTCAAGTAGGCTTCGCGTCTTGCTGGAGACGCTGATCATTTTCATAAGATCGGGGGCGGTTGACAGCATCTTCGCCCCGATTTCAGCCGGCACATGTGCGAGCCCGGAGGCCACTTCGGCAGCCATCGGCGACGCAAATGCGGAAACGAAATCCATTTCCGATTCTCCATCGAATCTCGCCAAATGACGCTCGGCCACCGCCTCCATCCAGACACGCATTTTCTGTACCGGAGCCGGCGAGAATGCGGGCGACATGATCCTGCGCAGAACCGTGTGATCGATACCGTCCATGTTGACCAAGGATTCGCGATAGAACCTACCGGCTGGGCCATTGCCAGCTATTCCTTCCGGAAATGTACCCGGCTCCCGCTGGTTGGTCGCGACAGGATTTTTCAATAGCTCCGCAACGTCCGCGAAGCGCGTGAAGATGATCGTCGATTCGCCGTCGATTTCCGTATGGAATTGGGGAAATTTGTCGCGAAGCATGCGATAGCTCGCATAGCGATCGGACAAAAACTCAGACGACGTGATATCAGGAGCCGAGAACAAATTCATGAGTCGATCGTCCCGAGAGTGGGTTCAAACGCCAAACCAAGCGTCCCCTGACGTTTCCGCTTCCAGCAGCTCGAAACGAGATTCGTCAAGGGTGCTTGCCGAAGTGCACAACGGTGCCTACTTCAATGCAATATCGGACCGTGAGTCAGCCGAACTATTGCGACCGGTATGTGGCGCATCATTTCCAACCTGCCTGACTGCGAGCCACCTTAGGCCGCCACCAGTTGCTCCACGCCGACCGCTTCGGCCAGCGCGAGTGCCTTGCCGGTTGCTTCCCACGAGAATTCCGGCTCTTCGCGGCCGAAGTGGCCGTAAGCGGCCGTCTTCTCGTAGATCGGGCGCAGCAGGTCGAGCATCTTGATGATGCCCTTCGGACGCAGGTCGAAATGCTCGCGCACGAGCTCCGTGATCACCGCATCCGACACGCGGCCCGTGCCGAACGTGTTGACCATCACCGAGGTCGGCTCGGCAACGCCGATCGCGTACGACACCTGGATCAGCGCGCGCGATGCGAGG
>NZ_CAJPHA010000041.1:0-39057 GCF_905339895.1 Burkholderia sp. BCC1988
TAAAGGCGAGAAGATGAATGAGCAGGATTACATTGAAATTGACCTCGAGGCATTGCGCGCTAACGGACCACTTTTAAGGCAGGACATTCTGCGCCCTGGCGACGTACTTCTGATTCGCGGGCTTGGTCTGTTCAGTCAGATTATCGCTAGTCGGACCGGGGGGCCGTATTCTCATGCGGCAATCTGGTTGCCAAACGGAGATGAACGCTTTGGCGGCGTTTTGCTCGCCGAAGCCGATGGAGCTGGTGTAGGCTTCACAAAGCTTTTTCCGGTGAGCCTTTACAACCCTGATCGCTCATATTCAGAGCGTGCGTACTGCATACCTGGAAATCCATCAGAATGTACTCTACTGAGGCATCCGGCTATCAAGACGATTGCTTCTTCAAAGCTACATGAAGCATCAAGGCGCATCCAAGAGAGCGAGTTTTACAAGACTTACTCAGAACTGCCAAGGCTGGTGCCGTTGGCGAATTTTCCGAAAACCATTGAAGCCATCGCCAGGGCGGTATCGGAAGTTGTGGAGCATCAACGACCTGACGTAGGAACGCGCGGCTCGTTCTGCTCGGAACTGGTCGCGATGTTTTTTGCCGAGCTAGATTTGCAACTGTTCTCAGACAACAGGAAACCACCCACCATTCATCCCAACGCGTTTTTGCTCGAGGAGTGCTCCTTGGTCGAGGTGCCGGACGCATTTATCGATCCGCAGAGCCTGCAGCCCGGCACCAAGGGGCATGGGTACGTTCATCAGAAGCGAACGGCTGATCCGAGCTTGCGCGCCTTGATCAGGAATCGGGGGCAAACTGACCGTATTCACAGCACCTTCTACGAACTGCAGGCCATCACCCAAAGGATGTCCAAATCGACGAACGATCAGATGCGCCAACTGAGCGAGGAAACCGATCTCACGTTTCTGCACCGTATTTCGCAGGCGGAGGCTCTTGGGGAACAGGAGCGCGCTCAGCGTTTGCGACGGTTCGCCACACTGCAGAAGTATGGTCATCGTTTGCTCCAGTATCTGGACGAATATGACAATGTCTATCGGTACGGATCTGGGCGCCTGGAGAATCTTGTCCCGTGGAATGAGGCGAGCTTCGCTTTGCAGCGAGTGGCCCAGAAGCTTCTGTTTGAAGCCAGTCAAGGGCTGCTGAGGGACGCATGCCTTATGAACCTCCGTGTCATGAGGGCGGCGAGGCGGGAACGGCGGCTCAATGTGATGGAGGCTGCAAAATTCAGACGATGGCGGATCAGGACGGTCAAGGCGTGGACCGAGCAGAAGCGCAGCAGCCGACAGACGCGCGAGCTGGGCGAGCGGATGTTGAAAACCGGCGAGCTCGATGACCAAGCGCTTGCGTATTTCGCCGATGTGGCTCAGGTGGCCTATCAGTCCCTGCTCAAGGAGGTCGCCTGGCAGGATGATGGTTCAGGCGCGCGGCATGCCTTCGCTCCAATCGACGGCCGAACAGAATGGCGAGCTGATTGACTGCTTGCCGCCAGGTGATAGGCGGCGTCTTCCAATCCTTTTCGATATTGCGCAAGGCCAGATACAGCAGTTTGCTGGCGGCAGCGTCGCTCGGGAAGTGGCCGCGGTTCTTGACGATCTTACGCAGCTGCATGTGCATGCTCTCGATAGCGTTTTTCGTATAAGTCCAATGTTTCAGGGGGCTGCTCCAGTTTGGCTGCTTCCGACTCGTGCCCTCGATGAGACTTTCACCCCATCAAGGGCAGCTTATAGGGCTAATGCGCCAACGGCGGTCGTTGATTCACCCCGACTCTTTCAGTCGATCGAGCTAGAGGTGTGAAAGGACTATCGAAAAGGCACTGCAGTCCTCGTTGTCGAAACTGCCAGCAGGCATTGCTACCTGTGCCTCGGGTAACAATGGAACAGAAAATTAGATATGACCTCGCCGCCGCGCATGTGTCAAAATCCAGCAATAACACAAGTGAGGATCGACCAATGCCTTTGGACTTCGGGAAACTGAATGCGGGATCAGCGGCCAAGCAGACCGACCCGCGAAAAATTTTCACCACTCTTAAGCGTGACGCACGCTTCAGGCGCCCGCTCGACGAGCAATCAGACGTCCTCGATGAATGGTATCTCCGCCGCGACGCTCGCGACTTGACTATAAAAATGAATACCGGCGGGGGCAAGACAGTCGTTGGCCTGCTTTGCCTCCAGAGTTCGCTGAACGAGAAGGTAAAGCCCGCCGTTTACATCACGCCCGACAGCTTTCTCGTAGCACAGGTCCTAGCCGAAGCTAAAGCACTGGGAATCACTGCAACAGATGACGAAAGGGACCCTGATTTTGTTGCTGGCCGTTCCATCCTCGTTGCGAACGTTCACAAGCTCTTTAATGGCCGTTCCGTTTTTGGTGTTGGTGAAAAGAAAATCCCGATTGGCAGCGTAGTTATCGACGATGCGCATGCGTGCCTCAGCGTCGTTAATGATCAATTTTGCATCAAATCGAAGGCCGGAAGTCCGGTTTACGACGAGTTGATGGCCCTGTTTGAGGAAGACCTGAAAGCGCAGTCTCCCTCGCGCTTCCTTGATGTGAAAGCAGAGGATCCCACCGTCGTCATGTCAGTACCATACTGGGCGTGGCGAAAGCAGCAACACAAGGTTATCGAGCTTCTTCACGCGAAGCGGAAAAACAACGAACTCGAATGGAGTTGGCCGCTTTTGAGCGAGTGCATCCCGTTATGTTCGTGCGTATTCGGTGGGGGGCGAGTGGAAGTTGCGCCTCACTTTGTTCCGATTGACAGGATTCCGGCCTTCGCTTCCGCGAAGCGACGCATCTACATGACTGCGACTTTGGCGGACGACACTATTCTCGTAAGCCACTTTCAGGCTGACGCCTCCGACGTCGGCAAGCCCATCAGACCAAAGGGCGGCGGTGACATTGGCGATAGGATGATCCTCGCACCTCAGGAAATCAATCCAGCGTACACAATTGAAGAGCTCAAGTCTCTCATCTCAGAAATCGCCGAGGAAAAAAACACCGTCGTCATCGTTCCGTCCAAGCAGCGTGCCGAGTTCTGGCGTGACGTGGCCAATCAGGTTCTGGACAAGGACTCCATCCAAGACGGGGTCGAACAGCTGAGAACCGGTCACGTAGGGCTGACCGTATTAATAAACAAGTACGACGGCATCGACCTTCCAGGTGCGGCTTGCGAGCTTCTGGTGATCGACGGACTCCCAGAGGTGTCGAGCTTGAGCGAGCGGCTGGATATGCAGATTCTCGACGGCACTCGGAGACAACTTGTACGCCAGATACAACGAATTGAACAAGGCATGGGACGCGGTGTCCGATCAAGCGACGATCATTGTGTTGTACTGCTCCTCGGCGGAAAATTGACCCAGCGCCTCCACCAGCCAGGCGCGGAAGCCATGTTTTCGGCTGCAACCAGCGCTCAGATTGCCCTTGGCAAGGATGTCGCGGCGCAAGTCCGCGGCGAACCGATCGAGAAGCTAAGGCCCATTCTTGATTTGTGCCTCGACGAGGATGACGACTGGATCAACGCTGGCCGTAACGCGGTGGTTAACGCAGCGCCCGCAGCTGGCGGCCATCTCGACGCGAACCAGGTCAAGCTGCGTGAAGCATTTGACGCAGTGCGTATCGACAGGCACGACATCGCCATCAGCAAAGCACAGGAGGCCGTCAACGCGACTACCGAGCGCGCGGTAAAGGGCTATCTTATGCAACAGCTTGCCGAGTACACCGGCTTCACAAACGAGGCGAAAGCCCAGGAGCTCCAACTCGCTGCCTTGGGCTTGAACTCACGCCTGCTCAAACCTATAGCAGGCGTCACCTATGACAAACTCAGCGCGCCCCCCACCGGTCAGGTCGCTGCCGCCATTGATTTCATGACTGAGCGCTTCCTTGAAGGAAACGACTTGATCATCTGGGTGAACGGCCTCCTTGACGATCTGAATTGGGGCGAGGAAGGGACGAAGCGATTTGAAGCCGCCGTATTCGCCCTGGGGAAGTTCCTCGGTTTCGGGTCGCAGCGGCCGGAAGACACGACCGGTCGGGGTCCCGATAATCTTTGGGCACTCGGGGATCTTAAGTACTTGGTTATCGAGTGCAAGAGTGGTGCTACTGCCGCGCAGCGCGTCTCAAAAGCGGACACGAATCAGTTGAACGGCTCTATTGTTTGGTTCGATGAGAAGTACGATGGATCTTGTTCGGCAATTCCGATCATGATTCATCCAAAAACGGTCTTCGAAAACGCCGCATCGCCACACAAAACGATCCGCATTGTGAACGGGCCAGGCCTCGAGCGTCTCCGCAACGCGATCCGCGCCTACTCGATTTCGCTCGCAGCCAACGGAAGCTTTAAGGATCACAAGGAAGTAAAGCGGCAACTACAACATCACAAGCTGGCGGCGGGCGAATTGGTCGCATTGTGCACCGTCGCGCAAAACTCAAAGTAATGCTGGAGGCAGGGGACCAAGGAATCTTTGTCCCCCGCCGCTAGGCGCAGATGGCCTTGTATCCATACGGCAACGAACTGTGAATTACCTCTCGCTAAGACAGTCTTGTATGCAAAACGCCTCCTAAACGTCCGCTCTTGGAACGAAACAGACAGGTGAACATCAGGGCGCCAGCACACACGAATGGCCCATGATGGCCGACGAAACATTTCAGTATCCGTATCTGCATGCGTAAACTAGCGCGCCTACTGAACGACGCGAAACGCGTACGGATAATTGACGATCATCAAAATCTTCCCGACAGGCGTTTGCGCGACGATATCTTGGGAATGAAAAGTTCGATGTTCGAATCGTCTGCCGATACCGCAACCCTTGTCCTGTATGCAGAAAAGTCGCGCAAGAATATTGAAAACTGCCATTACATCTGACGAGAAACGCACCCAAAGCAACATGTTTCCGGCCGAAAGCGCCCACGCGCATTGAACCCCGCACATGAATGAGTAAGATGCCCGAAAGGCCGTCGACAAGAACCCATCGCGCGGGGTAGCCAAATGCAACGGAACGAGTTGATTCCATCGGCATTGCTCGATGACATCTACGCAGCAGCACTGGGCGATCAGAGGTGGGAAGTCGTGCTCGACGGCTTGCGATCGTCCGTAGGCGTGCGCATGGCCACGCTGCTGTCGTTCGACGATGCGGCGGGAGTGCCGGTCATCGACCGGGCTGCAGGCGACGACGAACCGTGGGTTGCCGATTGCCGCCGCGCATACAACACCGAGTTCTATCTGTATGACCCGGTCGTACCGATCGCCGGCAACTGGCCGACTGGCCGCTGGTTCGAGGACGTCAAGCAACTGTCCCGCCCGCAGCGCGAACACTGCGCGTTCTACCAGGAATTCCTGAGGCCATATGGGATCGGCAGCATCGCCGGCCTGTATATCCATCGCGGCGAGCACACCGGCGCATTCCTCAGCGTACAGAGCGGCCCCGAATCGCAGGGCCTGTCGGACGCACAGCGCGTCGCGATCGAAAGCATGGGCGCACACATCAGCCGCGCGTTGCGGATCGAGGCACGCATCGGCGAACTCGAAGCACGCGTGGCCGCCGCGGAATCGGCGCTCGATGCGCTTCCGGTGCCGGTGTTCTTGCTCGGCGCGCAACGCGACCTCCGCTATACGAATCGCGCAGCCGATCAACTGATCGCGGCGGAACCTGCGCTGCGAATCGTGAACGGGCGCTTCGCGCCGGAAGGCTGCGTC
Source organism: Burkholderia sp. BCC1988 (assembly GCF_905339895.1). Taxonomy (NCBI): domain Bacteria; kingdom Pseudomonadati; phylum Pseudomonadota; class Betaproteobacteria; order Burkholderiales; family Burkholderiaceae; genus Burkholderia; species Burkholderia sp. BCC1988. The sequence goes on from NZ_CAJPHA010000041.1 coordinate 5,692, forward strand.
GACGATGCGCAATGGCGGCACGCGTTCGCGCGCGGTGGGCTGTTGCTGCGCCGTGCGACGGGCGAACCGCTGCCGCTTGCGCTGATACCGGTGCCTCAACAGTCACGCCTCGTGCGCGAGCGGCCCGGCGTCGCGGCATTGATGACGGCAGCCGACCTGCATTCGCCGGCGGCACGCGCGCGGCGGCTGCGCGTGTTCTACGGACTGTCGTCGGCCGAAGCCGATCTCGCGGTGCTGCTGTGCTGCGACGGACACTCGCCGCAGGAATGCGCCGAGCTGCGCAGCGTGTCGATCGGCACGATCCGCTCGCAGATCAAGTCGATCTATGCGAAGACGGAAGTGACGCGGGCGGCGCAATTGACGTCGCTGGTCATGCAGACGTGACGCCCCCTCACCGCGGCGACACCACAATCGCCGCCCGCCGATTCTGCGCCCGCCCGGCCGGTGTCCGGTTATCCCCCACCGGATCGCTCTTCCCCTTCCCGACCACCGCAATCTGCTTGCCGTCCAGCCCCACATCCACAAGCTCGATCGCCACCACCTCCGCCCGCCGCCGGGACAACTCGAGATCGTAAGCCGTCTCCCCTTCCTCGTCCGAGTACCCATAAACCCGCACACCGTTGATCCCGGCCGACCTCAACGTCCTCCCGATCCGCTCGACGATCCGCCTGACGACCGGCTTGAGGTTATACCGATCAAAGTCAAACAAAATCGGCCCCGTCGACCCGAACTCGAACCCCTGCTCGGTCTCCTGAAACCCGGCCGACTTCAGCGCCGTGACCTGCGTCTGCGTGAGCCCACGATGAAGCGGCGGCGTCTTGCACCCGCCGAGCAGCAGGCACAGCAGCACCGCGCTCGCGACGCACATCCTCCCCATGCTCACAGATAACGCGTTTTTCATCACAGTCCCCTTCCTTCGCATGCGCGCGCATCGCGTGCGCTTCTTATCCCGCCGCCGCGGCCTCGCCCGCAGCGCGAAACGATCGACGTCAAACCGGCCCGGCTACGCCTTCCGACAACTGCCACGACCCCGGCCGCGCACGCTTGGCGCGGTACATCGCGGCATCCGCCGCGCGCAGCAAGCCGCTCGCGTTGGACGCATGGTCGGGATACAGCGCAACGCCGGCACTCATCATGGTGGCCACCATGCGTCCGTCGGGCAACTCGATCGACGACACCATGCCGGACAAAATCTGGTCGGCGATCAGGCACACGCTGTCCGTGTCGCGCACACCCGTCAGCATCACCGCGAATTCATCGCCGCCCAGGCGAGAGACGAGATCGGTTTCGCGCACCTGCGCGCGCAACCGTGCCGCGACGCCGACCAGCACCGCATCGCCGGCATCGTGGCCAAGGCAGTCGTTGATTTCCTTGAAGCGGTCGCAGTCGAGATACAGGATGGCGACCCGCTGCCCCGTCAACACGGCGTCGCAGAGTGCAAGCGACAGACGCGACTCGAACTGCACGCGGTTGGGCAAACCCGTGAGCGCATCGTGCGTCGCCTTGTATTCGAGCGACGCGTTCTCGTCACGCAGCGTGTTCTGCCATTCCTCGAGTTCATCGAGCAGCGCATTGAAGTCGTCGCCGAGCTGGTTCAGTTCGGCGATCGCCACGGGCTCGACGCGCCGCGCGAACGCACGCTCGCGCCGCACGGCGTGCGCGACGGCGGCAAGCGCGCGCAGCGGCGCGACGATGTTGCGCAGCAGACGCTTCGAGCTGATGTAAGCGCCGAACACGCTGACGACGAGACAGCCGAGAATGCCGCCGATGCCACCGAGCAGGAATCCGAAGAACTGATGCCCGCGGCCACGCACGATCACCTGACCGACGACGATGCCGTCGTGCATCACCGGAACGGTCACGGCCCCCGGCAACGCGAGATCGGCGACGACGCGCTCGAGCCCGGCGATCCGGCCGCCGGCAGGCAGCTTCCAGGTCGCGAACAACTGCCCCTTGTTGTCCGTGACCACCACCTGCGCGACGTCCTCATCGCTGGCGATCGTCGCGATCGCTTCGCTCGCCGCGGCACGGTCGCCGAACACGAGCGCCGCCTCGACCGTGTAACCGAGCGAGCGGGCGAGCAGGTTCAGGTTGTTGCCCGCATACGCACGCAACGCGATCACGGCGACGACGATCAGCGACACGGCGGCCATCGTCACCGCGACGAACGCCAGGCGCAGGTGCGCGCGGCGCAACACGCTTTGCAGCGTCGGGCGGGGCACGCGTGAGGATGCGATGGGGGGCGCGGAACGTGTCATGGCGTCAGCGTCCGCCGCGCGAGGTTGAGCACGTTCGGATGCACGCGCACGCCACTGCGCGCGACGGCGTCGAGATTGATGTCGAACGTCACGTGCTCGCCTTCGACCGTCAGACAGAACATGCTGCCCGCGGTGCACGACGGATCGTGTTCGGCGATGGTCAGCACCGGATGGCCGGCGAGCGCGGTTCTCACCCGCATTCGCTCGTCGTTGCCGAGCGCGCCTAGATACACGACGTCGCAGGCGATGCCGAGCGAGGGATCGTCGAAGCGGACGCGCTGCACGTCGAGCACGGTCGAGCCGGCCTGCATCGTGTCGGTGAGGTCGCCCGCGTAGTCGGGCCTGCCCGTCACGCACAGATGCAGGCGCACGGGCGTCGTCGGCCAGCGCGTGAAACTGACGATGCCGAGCACGACCTGGCGTACGTTGGAGTCGTGTGACGAAAAGGCGGGACCCGTCGGGCCGGCGGGCGTCGCGGTGGCTGCGACGTGCATCGTGTCGACCAGCTCATCCCTGTCGGCAAGCGATCCGGCAAGGACGGAAGGGACAACGCTCAGAACGCAAACGATTGCGATGAATGCGTGACGCAACGACGCGACTCGGCCCGACCGGCCGGACGCCGTCCGCGCGGCGATTGCCGCCGCGCCCGCTGGCGTCGATGCGGCCGCATGCTTCGCGGCCGTCGCGCACACACTCGCATCCATGATGGAAACATCGGTTGCAGTCGTTCCCGGCCCTGCCTCCTGCCTGCCATGCGCGCGCGCAGGTACCGTGTCACGCACATGATTGCTTCCATCTTAGGTAAAAATTCGCAACCCGAACCAGTGGGATACTCCCGCTAAATCGCAATCGGAAAATAGGGCGAATCGGTGCGATGCGCGACGATGCGAGTGAACGTGTTTGCCGACGACGCTCTGGCCTCGCCTTCGAAAATTGATCAGTGGATTGAGCGCACGGGTGCGTCAACCTTCATACATTCGTCCCGGCTTCGACGGATCTTCATCCACCGCCCGACGCTCACCTTCTGCCAGAAGCGGCCACGTCATTTCTCCCGTCGCGATCGCCCCTCGAACGACACCGCCGGCCACGAATCGATATCGACGAAAATACCGGTGCGTGAATCCTGCCGCCACACGCCGGCATGCGGGGACCGGCCTGCACATTGGAGCGCCATGAAAGTCGAAAACTCGGAACTCGAAGCCTTCGTTGCCGTTGCGGAACTCGGCACGTTCCATCGCGCGGCGGAAAAGCTGCACCTGACACAGCCGGGGCTGTCGCGCCGCATCCAGAAGCTCGAACAGACGCTCGGCGTCGAGTTGTTCCAGCGCACCACGCGCAGCGTGACGCTCACGGGCGTCGGCCGCCAGTTCCTGCCGATGGCGCGCGAGCAGATCGCGCAGCTCGGGAAGATGCTGTCGTCGATCCAGGAGATCGCGCAAAAACGCTACGGCAAGGTGCGGCTCGCGTCGATCCCGACGGTCGTCGCACAGGCGCTGCCCGACGTGCTGCGCCACTATGCGGCCAGGTATCCGCAGGTCGCCGTGCAGATCCTCGACGGCAATCACGACTTCGTGCTGTCGCAGGTGCGCGCGGGCATCGCCGAGTTCGGCGTGAGCCTGCCCCCCGGCGACGACGACGATCTGGTGTTCGAACCGCTCTTCACCGACCGCTACGTGCTCGCGACCCACGAGGACGATCCGCTGGCGCGCGCGGACGCCGTCACGCTCGGCGAAGTGCGGCACGCGAAGCTGATCATCGGCGGCCGCGACAGCGGCAACCGTCTGCTGCTCGAAATGCTGATGGGCCAGGAGGCGGTGCGAACCCGCTGGTTCTACGAGGTCGAGCACATCTCGTGCGTCGCCGCGCTGGTGGCGGCCGGCGTCGGCAGCGCGATCCTGCCCGAAAGCGCGCTGCGTGCGTACGGCTCGCCGGCGGTGCGCGCGGTGCCGATCGCGAGCCCGACGATCGAGCGCACGGTCGGCATCGTGCGGCATCGCACCATCTCGATGTCGAGCTTCGCGAGCGATCTCCTTGCGCTGGTGAAGGCAGCGTTCGCGTAACGCGGCGGACGCGGCGGCGCTCGCATTGATGCCGGTTTCGCATGAATCGCGAGCCGAACGGCATTGGACGCCTGAAAAATGGCTGGCGACGATGGTGGCGAACATGAACGACGGACGCGGGCAGCACCCGGGTCCGGGCAGATTCCGGAGGAGCCACCATGCATTTCGACGTGATCCTGCGCCGCGGCGAGCTGATCGACGGCACAGGGGCCGCGCGCTTCGAGGCCGATCTCGGCGTGACGGGTGAGCGCATCGCCGCGATCGGCGACCTGGGCGGCGCGACGGCGGCACACACGCTCGACGCGAGCGGCCTGGTCGTCGCGCCGGGCTTCATCGACAGCCACACGCACGACGACGCGTTCGTTCTGACCGATCCCGACGTCGAACCGAAGGTCGCGCAAGGCGTCACGACGGTGATCGCCGGCAACTGCGGGATCAGTCTCGCCCCCCTGCTCGCCGAACGCGACGTGCCGCAGCCGCTCGACCTGCTGGGCGCCTGGCAGTCGTTTCGCTTCCCGTCGTTTCGCGCATATCTCGACGCGCTCGACGCAACGCCCGCCGCCGTGAACACGGCGGCCCTGGTCGGCCATTCGACGCTGCGCGTGCGGCACATGGCCGATCTCGATCGCGCGGCCAGCGCGGCGGAGATCGCGGCGATGGCGGCCGACGTGCGCGAAGCGATGACGGCCGGCGCGTTCGGCGTCTCGTCGGGCACCTTCTACCCGCCCGCGGCGGCGGCGACGACCGACGAGCTGATCGACGTGTGCGCGCCGCTGCGCGAGACGGGCGGCGTGTTCGCGACGCACCTGCGCGACGAAACCGACGCGATCATCGCGTCGCTCGACGAAGCGTTCTCGATCGGACGCGCGCTCGACGTGCGCGTCGTGCTGTCGCATCACAAGGTGGCCGGCAAGGCCAACCACGGCCGCTCGGTCGAGACGCTCGCGCATATCGACGCGCAGCGCGCACGGCAACCGCTGTGCATCGACTGCCATCCGTATCCCGCCACGTCGACGATGCTGCGCGCGGATCGCATCCGCCAGTCGTCACGCGTGATCCTCGCGTGGTCGAAGCCGCATCCCGAGCTCGCGGGCCGCGACTTCCACGAACTGCTGCCGCTGTTCGGCGATTCCGTCGACGCCGCGATCGACGCGCTGCGCCCCGCCGGCGCGATCTACTTCGTGATGGACGAGGCGGACGTGGAACGCATCATGCGCCACGAACTGACGATGATCGGCTCCGACGGCCTGCCCAACGACACGCGCCCGCACCCGCGGCTGTGGGGCACGTTCCCGCGCGTGCTCGGCGAATTCTCGCGCGAGCGCGGCCTGTTCCCGCTCGAAACCGCCGTGCGCAAGATGACGGGCCTCACGGCCGAGCAATTCGGCATCGCGGCGCGCGGGCGGCTCGCGGTCGGTCATTACGCGGATCTCGTCGTGTTCGATCCCGCCCGCGTGATCGACCGCGCAACGTTCGCGAGCCCGACGCTCCGGCCTGAAGGCATCGAGCACGTGTTCGTCAACGGGTGTGCCGTGCTCGAACACGGCCGGCACACCGGCGCGCGCCCCGGCCGGGCGCTGCGCCGTGGACGCTAGCGTCGGCCGATCGATGGCACGCCTGTCCGTCGTCGCGAAGGCCGCCGCCCGCGCGGCCGTCGCCCCGGAATCAACCTGCACGGAGTCACCATGACGAATTCCAACGGCATCCCCACGCCGCGCGGCATGCAAACCGGCGCGGCCCCGCACGCGGACACCGCCGCGCCCGGCCTCGACGCGCTGTACGCGCGCCTGAGCCGGCGCATCATTCCGCTGATCCTGGTCTGCTATTTCTTCGGCTATCTCGACCGCGTCAACGTCGGCTTCGCGAAGCTGCAGATGGTGACGGACCTGCACCTCACGGACGCCGCCTACGGCGTCGGCGCCGGGTTGTTCTTCGTCGGCTACCTGCTGCTGCAGGTGCCGGCCGGCTGGCTGGTGCGGCGGATCGGCGTGAAGCGCTGTCTCGCCGGCTCGATGCTGACGTGGGGCGTCGTGTCGGTCGCCACGCTGGCGACCCGCGACACCGCGAGCTTCTATGCGCTGCGCTTCCTGCTCGGCGTGACCGAGGCCAGCTTCTTTCCGGCGGTGATCGCGTACTTCAGCGTGTGGTTTCCGTCGCACCGGCTCGCGAAGGTCATGGCCTTCCTGTTTCTCGCGATGCCGCTGGGCGTGATCGTCGGCGGCCCGCTGTCGGGCTGGATCATGGACGCGACGCATGGCGGCCTCGGGCTGCGCGGCTGGCAGTGGATGTTCCTGATCGAAGGGCTGCCGGCGATCGTGCTCGGCCTGTACCTGCTCGCACGTGTGACGGAGCGGATCGACGACGCGACCTGGCTGACCGACGCGGAGAAACGGATGATCCGCGCGGAGATGGCGCAGGAAGCGGCCGGCAAGCGCACGCAGCTCGGCGCCGCGCTGCGCGAACCGACGCTGTGGCTGCTGTTCGCGACGTCGTTCCTCTACAACGTCGGCAACTACGGACTGGTGTTCTGGATGCCGACGATGATCAAGGCGCTCGGTTCGCTGAGCAATCTCGGCGTCGGCCTCGTCAGCGCGATCCCTTATCTCGTCGCATCGGTCGCGATGGTCGCGAACGCGCAGCATTCGGTGCGAACCGGCGAGCGCCGCTGGCATACGGCGCTGCCCGTCGCCATCGGCGGCGTCGCGCTGCTCGCGAGCCTCGGCATGCGCGCGCATCCGGTGCTCGCCGTCATGTGCCTGACCATCGGCGTGGCCGGCATCATGAGCACGCTCGCGATGTTCTGGAGCCTGCCGTCGCGGATTCTCGCCGGTGAAGCGGCCGCGGGCGGCGCCGGGCTCGTCAACATCGGCGCGGCCGTCGCCGGGTTCGTCGGCCCGACGCTGATGGGCTACGCGACCGGATTGACGGGCAGCACCGAACTCGGCGTCGCACTGCTCGCCTTCACGCTGTTCGCCGCCGCCGCGCTGATCCTGTCGATTCCGCGCCGGCTGATGGTGCGCACGTGAACCCGATGCCGTCGATGCGCAGCGCGCTCGCGCTGGCGGCCGGGATTCGTGCGGGACGCGTGAGTGCCGTGTCGCTCGTGCAAACCGTGCTCGCCGATATCGCCGCGCGCGACGGCGCGATCCATGCCTGCGCCCGCACCTTCGACGAGCGGGCGCTGCGCGACGCGCTGCGGATCGATCGGCTCGTGCGCGACGGACGCGATCCCGGGCCGCTGGCAGGCGTGCCGTTTCTCGTGAAGTGGAATATTGACGTGGCGGGCTACACGACGGTCGCCGGCTCGCCGGCGCGCGCCGCGTTGCCGCCCGCCGTCGCCGATGCCGCGATGGTCGCGCGGCTCTGCGCGGCCGGCGCGGTGCCGATCGGCGCGACGCACATGGACGAACTCGCGTGCGGTGCCACCGGCGTGAATCCGCACTATGGCGCCGTGCGCCTGCCAGCGGATCCGGCGCGCATGACGGGCGGTTCGTCGAGCGGCTCGGCCGCCTCCGTCGCGGCCGGCTACGTGCCGCTCGCGCTCGGCAGCGATACCAACGGCTCGATCCGCGCACCGGCCGCGCTATGCGGCGTATGGGGGGTTCGCCCGAGCGACGGGCGGCTGTCGGCGGTCGGTTGCCTCCCCTATGCCGAATCGCTCGACACCGTCGGCGGCTTCGCGAACGATATCGACGACCTGGCCGCGCTGTATGACACGCTGCGCGATGCGCATGCAGCGCACTCGCAACCGGTTCGCGATCCGGTCGCGCCGCTTCGCGTCGCCGTGCTGACGGGTGATTTCGAACGACATGCCGATGCGGATGCGCAACGCGCGGTGCGGCGCGCGGCGGCGTGTCTGGATGCGGGGGAAGCGGTGCCAGTCGACAGCGGCGAAGTCGCACGCGTGCGGGAAGCCGCGGTCACGATCTCGAACGTGGAACTGGCCCGCAACCATCGCGGGTTGCTCGACGCGCCGGCGGCGCACGTCTCCGAACGCCTGCGGTCGCGCATCGCAACCGGCCTCGCCACGTCCAGCGCCGCCCATCGGGAAGCGCTTGCCTGCCGGGCCGCGTGGCGCGCGCGCGTCGAAGCGCTGTTCGCGCGCTACGACGTGCTGCTCGCGGCCGCGACGCCCTATGCCGCGCCGCGCTTCAGCGACGCGACCGTCGATGTCAACGGCGTCGCGCTCGAACCTGCGAAGACGCTCGGCCTGCTCACGCAGCCGATTTCGTTCGCGGGGCTGCCGGTCGTCAGCGCACCGTGCTTCGTGCGGGGTGAATTGCCAGTGGGCGTGCAGTTGATCGGCGCGCCGCAACGCGACGCGGTTTGCTTCGACGCCGCGCGGAAATTCGCGGCTGTGTGGTGCGGGCTGCACCGTTAGCGCCCTTTTGGTGACCCAGGGTGCCAAGTCTGCTGGAGGTTCGAGCGTCCACGCCACAGCGCACATACTGCGAGCAGTTGCTGCGACGGCTACCGATACTCGTCAAGTCGTGTGGAAGACGCTACGGATGGCAGACGTCGATACGCGCTCGTTCGCGCGATGGGAGAGAAGCGGTTCAGGATGCGTTGATGCTCGCCGGATCAGAACTGCCAATCCTGCTGGTGCATGAATTCTTCGAGATCGATGCATTGAATCTCGAAATGCGCACATACGTTGGGTATCTTCGCTGCATGCGGCTTGGGCGCCAGCCCGTCGCCCGCGCGCAGCCATCCCTCTTCGGTCACGACCGTCCCTTGACGAACCCTGGCGCAGGCAATGACGAATGGATCGGCGACCGGTGTGCCCTTGAGACGCTGCTGCTGCCCGATTAATGCCTGAAAATGCCTGATCTTCAAAATCGCCGCAACGAACCGCAGTTCATCCGCATTCGGCGTGGTGAACAGGGATCGATTGCTCCGCACCCACGCCAATACATCCGCGCTCACGGCTTGCCGCTCGATCTCGTTCAACACTTCTCTCGTGGAGATCAGTCGACGCTCACCTACGAGCTTTTCGATACCATCCCATATACTCCGGAACACACGCGGATAGAAATGCTGCAGCGATCGAATGGAACTGGTGTCGAACACATAGATCATGCACCCGCCCCGTGAAGAACATGCGCTTCAAATCCCGCGAAGCTCTTGGGCTTGATCCCCAGAAAGTCCGCTGCCTGCTCGAGCGTGATCTGATGCCGGTAGTGACGACCGACGACTTCTCGCGCAAAGCGGTCGCTCAGATATGCGCCTTGATTCGCGTAGTAGCTACCGCCCGTCGCTTCTCTGCGCTGCGCCGACCAGATCGCCGCCTTGCGCTTGTAGAACGCTTGACTGACTCGCCCCTGGTCGAGCATGCGCCGCAGCACGGCCTCTCGACTCACCCCAAAATAGCCGGCCAGTTCGGCAAACGCCTCCTCGGACGCGGATTCAACGTCGGCGGGAAACCCGGCCACGAGACGATCGAATGCCGTGTGCGGAATCAATACATCCGCCGCTATGGCGTTGCAGAATCGCTCGATTTTCCTCTCGGCCTGCGGAAGCGCATCGATATAGCCGGAATCGAGCTTGCTCAGGCCGTTCATGCTCAGGAGCAGGTGCGCCAGTTCGTGCAGAAGACTGAATATCTGACGCGTCTTCGTCGTACTGTTGTTGAGATAAATGATCGGGAACGCATCATCCATCAAGCAAAACCCTGAAATCTCACGCTGCCTGAATGCCGACTTGAAGACAAAAATGCCCGCGTCCTCGATGGCTTTTCGCCATTGCTTGAGCGCGAGATCGTCATTACGCCAGGACGCTTGTTCCTCGAGTGTGATGCCAAGCGCATCACGAATCCGCTCCGCCTGCTGCGATACGGACTCCGATAGCGAGAGCGACAAGGATTTCCAGATCATGTCGGCCGCGGGATTGCGCCCGCCGAACACTTCCCTGAGCGATAGCTGAAACGCCTGCGCCTGCCGGACCTGCAGATAAGTGTCACGGGTAAGCGACCGCATATCCGCGTCGGGCAGCGTCCGAAATTCACGTTGGGGTACTTTCTCCTCGGGCGGAGCGGGAAGAAAGAAGACCGCGAGCGGCCGTTTGAAGACCTGATACGCGAGCTTTTCGAGCTGAGCGTAGGTCGGCGCCCCCGCGCCCGCCTCCCAATCGGCAACCTCGGCCGACGGAATGCGAAGCATGGTCGCGACTTCGTCGATCGACAGTCCGACCGTTTCTCTCGCCCAACGCAACACCTCGGGCTGAACGCCTTCGACAGGTTCTCGTTTCATCCTTGCTTCTCTATCGATTCAAGAGGCCAACATCAGCAGCATGACGGATACGTGCGTCGCTCGCCACCGACACGCTCGGCGTGCACAAAACGCTCGCGCCGGACGGGGCCCGGAATGCCGCCCTCACCGGCGCTTCGAATCCATTTTAAATCATGAAGTTACAAGTTCGAGCGGCGGCGGCGCGCGAGAAAAGGCACCGAATCTCGACCGACGCTTTGCGCAGTAGCGACGCTCGCAATGTCGCCAATCGTGAAGTGCGAGCCACCGGGCCGTATCCTGATTTTGCGGATCGAACGACATAGCGAGTATCCTAACGAACAGCCGCATGCCGACGAACCGTCCGTCATTCGGCCTCGTCCACAACGTCGGCTTATCACCGACACCAACCGCGGTCACACCACCGATGGACTTCGACGTAATCGTTCTGGGCGCGGGCATCGTCGGCGTCTCCGCCGCGCTGCACCTGCAGGATCGCGGCCGCAAGGTCGCCCTCGTCGACCGCGGCGCGCCCGGCGAAGGCACGAGCTTCGGCAACGCGGGGCTGATCGAGCGCTCGTCGGTCGAGCCGTATCCGTTCCCGCGCAGCCCGTTCACGCTGATGCGCTACGCGCTGAACCGCTCCACCGATCTCTACTGGCACAGCACGTCGCTGCCCGCGTTCGCGCCGTGGCTCGCGCGGTTCTGGTGGGAATCGGCGCCGCTGCGTCACGCGGCGGCCTCGCGCGACATGCTGCCGCTGATCGAGCGCTGCATCGTCGAGCACGACGCGCTGATCGCACGCACCGGCGCCACCGAGCTGATCCGCGCGAGCGGCTGGATGGAAGCGTTCCGCACGCCGGCCGCGTTCGAACGCGCCGTCGCCGATGCGGGACTCACCGCGCGCCGTCACGGGCTCGGCATCACGCCGCTCGATGCCGCGACACTGCGCGCGCAGGAACCGAGCCTCGCGCCCGGCTTCTGCGGCGCGCTGCACTGGCTCGATCCGAAAAGCGTCGTCGATCCGTCCGCGCTCGTCAAAACCTACGCGCAACTCTTCGTGCAAGGCGGCGGCACGCTGCTCACCGGCGATGCGGCGAGCCTCGACGCGCTGTCGCCCGGCTGGCAGGTCACGACGGACGACGGCAAGATCGCCGCGCCGGCCGTGGTCGTCGCGCTCGGCCCGTGGTCCGACACGGTGTTCGGCAAGTTCGGCTACAAGATTCCGCTGCGCGAGAAGCGCGGCTATCACATGCACTACGCGCCGTCCGAACGCGGCGCGCCGTCGGCGCCGATCGTCGATCGCGAATACGGCTACGTGATCGCGCCGATGCGGCGCGGCTTGCGGCTGACCACCGGTGTCGAAATCGCCCGGCGCGGCCTGCCGCCGACGGGCGTGCAACTCGAGCGCGCGGAACGCGTCGCGCGCCCGGTGTTCGGCTTCGGCGAACGGCTCGACCCGCAGCCGTGGCTCGGCTTCCGGCCGTGCACGCCCGACATGCGGCCGGTGATCGGCCCCGCGCCCGCGCATCGCGGGCTGTGGTTCTCGTTCGGGCACAACCATCACGGGCTCACGCTCGGCCCCGTCTCCGGCCGCCTGCTGGCCGAGATGATGACGGGCGAAGCGCCGTTCACCGACCCGACGCCCTACCGCGCCGACCGCTTCTGATTCCGCTCGCCCGCGCTCAGTCGAGCGCGCGGCCGAAGATCCGGATCACCTCGTCGAGATGCTCGGCCATCGCACGGCGCGCGGCCTCCGGGTCGCGCGCACGGATCGCGTCGAGGATCGCGCGGTGTTCGAGCTCCGAGCGGTGCGGCATGTCGTTCGGCATGTACAGCGACTGCAGCCGCTGGAACATCAGGTCGTACTTGTGCGCGAGCAGCTGCTTGATCATCAGCGCATACGCGGGGTTGTCGCTCGCTTCCGCGATACGGATATGGAACAGCCGGTCGCCCGGATGCGTGAGCGAGCCGCTGCGGTTGTCTTCCTGGTTGCGCAGGAACGCCGCGTGAATCCCTTCTATCTGCGCGTCCGAACCGTGCTTCGCGGCGAGCGACGCGGCTTCCGGCTCGATCAGCCGGCGCGCCTGCAGCAGCGCGAACGGCGGGATTTCGGTATCGAGGTCGAGCGCGATGCCGAGCTCGGGATCGATCTCGACGACCGGGAACGGCGCAACCTTCGTAACGGGCCGCGGCGCCGGCGCGGCGGCCGCCTCGGGTTGGCGCACCTTCACGCCGTCGCCGACACGCACGCTGACGAGTCCGCTGACTTCGAGCGCGATCAGCGCCTCGCGCACCGACGTGCGCGACACGCCGAACTGCTCGGCCAGTTCGCGCTCGGGCGGCAGGTAGCTGCCCGGCGGGAAGTCGCCGGACTCGATCATCGCGCTGAGCTTGTCGGCGATCTGCTGGTAGAGGCGGCGGTTCTGAATCGGCTGGATGGACATACGTTGATACAGGTAAGCGATTGCATTGCGGACGGTCTGACGAATGGCGCACGCGCGTCGGGCCGTTCGCGCCTATTTTATATGCCGGGCTTCGAATCGCCCGGCAGCGCATAGCAACGCGCGGCCGTGCCGCCCCACAGCGCGTTGTGCTCGGCCGCCGACAACCGCGCTTCGGCCCAGCGCTCGACCAGCGACGCCACTTCGTCATACGACGCCGCAAGCAGACACACGGGCCAGTCCGACCCGAACATCAGCCGCTGCGGGCCGAACGCGTCGAGCGCCGCGTCGAGGCATTGCTCGATGTGCCGGATGTCCTGCCCGCGCAGGCCGCGCCGCCAGTCCGTCTCGGTCACGAGCCCCGACAGCTTGCACACGACGTGCGGCAGCGCGCCCAGCTCGCGCAACCCGGCACGCCAGCGGGCGAGCGCAGCGCCATCGCGGTGGAATTCGGCGAGCGGCGGCTTGCCGGCATGATCGAGCACGAGCCAGTGCGCATCGTGCCGCGCGCAGAACGCGCGCACGTCGGGCAACTGGCGCTCGAACACGAGCACGTCGTACACGTAGCCGTTCGCCTGCAGCCACGCGACACCGCGATTGAACGCGGGATCCGCGACGAACGCGCCGACGTCGGCTTCGTCCTGCACCTGGTGACGAAAGCCGCGCAGCTTCGGGCTGCGCCATTCGGCGATGCGCTCGGCGAGTTCCGGCGCACCGAGATCCTCCCAGCCGACCACCGCCGCGATGTGCGCGTCGTGGCGGGCGAGATCGAGCAGGAACGCCGTCTCGTCGCGCCCGGCGCGCGCCTGCACCGCGATCGACGCACCGAGCGCCTGCGCATGCATCTGCGGCCAAAGCGCGTCGGGCAGGTAGTCGCGGGCGAGCACATCCATGCCGGGGCCGATCCACGGATAGTCGGCCGCGCGGTAACGCCAGAAGTGCTGGTGGGAATCGATACGCACTGCGCCCATGGTGTCCTCGTGATTCACCGTTGCCCGCCGCGTCACGTCGCGCTCAGTCGTACAGCACCGCCGTGATTTTCGGGTCGTCGATATTGGTCTTGTCGTACCAGTAGAAACCGGTATCGATGACCTTCGGCAGCTTCTCGCCCTTGACCGACTTCACGGCCGCCTCGACCGTCTTGTAGCCGATCCCGACCGGGTTCTGCGTGATCGCGCCGGCCATCAGCCCGCTGCGGATCGCGTCCTTCTGCTGCTTGCCCGAATCGTAGCCGATGATCACGACCTTGCGCTTCATCTCGCGCACGCCGTTCACCACGCCGATCGCCGAGCCTTCGTTGGTGCCGAACAGGCCCTTGAGCTTCGGATACGCCTGCAGGATCGACTTCGTTACTTCGGTGGACTTCAGCTGATCGCCCTCGCCATACTGCACGGTCACGACCTGCACCTTCGGGTGCGCGGACTTCATCCGTTCGAGAAAGCCGTCGCGGCGGTCGATGCCCGTGCGGCTCGTCTGGTCGTGCGCGACCACGGCCACCTCGCCTTCGTCGCCGATCAGCGCGGCGAGCTTGTCGGCGGCGAGCGCGGCGGCGGCCTTGTTGTTGGTCGCGGCGGTCGTCACCGGGATGTCGCTGTCGACGCCCGAGTCGAACGCGATCACCGGAATCTTCTCGGCCTGCGCCTTCTTCAGGAGCGGCAGCGCGGCCTTGCTGTCGAGCGCCGCGAAGCCGAGCGCGGCCGGCTTCTTCGCGATCGCGGCGGACAGCATGTCGATCTGCTTGTCGACCATCGCCTCGGTTTCGGGGCCTTCGAACGTCACCCTCACCTTGTAGTCCTTCGCGGCCTGCATCGCGCCCGCCTTCACGGCCTGCCAGAACTGATGCTGGAAGCCCTTCGAGATCAGCGGGATGTAGGATTCCTGCGCCTGCGCACCGGCCGTCACGCCGACGGCGAACGTCAGCCCGACGATCGCGTTCAACACCTTGCTCCTGATCACTTCGCGTCTCCTTGGTTGGTATCGACTGAAATGCCGGCCCGGCCGGCGGTGAAGCGCATGTGTGTTCGTGTTCGGGTTCGTGCGCGCATGCGTCAGCGGCGGCGCCGGCGCAGGATGTCCACGTAGACGGCGAGGATGATGATCACGCCCGTCACGACCGTCTGCCATTCCTGCGCGACCGACATGATGCGCAGGCCGTTGGTCAGCACGCTCATGATGAACGCGCCGATGATGGTGCCGACGATGCTGCCCGCGCCGCCCGACAGCGACGTGCCGCCGATCACGACGGCCGCGATCGCGTCGAGCTCGTAGCCCTGCCCGAGCGCGGGCTGCGCGGAATTCAGCCGCGACGCGATCAGGAGTCCTGCGATCCCGCACACGGCGCCGCTGAACGTGTAGACGGCGATCTTCCACGCATCGACATTCACGCCGGACAGCCGCAGCGCTTCCTCGTTGCTGCCGAGCGCGAACGTGTAGCGGCCGAAGATCGTCCGGTTCAGCACGATCGACGCGCCGACCGCGACGAGGAACAGGATCAGCACCGCGTTCGGGATCGGCAGCGCGGGAATCAGGCTGCCGATCAGCGAATCCTGCGCGATCGACGTGAAGCCCGGCGTGTCGTTGAAGTAGATCGGCCGCGTGCCCGAGATCACGAGCGACAGCCCCTTGAGCAGCATCATCATGCCGAGCGTCGCGATGAACGGCGGCACCTTCATCTTCGCGATCACGAAGCCCGACACGCTGCCCGACAGCGCGCCGAACGATAGCGCGGCCAGGATCCCGAGCGGCAGCGGCATGCCCCACTTCGTCAGCACGACGCCGGCCATCACCGCGCAGAAGGTCATCAGCGTGCCGACCGACAGGTCGATGCCCGACGTGATGATCACGTAGGTGCACGCGACGGCCAGCACACCGTTCACGGCGGTGGCCTGCAGGATCGTCACGAGGTTGTCGACTTCGAGGAAGTTCGGCGACGCGAAGCTGAAGAACACGATCAGCAGCACGAGGCTCGCGAACGCGAGCAGCTTCTGCCGCGCGGCCGGGTTGAAGAAGCGGGCACGGAGGCCCGCTGCGCCGGCCGGCGTGTCGCCGGTGGCAAGAGGCGGAACGGGATGCGTATCGTTGGACATGATCGGGTAAGCGTCGGAATCAGGACAATACGGTCGACTCGCGCTGCGTCGCGAGCTGCATGATCTTTTCCTGCGTGGCGTCGGCCGCGCGCAATTCGCCGGTCACGCGCCCTTCGCACATCACGAGGATCCGGTGGCTCATGCGCAGCACCTCGGGCAGCTCCGACGAGATCATCACGATCGCCTTGCCGTCGGCGGCGAGCGCGTCGAGCAGCTTGTAGATCTCGCTTTTCGCGCCGACGTCGATGCCGCGGGTCGGCTCGTCGAAGAACAGGATGTCGCAGTCGCGCAGCAGCCACTTCGCGATCACGATCTTCTGCTGGTTGCCGCCCGACAGGAGCCGCGCCGGCTGCGCGACGGACGGCGTGCGGATCGCGAGCTGGCGCACGTACGACTGCGCGGTGTCGCGCATCCCGCGCGCATCGAGGAACAGGCCGCGGCGCACGAAACGCCGCATGCTCGACAGCGCGATGTTGTTCTGCACGTCCATCCCGACCGCGAGCCCGAAGTGCTTGCGGTCCTCCGAGAGATAACCGATCCCGTGCCTGACCGCGTCGGCCGGCGTGCGGATCGTCACGGTCTTGCCGTGCACGCGGATCTCGCCCGCGTCGACCGGGTCCGCGCCGAACACCGCGCGCGCGACCTCGGTGCGGCCCGCGCCCATCAGCCCGGCAAAGCCGAGGATCTCGCCGCGCCGCAGCGTGAAGCCGACGTCGCGGATCGCGCGGCCGCGCGACAGCCCGCGCACTTCGAGCGCGACCGCGTTGGCCGACGTATCGGGCGGCGGGCGGAACGTCGCATCGAGCTGGCGGCCGACCATCATCGCGATGATCGCTTCCATCGACGTATCCGCCATCGGCACGGTCGCGACGTACTTGCCGTCGCGCATCACCGTCACGCGATCGGCGATCTGGCGCAGCTCGTCCATCTTGTGCGAGATGTAGACGATGCCGACGCCGTGCGCGCGCAGGTCGCCGATGATGCGGAACAGCTCGGCGATTTCCGCGTTGTTCAGCGCGGCGGTCGGTTCATCCATGATCAGCACGCGCGAGTCGAACGACAGCGCCTTCGCGATCTCGACCATCTGCTGCTTCGCGACCGTCAGCCGGCCGACCGGTGTGCGCGGATCGAGATCGAGCCGCATCCGCGCGAAGATCGCGGCCGCGTCGCGGTTGAGCTTCTCTTCGTCGACGAACATGCCGAAGCGGCCGCGCGGCTCGCGGCCGATGAAGATGTTCTGCGCGACGCTCAGGTGGTTCATCAGGTTCAGTTCCTGATGGATGATGCCGATCCCGAGCGCCTGCGCGGCGCGCGGATCGTCGATGTCCACCGCGCGGCCGTCGATCCGGATCTCGCCTTCGTCCTTCTGGTACACGCCGGCGAGAATCTTCATCAGCGTCGACTTGCCCGCGCCGTTCTCGCCCATCAGCGCATGCACTTCGCCGGCGCGCAGGTCGAAGCGGCAATCGTCGAGCGCCAGCACGCCCGGAAAGCGCTTGCTGACGCCGGTCAGCTCGATCAGCGCCGCGGGCGCGAGGGTCGTCGGGTTCGGATCGGGTTGCATGGCTCGCCGCCCTCAGCCGATCGCGCGATCGAGATGCGTATAACCGCCATCGACGAACAGCCACTGGCCCGTCGTGTGCGATGCGCGCGCCGACAGCAGGAACACGGCCGTGTCGGCAATCTCGTCGGCGGTCGTGAAGCGCTTGCCGAGCGGCACCTTGCCGGCGATTTCCGCGAGCTTCGCTTCCGGGTCGTCGAAACCGGCGATCCAGTTCTGGTAAAGCGGCGTCATCACCTCGGCCGGGATCACCGCGTTCACGCGCACGCCGTCGTCGCGCAGTGCGACCGCCCATTCGCGCGTGAGCGCGAGCTGCGCGCCCTTCGATGCGCAATAGCCGCTCGTGTTGCCCTGGCCGGTGACGGCCGTCTTCGACGAGATGTTGACGATCGCGCCGCGCGTCGCCTTCAGGTGCGGCACGCAGTAATGCGCCATCACGTAGTAGTGGATCAGGTTGCGTTCGAGCGATGCGACGAACGCGTCGCGCCCGGCATCGAGCCCGACGCCGTCGTTGATGCCCGCGTTGTTGACGAGGCCGTCGATGCGGCCGAAGCGCGCGATAGTCTGCGCGACTGCGTCGCGGCATTGCGCGTCGTCCTGCAGCTCGACGGACACGCACGCGGCGCGCGGCTGCTTCTGCGCGAGCGCGCGCCAGAAGCCGTCGTCCGGCGCGTGGCGCGCGAACACCACCGGAATCGCGCCTTCGTCGGCAAGCCGCATCGAGATCGCGGCGCCGATGCCCGACGCGCCGCCGGTCACGATCACGACCTTGTCTTGCAGATTCAAATCCACTTCGCGTCTCCGTCGTTCATGTTGTCGCCGCGCGCAGGCCTTGCGCGGGTCATCGTGCGCCGTCGTGCTGCGTGCTGCGTGCTTCAGCCGCGGAACCGGTACTGCTCGAGCGATGCCGGCTTCATCTCGATCGAGAACCCGGGTGCCGTCGGCGGCATGTACGCCGCGCCGCGCACGACACAGGGCTCGACGAAATGCTCGTGCAGGTGATCGACGTATTCGGTCACGCGCCCTTCCTTCGTGCCGGCAATGCACACGTAGTCGATCATCGACAGATGCTGCACGTATTCGCACAGCCCGACGCCGCCCGCATGCGGACACACCGGCAACCCGTACTTCGCGGCCAGCAGCATCACCGCGAGAATCTCGTTCACGCCGCCGAGCCGGCACGCGTCGATCTGCACGACGTCGATCGCGCCGCGCGCGATGAACTGCTTGAACATCACGCGGTTCTGGCACATCTCGCCGGTCGCGACCTGCACCGGGGCGATCGCCTCGCGGATCTTGCGGTGCCCTTCGACGTCGTCGGGGCTCGTCGGCTCCTCGATGAACCACGGTTTCGCGAACGCCAGCTCGCGCACCCAGTCGATCGCCTCGTCGACTTCCCACACCTGGTTCGCGTCGATCATCAGCTTGCGGTCCGGGCCGATCACCTCGCGCGCGATCGTCACGCGGCGGATGTCGTCCTCCAGGTTCGCGCCGACCTTCAGCTTCACGTAATCGAACCCGGCGTCTACCGCTTCGTGACACAACCGGCGCAGCTTGTCGTCGCTGTAGCCGAGCCAGCCGGCCGACGTCGTGTAGCACGGGTAGCCTTCGCGCTCGAGCGTCGCGATCCGTGCCGCCTTGCCCGGCGCCTGCCGTCGCAGCAGGTCGAGCGCTTCGTCCGGCGTCAGGCAGTCGGTCAGGTAGCGGAAGTCGATCGCGCGCACGATCTCCTCGGGGCTCATGTCGGCGACGAGCCGCCACAGCGATTTGCCGACGGCCTTCGCCCACAAATCCCACACCGCGTTCACGACGGCGCCCGTCGCCAGATGAATCGCGCCCTTGTCGGGGCCGATCCAGCGCAACTGGCTGTCCGAGGTCACGTGCCGCCAGAAGCGGCCCATGTCCTCGCGGATCCAGTCGAGGTCGAGGCCGACGACGAGGTGACGCATCGCGTCGATCGCCGCGCAGCAGATTTCGTTGCCGCGCCCGATGGTGAACGTGAGCCCGTGGCCTTCGAGCCCGTCGCGGTCGGTTTCGAGCACGACGTACGCAGCCGAATAATCGGGGTCCGGATTCATCGCATCGGAACCGTCGAGCTGGCGCGAGGTCGGGAAGCGCACGTCGAGGACGCGCATCGATCGAATGATAGGCATAACGAACCGTCCGGGAAAGGGTTTCAGGCCTGCACGGTGCGCTGGCGCTGCTCGCCGAGCCCGTCGATGCCGAGCGTGATCACCTGCCCGGCGCGCAGATAGACGGGCGGCTTCTGCCCGAGGCCCACGCCCGGCGGCGTGCCGGTCGAGATCACGTCGCCCGGCTGCAGGCTCATGAAGCGGCTCAGGTAGCTGATCAGGTGCGGCACGCGGAACACCATCGTCGCGGTCGTGCCGTTCTGGTAGCGGTGGCCGTCCACTTCCAGCCACAGCCGCAGCGCGTGCGGATCGGGCACTTCGTCGGCCGTCACGAGCCACGGGCCGAGCGGCCCGAACGTATCGTTGCCCTTGCCCTTGTCCCACGTGCCGCCGCGTTCGAGCTGGTACTCGCGCTCCGACACGTCGTTCACCACGCAGTAGCCGGCGACGTGCGACAGCGCGTCGGCTTCGTCGATATAGCGGCCGCCCCGGCCGATCACGACGCCCAGCTCGACTTCCCAGTCGGTCTTCTCCGAGCCGCGCGGGATCTCGACGTCGTCGTTCGGCCCCGAGATCGCGCTCGTCCACTTGCCGAACACGACCGGCTCCTTCGGGACGTCCATCCCCGATTCGGCCGCGTGGTCGGAATAGTTGAGCCCGATGCAGATGAACTTGCCGACGCGGCCGACGCACGCGCCGAGCCGCGGCGCGCCTTCGACGAGCGGCAGCGACGCCGGGTCGAGCTCGCGCAGCCGCGCGAGCGACGCGGGTGCGAGCGCGTCGCCGGCGACGTCGTCGATCACGCCCGACAGGTCGCGGATCCTGCCCTGCGGATCGAGCAGGCCCGGCTTTTCATGGTGTTTGTCGCCAAATCTCAGCAGTTTCATGTGGTGTGGGCGGAAATGGAAAGTGAGTGGAAGGGCGCGATCGGCTAGACGCGGTCAGTTCGACCAGCCGCCATCGATCAGGTGAATCGCGCCGGTCGTGAACGACGCTTCGTCGGACGCGAGATACAGCGCGAGCGCGGCCACTTCGTCCGCGGTGCCGATACGGCCCATCGGCTGACGCGCGACGAACGCCTGGCGCACGGTGTCGGTCGACACCTGGCGCGTGCGCGCCTGCTCGGCGATCCGCTGCTCCAGCGACGGCGACTCGATCGTGCCCGGGCAGATCGCGTTGCAGCGGATGCGCTGCTCGACGAAATCGGCGGCCACCGACTTGGTCAGGCCGATCACGGCCGCCTTGGTCGTGCCGTAGACGAAGCGGTTCGGCACGCCCTTCACGCTCGACGCGGCCGACGCCATGTTGACGATCGACGCGCCGCCTGCTGCCAGCATCGCCGGCAGCAGCGCGCGGATCAGCCGGTACATCGACGTGACGTTCAGGTTCAGCGAGAACGCCCACGCGGCGTCGTCGCAGTCGAGGATCGAGCCGTGGTGAACGAAGCCCGCGCAGTTGAACAGCACGTCGAACGCGCGCTCCTGCGCGGCGAGTGCGGCAACGTCGCCCGCATCGGTCACGTCGAGCCGCCGCGTGGCCAGCCGGCCGCCCGCGCGTTCGGCGTCGGCCGCGAGTTGCGCGAGCGCGGCTTCGTTGATGTCGGTCGCCAGCACGTCGGCACCCTCGCTTGCGAACCGCAGCGCGGTCGCGCGGCCGATACCCTGCCCGGCCGCCGTCACCAGTGCGCGCTTGCCCTGCAATCTCATGAGCACCTCTCCCGAAGAAGCCGGCCGGGCCGGCTGATTGGCACAAAGGACTAAAGGTCCAACCAATCATAGGAACAGATTCCGGATTTGTCACGTTCGCGTGATTCAGTATTTTCCCGAGCGGGAGAATCGGGCGGAAAGCGCTGCGGCGGGCTTCGATTACCGTATTTTTCAGGTTCCGCCGATCGGCCGCGTATCGCGCAAAGCCAATACCGGTGGGCGTTTTCGCGACCCCGGGGCACCGGAGTCGCGCCGTCGGCACCGCGAAACTGACAAAAAAGTCATGCTCCCGTCAGGGTGTCAACGGCAGGCGCGCGCGATCATGGTGTTGCCGGACCGCGCTTCCCCGGACGCCGCACCCCGCCCGTCTCCGATCCCTGACGGGCGTCTCCGTCCCCCGCGGTGTCCACGTGACTGAGCGAGCAGACACGGGGGCGCGGGCCGATTTTCCGCCCCGGGCGTGCGCGTCCGGGGCGCTTTTGTCGTTGGCTTTTTCACGAAAATGCGCGTCGATTGTTTCTGATTCGGCAAAAGGTAATTTGAGCCAGACAGGATGTTTTTTCCGGTCACAGACGCTTACATTTAGCGCACCACTCATGGAAACCGCTACGGATTCGCCCTCGGGTAGTGACATCCACTGCCACGGCCGAAACCGCACGAGCTTTAGGAAACGGCAAATGAAGGCCTCCAAATCCCTGCCTGTGCTCGATCCCGCCGACGTCCACGTCGAAATTCTGGAACGCTCCGATACGCTGCTCGTCGTCCGCTGGGTCGAACCCGGCCGCTGTCACTACGGCGAACAGCGCTGGCGCCGCCGCTTCGCGCAGCGCACCGGTACCTGCGCGCTGTCGCGCCAGGTCATCCAGCGCGGCGACGAAGTGTTCCGCCCGGCCGAGCGCCCGGCACCCGCGAATGCGGCGGCGATGATCTCCGCCGCCGAAGTGCTCGCGTTGGCCGGCAGCCGGTAACGCCCACACCGGCCACCCGTGCCGGGGCCCGCGGCGTGATGCGCTTGCGCGCCCTAGAAGCGCCGGTCTAATTCCCCCGCTTGTCTGTCCCGCCCGCGCGGACTATCGTTACACCACTCAATGTAACGATTGCGCGTCGTGGCGCACCGCCACGCCGATGGAGGCAGACATGCATGCATGGAGCGCGCGCCACGTCCCGGCGCAAGGCGGCAAGGTCGCGGTCGTGACCGGCGCCAACAGCGGCCTCGGCTGGCACATCGCGGAAACGCTGGCCGCCAAGGGCGCGACGGTCGTGATGGGCTGCCGCGATGCCGCGCGCGCCGCGCAGGCCGCCGCCGCGATTCGCCGGCTCCATCCCGCCGCACGGGTCGAAGTCGATCCGCTCGACCTCGCCGATCTCGCGTCGATCCAGCGCTTCGCCGCCGGTGTCGCCGACCGCCACGGCCGCGTCGACATCCTCTGCAACAACGCCGGCGTGATGTTCCTGCCGCTGCGACACACGCACGACGGCTTCGAGATGCAGTTCGGCACCAACCACCTCGGCCATTTCGCGCTGACCGGCCATCTGCTGCCCGCGCTGCGCGCCGCCCGGCGCGCGCGCGTCGTGACGATGTCGAGCGGCTTCAACCGCGGCGGCCGGATCCGGGTCGACGACCTGCGCGCCGAGCACCGTTACAACCGTTATCTCGCCTACTGCGACAGCAAACTCGCGAACCTGGTGTTCGCGCTCGAGTTGCAGCGCCGCTTCCAGCGCGCGGGGTTCGCGGGAATCAGCGTCGCCGCGCATCCCGGCTACGCGGCAACCAACCTGCAGTTCGCGGGCCCCGCGATGGACAGTTCGCCCACGCGCGCCGCGCTGATGCGCGCGGCGAACCGTTATCTCGCGCAACCGGCCGAGCAGGGTGCGTTGCCCGCGATTCATGCGGCGACGTCGCCCGACCTCGCCGGGGGCTCGTACATCGGGCCGTCCGGCTGGCTCGAGTCGCGCGGCCTGCCGGCACCGGCGAGCGTGCCGCGCGCGGCACGCGACGCGGCCCTCGCGGCACTGCTGTGGGAGGCTTCCGAAGCCGCGACGGGCGTGCGTTTCCTGAGTTCGGGCGCGCCCGCCGGCCGTCCGCCCGCCAAGCCGTTCGACGCGGCTGCCGAGGTGCGCTGAATCCCGCGCGCGTCGCCTCAACATTCTTCATACTTATTACACTTACAGAAACGAAAGCAGGATGAAAGCCTGACCCGGCGTCCCACTGTTACCGCCCTGGAAACAATCTATCGTCAAAACCAGCGTTTACCCTGAACGACCCGGTGACTAAGATTTAGTCAATCGCTGCAGACATGGTGTCGCAAGCGAACCCAATAAAACACCGGAGGTCATCATGAAATCGCTCGTTTCCGCAGTTGTTGCCGCTGTCGCCCTGTCCGCTTCGTTCGGCGCTTTCGCACAAAGCACCGTGACCCGCGCGCAAGTCCGCAACGAACTGGTTCAGCTCGAACAAGCCGGCTACAAGCCGGGCGTGTCGAGCCCGTACTACCCGAACGACATCCAGTCGGCGGAAGCGCGCGTTCATGGTGCCGACGCCAGCGGCTACGGCGCGCAACCGGCTCCGGTCGTCCACTCGGGCGCCCCGGCTGCCGCAGCGTCGTCGAACGCACGCGACTCGGTCTTCTTCGGCCAGTAAGCCGACGCGCCCCCGGCGGGCGCACCGCGCATCGCGCGATGAAGACGCTGTATCCGGACGAGCCCCTCATGCGGGCTCGTCTTCTTTTGTGAAACGCATACCTCCGCCGCCCGGCAGCGGGTGGCTTCGCCCGGGCGCCTTGCGTCCGGGCGCTTTTTCCCCGGCGAGGTATGCGTAACGCAGTCGAATACGGCAGCCGACTGCGGAAGTCGAATGCGCCGATCAGCGCCCGGCGGCAGCCGCGGGCAACGCACGCGACAGCACACGCCAGCGCGACAGCAGTTCGTCGCGATCGACGTAGCAGCCCTGCAGATGCCGGCGGCCCGTCGACGGATCGAACTCGGTGCGCGCATGCAGCACGCGCCGGTTGTCGAACGCCCACATGTCGCCCGCCCGCAGCCGGCGCTGTACACGGAAACGCGGCTCGCGCGCGAGCGCGAGAAACCGCCGGTACGCGCGGTAGACGGCCGCGACCGCGCCGGCCGGCGCATCGAGCGGCCCGCGCAGGAAGTTCGCGACGCGCACCTCGGTCACGTTGCCGCGCGCATCGAGCCCGATCACCGGCGCCGAACAGCGGTAGTCGCTGTTCGCACTCTTGTTCCAGAACTCGAACGGTGTCGACGCAAGTTGCGTGAAATCGTCCGGATATTCGTGCCGCAGCGCATCCGCGAGCGCGAAGCCGTCGAGAAACACGCTGTCTCCGCCCGTTGCGTCGTTCGCGAGGCAGTGCAGGAACTGCACGCCCGGCTGCAATTCACGCGTCGGCAGGTCGGTGTGCGGCGGCAGGTTCAGCGACGTATAGGCATTGCTGTCCGGCCGCGGCTTCGATTCGACATCGAACAGCACACCGAAATTGCTTTCGCGGATCAGGCCGACGCGCCGCGCGATCCGGTCGACCCGGCCGGGTTCGGCCGGCACGCCCTCGACGAGCGTCAGCCCGGTGCGCTGCAATGCGGCGAGCCAGGCAAGCAACGCGCCGTCGTCCTCCATCACGTCACGCCACGCGAACACGCCGATCGCCGTCGCATCGTCGCCGGTCCACACGTGCCGCCCGTGCGCGGCCTGACGTTCCGCGCGGGACGCATCGTCGTAAGCATGCGCGCGCAACCATCCCGGCGACCAGGCGCTGCGATGCCCGTCGTTCCACTCGACGTGCAGCGCGCCGTCGGTTTCGACATGCACGACGAGCGCCGACAGATCCTCGCGCGCATCGGCGATCTCGAACACCTGTTCGCGCGTGAGCGCATGCACGCACGCGGAGCACGCGCAGTTGTCGCGCAACCAGTCGAAGTGAAACGGCGATCGTCGCGTGTCGCTCCACTCGACGTTCACCGCACCCTCGCCGATCGTCGCCGCCGCAATGGCCGCGTCGGCGGAAAAGGTCCGCCAGTCCTCGATACGGTGTTGCGCTGCCTGCATCGTTGCCTCCCGGAAAACGCCCGCTACGCGTGTGGTGCGAGCAGAAACCCGCCGATCATCCGGTGCATCCGCGCCGCCTGCGGGCTCGTTCCGAGCGCGCGCCAGCAGCCGTGCACCAGCCCCTCTCCCATCCAGTAACGCGCGGCGCCGCCGGCCGCAACAATGTGTTCGACATAGACGCGCGCATCGTCGCGCAGCGGATCGTGTTCCGCGCCGATCGCGAGCACGGGCGGCAGCCCGTCGAAACGCGCCGCCGCGAGCGGCACCGACGCGCGCAGCAGCGGATCGTCATCGCCCGGTGCATCGTCGCGTTCACTGCCCCAGTACAACGCGCGATAGCGATGGACGTCGTCGAGCGTCAGCATCGGCGCGTGTGCCTCGGTTTCGCGCGCCGGCGATTGCGGTTCGAAGCCGAGCATCGGATAGACGAGCGCGATCCCGTCGATGCCGCCTTCGCCCGCATCGCGCAGCGCGGTCGCGACGGCGGCCGCGAGGTTGCCGCCGGCACTGTCGCCGGCGAGCGTCAGCGGTCGCGCGCACGCGTCGAACGGCCAGTGCGCTGCGTCGCGCGCGGCGCGCGTGACGGCCAGGCAATCGTCGAGCGCGGCCGGCGCGCAATGCTCGGGCGCGAGCCGGTAGTCGACCGCGATCACGGCCAGCCCCGTGTCGGCCGCCAGTTGCGCGGTGATCAACGCATGACTGTCGAGCGAGCCGACGACGAAGCCGCCGCCATGAAAGAACAGCACGGTGCCGCGCGGCTCACCGTGCGCGGGCGCATAGCGCCGCAGCGCGATCGCGCGTCCGTCCGGCGCATGCCACACCGCATCGTGCCGGACGATGCCGGCCGGCAGTTCGGCAGGCGTCCATGCGGCCGCGAAGCGATCGTAGACGCGGCGTTGCTCGTCGGGCGAGCGCGCCGCTGCGTCGGCCGGATACCACGCGTCGACGGCCGCGACGAACGCCGCGATTTCCGGTTCGAGCATCGTGTGCGCTCCGCGGTCCAGGGTTGAACGTCGACGCTAGCGGCGCGGCGGCAGTCCGATCACGCGGCCCGCATACGCAGGGGCCGCGCAATCGCGCTGCAGCGCATGCAGTTCGGCCACGCGCGCGGCGACGTCGTCGTCGAACGGCGCCGATTTCGCGCCGTCGCGCGTGTCGACGTGCAGCAGCATCTGCTCGCTCGCCGACACCGCGCCGTCGTGCCCGTCGGCGAACAGTTCGAGATACAGGTGCAGCCGCTTCGCGTCGTGCGCGAGCACGCGCGCATCGACGCGCACGCGCGTGCCCTCCTTGATCTCCTGCAGATAGTTCACGTGCGCTTCGAGCGTGTAGACCGAGCGGCCCCGCTCGCGACGCGCGGCGTCGTCGAGACCGATGCGGTCCAGCAGCGCATCGGTCGCGAAGCTGAAAATCAGCAGATAGAACGCGTCGCGCAGATGGCCGTTGTAGTCGACCCATTCGGGCCGCACGACGTCGCGGTAGATCGTCAGCGGGGTATCGCCTGTCATGTTCGTTCAGTCCTCGAATCGCATTCCGTGCCGCGCCTTCACCGCGGCGATCGCCTTCAGCACCTCGGTGATGCACTCGTCGCGATAGCGCTCGAGTTCCTTGATGCTGCGCGTGCCCTGCTGCTCGCTCGTGCCTTCGACGACGCTGTCGATCAGTGCATCGGTCAGCTTCGGCGCGACCAGCTTCGTCCATGGCAGTTCGAGCGCGGGGCCGAACTGCTGCATGAAGTGTCGCATGCCCGCGTCGCCGCCGGCCAGCGTGTACGTCAGGAACGTGCCCATGAACGACCAGCGGATGCCCGCGCCGAAGCGGATCGCATCGTCGATCTCGCCGGTCGTCGCGACGCCCTCGTTGACGAGATGCAGCGCCTCGCGCCACAGCGCTTCGAGCAGCCGGTCCGCGATGAAGCCCGGCACTTCCTTGCGCACGTGCAGCGGCCGCATGCCGAGCTTGCGATAGATCTCCATCGCCGCCTCGACCGCTTCCGGCGAAGTGCGCGCGCCGCCGAGCACCTCGACGAGCGGCAGCAGGTAGACCGGATTGAACGGATGACCGACCACGCAGCGCTCCGGATGCGTCGCCCGCGCATAGAAGTCGGTCGGCAGCAGCCCCGACGTCGACGATGCGATGATCGCGTCGGGCTTCGCCGCGCGGCTGATCTGTTCGTGCAGTTCGAGCTTCAGCGCCTCGCGCTCGGGCGCGCTTTCCTGGATGAAGTCCGCGTCGGCGACGCAGGCCTCGATCGTCGACTCGAAGCGCAGCCGCGCGGGATCGGCGCCCGGCGCGAGGCCGACGCGCTCGAGCGCGGGCCATGCATTCGCGACGCTCGCGCGCAAGCGCGCTTCCGCGTCCGGCGCGGGATCCCACACGACCACGTCCAGACCGTGCGCGAGCGCACGGCAAATCCATCCGCTGCCGATCACGCCGGTGCCGATCGCGGCGAACGTCTTGATGTCGGTCTTCACTGCCATGTCAACACATCCTTCAAATCGAGGAGAATCGGACGGCGGCGCACCCGTGCGCGCCGCCGCATTGAAGCGGAATCAGCGTTGAAACTCACGCGAACTCGGCCACCGCGCGGCGTTCGAGCAGGCGCTCGCCACGCGCCGGCAGGCCGAGCTTGCGACGCCCTTCGGCCGGCGTCAGCACGCGGCCGCCGAGCCGTTCGACGATTTCCCGCGCACGCTCGACGAGCGTGCCGTTGGTCGCGTGCACGCCGCGATCGAGCCAGATGTTGTCTTCGAGGCCCACGCGCACGTGGCCGCCGAGCAGCATCGCCTGCGCGACCATCGGCATCTGCATGCGGCCGATCCCGAAGCCGGCCCAGTGCGCGCCCGGCGGCAGGTTGTCGACCATCGCCTTCATCGTGCCGGTGTCGGCCGGCGCGCCCCACGGAATGCCGAGGCACAGCTGGAACAGCGGCGGATCGTCAAGGAGTCCTTCCTTCAGCAATTGCTTCGCGAACCACAGATGGCCCGTATCGAAGATTTCCAGTTCCGGCTTCACGCCGAGTTCCTGGATGCGCTTGGCGCCGGCGCGCAGTTGCGCGGGCGTCGACACGTAGATGTAGTCGCCGTCGCCGAAATTCAGCGTGCCGCAGTCGAGCGTGCAGATTTCCGGCAGCAGTTCCTCGACGTGCGCGAGACGCGTGAGGCCGCCGACGAGATCGGTGCCCTTGCCGAAGCGCATCGGGTCTTCGCCCGGGCCGATCTCCAGATCGCCGCCCATGCCGGCCGTCAGGTTGATGATCACGTCGACGTCCGCCGAGCGAATCCGGTCGACCACTTCGCGGTACAGGTTCGGGTCGCGGCTGCCGCGGCCCGTCTGCGGATCGCGCACGTGGCAGTGCGCCACCGTCGCGCCGGCCTTCGCGGCCTCGATCGCGGCGGCCGCGATTTCCTTCGGCGTGACCGGAATCGCCGGATGTTTGCCGACCGTATCGCCCGCACCGGTGACCGCGCAGGTGATGATGACTTCGTGGTTCATGCTGAGTGCCCTCGTTTGCTTCGGTTCGTGTCGCTCGATTTCCGTCGTACTGCAGATGATTTTTCGCTGCGCGCCGCACGCTCGCGGCGCACGCGGGCCGTTACAGGCCGAGATAGGCCTTCACGGCAGGCAGGCCGTCCTTGCCGTCGAACGTCTTGACGCCGGCGAGCCAGGCATCGAGCACCTGCGGATTCTTCTTCAGGTACGCCTTCGCGGCGTCGGCCGGCTTCGTCTTGTTCATCACCGACTGCATCAGCTGGTTTTCCAGCTGCGTCGTGAAGCGCAGGTTCTCGACGAGCTTGCCCGCGTTCGGGCAGCGCGAGATGAAGTCGGGCGCCGTCAGCGTGTACACGCGCGCTTCGCCGTAGTTCGGGCCGAACGCCGCATCGCCGCCGGACAGGTAGTTCATGCTGATCTGGATGTTCATCGGATGCGGTTCCCAGCCGAGAAACACGACCCACTTCTTGTCGCGGATCGCGCGCTCGACCGTGACGAGCATCCCCGCCTCGCTCGATTCGACCAGCTTGAAGCCGCCGAGGCCGTACTGGTTCGTGTCGATCATCTTCTGGATCGTCGCGTTCGCGCTGCTGCCCGGCTCGATCCCGTAGATCTTGCCGTCGAGCTCCGCGCGGTGCTTCGCGATGTCCTCGAAGGTCTTCAGGCCGGCCTGGTATTCGTAGCTCGGCACCGCGAGCGTCGCCTTCGCGCCCGACAGGTTCGGCGGTTCGACCACGTTGATCGACTTGCTGTCGAGGAACGGCTGGAGCTGCTTCTGCTGCACCGGCCACCAGTAGCCGAGCGAGATGTCCAGCTGCTTGCTCTTCAGGCCGGCGAACGAGATCGGCACCGATGCGATCGTCGTTGTCGGCTTGTAGCCGAGCCCTTCGAACACCGTCGACGCGAGCGCCGTGGTGGACGTGATGTCGGTCCAGCCGATATCCGCGAAGCGTACGTTGCGGCAAGTCGCGGCATCCGTTTCGGCCTGCGCCGCGGTCGCGAACGCGCCGGTCGCCAGCACGGCCGCGACGAACGCGGCGATCTTTGTCGACTTCATGGTTTCTCCCCTTCGGTTGGACCGATGTCCGACGGTGCGCGGAGTGCGTCCCGGCCTGCATCGTGGGAGTAAAAGTAACGAGCCATATTCACCGCAAGACGACCGCCGGCGACCTGTTCTTGACTATTTGCGACTATGGGTGGAAACCACTACGCACGGGCAGCGGCTTGTATGGCGGGGGTTTGGGACGAATTTCGATGAGGAGGGGTTTGTCCGGATGCGGCGTGATGAGATGCCGTACGCGACAACCAGACAGGGTCGGTCAGGTCCGTGCGGCTGCAAGCGCGTTGCCGAAATGCTCGACGGCGCCGTCGAAGCGCGCCGCGCCGACGTCGAACACCCAGCGGCGCAGCGCGGGGGGCGCGGCAAGACCCAGCTCCGCGACCCGATACCCGGTGTCGATCGCGGCCAGCACGGCCTTCACCATCGCTTGGGGCATGCCTTCGGTGGCGGCGGTCGTCAGCCCGCCGTCGAGTATGCTCGGCGCAAAGGCCGCGCTTTCGACACCCTGCTGGATCGCCGTCCGCGCGGCCGTGGCGACGGCATCCGCGGTTCTTTCGATCGTCCAGCTTGCCGGATCGCCGAGCCCGACCAGCAACAAGGCACGCGCCGCGATGCCCGCGGGCGGATGGCTGATCCACAGCGTTTCCATCGGCGCGGCCCGAAAACGGCCCTCGCGCCGCAAGCCGGTGAGTGCCCCCGACAGTGCGAGGTCGAGATGGCGTAACCCGCCGGTCGGGCCATCGCCCGTCGCCTCGCGGGCAAACATGCAGCCACAGGAAAGGTCGACCTGCGCGCCTACGCCATCCCATGCGGCGACCTCGAAGGCCACCTCCCGCCAACGACCGATATTTTGTCGAAGAACCAAATCGTCTCTCCCGCAAGACTGGAACAGGGTCCGGAGCGCAGCGCGCGCCCCGGTGTCCGGCGTTGCGCCTCTTCATCCGCCTGGCCGGGCTTGCGCCGGCGCACGAGCAACCTGTCATCCGCGTACGCCGGTATCTGCGTTGCGCTTATTGCTTGGCGGCAAGACCGAACGCATAGAGCTTGTGACTCGTGCCGTCGTACGGCAGACCGAGCACCTTGGTGTGGTAGCCCGCCCCCCAGTACACCGACCCGTCGACGATGGCAGCGCCCGACACCACCGCGCCGTTGTTCTCGTAGCTCCACTTGATCTCGCCCGTCGCCGCATCGAGCGCATACATGCTCGCGCCCGTCCCGGCCAACGAGCCGGCATAGACGACACCGTTTGCGGCCGACATCGCCACCGTGTCCATCTTGCCCTGCGGGTCGGCCGTGCGCCACAGCACCTTGCCGGTGGCGGCGTCGACCGCCGCCCAGATGCCGCCCTTCGTCGTCTTCTGGCCGTTCGGACCGTTGTCGACATCGATCGATTTGCCGTCCAGGTTGCCGATCGAAACGTAGATGCGCTTGCCGTCGGCGGCCGTCCCCCACAGCATGCCGCCCAGCAGGCTGCCCGGGCCGACCTGCGTCTGCCAGACCACCTTGCCGGTCTTGGGATCGAGCGCCCAGTACACGCCGCTCTTCGCGCCTGCGCCCACCAACGTCCTCTCCTTCCCGTTGATGGTCGCCTTGAACAGGTTGGGCCCCGAGCCGAAATCGTAGTCCGGGCCGTCGTCGTGGTCGTAGTTGGTCGACATGTCGGCCGCCAACGTACGGGTATGCCAGACGATCCTGCCGGTCTTGAGGTCGAGCGCGACAAAGCTGTCGATCATGTTGGCAGGCGTATCGGGTTTGCAGTTCTTCTGGGTCGGGTAACGGCAGTGACCCGGCGGAACCGAGAAGTTGTTGCCCGTGGTCACGTAGAGCAGGCCGGTTTCATGATCGACCGCCGCCGTGTTGCCCCACACCGAGCCGCCGGTATATCCCTTCGGCACCATATAGGTCTTCCACAGCATCTTGCCGGTCCTGGCGTCGAGGGCGACCACCGCGCCGCGATAGGTCGGCTTGTCCTTGAGCGCCTCGGCACGCGACGAGAGGCCGACGTACACCACGCCGCGATCGACGATCGGCGACTGGGTAATGATCGCGGTCGGATCCGAATCCACCTTGGTCCGCCACAGCGGCGCGCCATCCTCTGCCTTCGCTGCCAGCACGAACGCGCCGGTCGGGTTGTTCGCAACCTGGGTGCCCTGCCCGAAGATCAGCGTGCCTTCCCAGTAGGCCGGGCTGGTGCGCGACGCATCGTTGTCGATACCGCTGTATTCGGTGATCTTCTTCTTCCACTTCACCTTGCCGCTGGCGGCATCGACCGCCCACAGCGAGCCGCCGAAGTCCGGCACATACACGGTGCCGTTGGCGACGGTCGGCGTGGCCGACACGTTGCCGTCGGTATCCAGCGTCCAGCGCGGCGCAAGCTGCGAGACGTTGTCGACGCCGATGACGCGCTCGTCCGGCGCGGTACGCGTGTTGTCGACACCCTGCCCGGCAAAGACCCAGTCTGCCGCCGCACCCGGGCCGCTTGCGATCATGCCGAACAGGGCAAGCGTTCCGATCATGGCCGGCGTACGCCGACGCCACGAGGCAAGTCCGGCATGCTGCTTGTTGGAGGTTTTCATGACATCACCTTACCGAGAGAAGAGTGACTGATGACCGGCCGAACCGAAACGGCCGCGGTGAAAAAAACTGGCGCGCCGGGGCGACTGGAAGCGGCCGGGACGCCTGGCGATACCCAACCTGCGCGTGCTTTCCAAAGCGGGGGAAAAGATCGACATGGCCGGGATAAATCATTTGACGCAGCGTGAATATCGATACCCAAAGTTCGGTTGCGAAGCGCGAAACATAGGACCACTGCATGAAACCACCACACGCGCCGATGAAACATGCGCGCCCGTGACGACAGCGCGTGACGACGCGCGAACCCTGAAGCCGATGCACCGGCGGATCCGCCGCTCAGAACGTATGCATCATCCCCACATACGCGCCCGTCTGCGACTCGCCCGTCATCGGACTCGTGCCCGACGTCGCGTCGCGCGGCGACGCGAGCAGCGAGAAGTTCGAATTCCCGCCGTTGCGCACGTACGCGACGGTGCCGTACAGGAACGTGCGCTTCGACAGGTTGTACGTCGTGCCGAGCACGTACATGATCGCGTGGCCCGACGGATCGTGCGACGCGTCGCCGCCGCCATCGCCGACCTTCACGTAATACCCGCCGCCCGTCACCGCCCACTGCGGCGTGGCCGTGTAGGTCGCGCCGAGCCAGTAGTGATCGGCGCGATCGGCGACGCCCGCCGGGCTGTCCGGCGCCTGGTAGTGCGTATACGCG
>NZ_CAJPHA010000042.1:0-36374 GCF_905339895.1 Burkholderia sp. BCC1988
CGTGCTGTCGTCGAACCCGGGCCGCGTGATCGCCGAGATCAAGGTGCCGTTCAAGCATCCGCGCAACCGGCTGGATCCGGATTTCCGCAAGCTGGTCGACGACATCTACGCGAAGATGACGGCCCGTCAGACCGGCGAGGCGACGAAGAAGGGGCTCGAGCTCGGCAGCTGGATGCCGCGCGTGTCGACCAACCTGATGGCCGGCCTGATCGAGACGCTCGCGATGGCGCCGTACCACGGCCGCGCGGACATGCCGGAAATCGCGCGCACGCTGCATCTGGAAGTGGACGAACTGTTTCCGATCGCCGAAGTGCTGCAGTACCTCGGTTTCGCCGACGTGCGCGAAGGCGACGTGTTCCTGACGCCGCCCGCGCGCGTGTTCGCGGAATTCGGCACGCAGGAACGCAAGCTGATGTTCGCGGATCACCTGCTGAAGCACGTGCCGCTCGCCGCGCGGATCAAGAAGGTGCTGAACGAGCGCCCGGGCCATCGTGCGCCGCGCGTGCGTTTCGAGCAGGAGCTGGAGGATTTCCTGTCGGACGAGGCGGCCGAGGAAACGCTCGATGCGGTGATCGACTGGGGGCGTTACGGCGAAGTCTTTTCGTACAACGACAAGACGGAAGTGTTCAGTCTCGAGGACGTGGAGAGCTGACGTCCGCGCCCGAATGACGCGCGACCGTCATTCGGGCAAATCCCGCTGATTTGCGTCCTGCTCGCTGCCGCCCGTACTGAGCTGCTCGATCTTCTCCATCCGCTGCCGCGCGAGCTCAGGAAGCCGGTTCGTCACGCCGATCACCAGCGCTTCGGCGAGCGCCAGCGCCGGCACGTTGGTCTGCAGCATCGCGAACGGGCGCCCCTGGATCCGCAGCACGATCTCGGCGAACGCGCTGATCGGCGAGCGCCATTCGTCGGTGATCAGCAGCACGCGCACGCCGAGCTGGTGCGCGGCCTGCGCGAACCGGATGCTGTCTTTCTGATAGCGGCGAAAATCGAAAATGACCAGCACGTCGCCGGGCCCCATGTCGGTCAGCGACACCGACGAGAGATTCAGGTTCGGCTCGACGTACTGCACATGCGGGCGCGCATACGCGAGCGTGAACGAAAACAGCGATGCGAGCGGCGCGGTATAACGCCCGCCGCCGCAGAACACGCGGATTTCCGGATCGGCCAGCAGCGTCACCGCTTCGTCGAACGCCGCCGCGTCGAGTCCCTCGATCGTGGTGGCAAGCGATTGCGAGAGCCGCTGGAAGATCGCCGCATGGCTGTCGCGCATCCCCGATTCCGAGTGGAACGCATCCATCCGCGCGAGCGGCGAATTCATCGCGGTATCGATCTCGTCGTGCAGCGCCTGCTGGAACGACGAGTAGTTCGGGAAGCCGATGCGCACGACGAAGCGGAACACGGTCGGGTCGCTGACTTCGGCTTGCTTCGCGAAGCTCGCGATCGGCCCGAGCCCGAGGCTCGGATAGCGCTCCAGCAGCGCGTGCGCGACCTTCTGTTCCGACGGCGTGAAGCTATCCATCTGGGATAGCAGCAACGCCCTGATGCTTGTCCCCATCGGGCACTCCGGCTTGTTTTTATCTGAATGAATGACAAACGGCAGGCATGCGTCTGCCGGCGACGCCGTGCATGTTAGCCGATCGCCGCGCCGCGGACCGTGTGAGGCCACAGATTAGAGGGGCGCATCATTCGGGTCGTCAATCGGCTGATTATGTAATGTATTAAACATTATCGATCGGAACCTTTCCATAAATTCATCGGGAATTCAGTAATTACCCTAGGTTTTGACATGAAAATGCCGATGCTATGATCGCGGCCTCGCCGGAATGTATGGTTTATTACATGCCGGATCAGCAGCGTCGTCCGGCCTTCCGGGTCGGTTGCGCATCCCGGTATGGCCCGGTCATTCGTCTGGAGGATTCCGTCATGAGGCGGCTCGTCGTACTCACCCTGTTGTCGGCCATCAGCGCAGGCGCGCTCGCCGCTTCGGAACCCGCGGTGGAAGCGAAGAACGGCATGGTCGTGTCGTCGCAGCACTTCGCGTCGCAGATCGGCGTCGACATCCTCAAGGAAGGCGGCAACGCGGTGGACGCCGCCGTGGCGGTCGGCTACGCGCAAGCGGTGACCAATCCGTGCTGCGGCAACATCGGCGGCGGCGGCTTCATGACCCTGCACCTGGCCGACGGCCGCGACCGCTTCATCAACTTCCGCGAGACCGCGCCGGCCGCGGCGTCGGCGAACATGTATCTCGATGCGAACGGCAACGTCATTCCGGACGACAGCCTGTACGGCTATCGCGCGGTCGGCGTGCCGGGCACGGTCGCGGGTCTCGACCTCGCGCAGCGCAAGTACGGCAAGCTGACGCGCAGGCAGGTGATGGCGCCGGCGATCCGGCTCGCGAGCGACGGCTTCGTGCTGACGCGCGGCGATACGGACATTCTCGACACGACGATCGAGCGCTTCAGGAAGGACCCGGAAGCCGCGCGCATCTTCCTGCGCCCGGACGGCACGCCGCTGCAGCCGGGCGACCGCCTGGTGCAGAAGGACCTGGCCCGCACGCTCGAGCGCATCGCGGAGCAGGGCCCCGACGCGTTCTATCACGGCGAGATTCCGAAGATCGTCGAAGCCGCGGCGAAGCGCGGCGGCGGGGTGATCACGGCGGCCGATTTCGCGTCGTATCGCGCGCAGGACATGGCGCCGCTGACCTGCACGTATCGCGGCTACGAGTTCGTGTCGGCGCCGCCGCCGAGCTCGGGCGGCGTGACGATGTGCGAGACGCTGAACGTGCTCGAAGGGTATGACCTGCGCAAGTTCGGCTACCAGTCGGCGTCGGTGGTCCACTACATGACCGAGGCGATGCGCCACGCGTACGAGGATCGCAACACGCTGCTGGGCGACCCGAACTTCATCGACAATCCGGTCGCGAAGCTGACGAGCAAGCAGTATGCGGCCGAGATCCGCAAGCAGATCAGCGGCGACATGGCGACGGCATCGATCGACGTGCAGCCCGGTGTCGGCGTGCACGAGAAGCCGGAGACGACCCACTACTCGATCATCGACCGCGACGGCAACGCGGTGTCGACCACGTACACCGTCAACGGCCGCTTCGGCGCCGTGGTGATCGCGCCGGGAACGGGTTTCTTCCTGAACGACGAGATGGACGACTTCACGGTCAAGGTCGGCGCGCAGAACCTGTTCGGCCTCGTGCAGGGCACGCGCAACTCGATCGCGCCGGGCAAGCGCCCGCTGTCGTCGATGGCGCCGACGATCGTGAAGAAGGACGGCAAGGTGTTCATGGTGGTCGGCTCGCCGGGCGGCTCGCGCATCATCACGATCACGCTGCAGACCGTGCTGAACGTGATCGACTACGGGATGACGCCGCAGGATGCGGTCGGTGCGCCGCGCATCCATCATCAATGGCTGCCGGACCAGGTCTATTACGAGACCCGCGGCCTGTCGCCCGACACGCTCGCGATCCTGCGCAACATGGGCTACAAGATGGTCGAGCAGACGCCGTGGGGCGCCGCCGAGCTGATCATGGTCGGCCTGCCCGGCACCGAGGCGGTGAGCCATCAGAGTTCCGGCAACGATTCGTCGGTGTCGGGCAACGTGCGCGTCGGCTACATCTACGGCGTCAACGATCCGCGCCGCCCGGCCGGTTCGGCGATCGGCTACTGACCTGAGCTGATTTGATTTGATCTGATTGCACCAGGCTGAGCGGTTGCCCCGGCGTTCGCCATCGCGCGAGCGCCTGGGCAGCGACAGCGCGTCCGTTCGCGGACGTCCGCAGTATCGGGCGGGGCGGGGGCCCGGAATGCCGGGCCCGACCGACCCGCAATGCGCGCCGTGGCACGGCACTGACGCGCGCATTTTTTTTCATTCCTGCTCCGTGCGTCGAGTTCCGTTATGAACAAACGAATGTCTGCGGCAGTCTGGATCTTGCTCGCGATGGCGGCCGGTATCTTCATCGGCTACATGATCTATACGCAGTTTCCGGACAAGCAGTCCGCGACCGAGATCGCCGGCTACATCTCCCTCGTGTCCGACGTGTTCCTGCGGTTGATCAAGATGGTGATCGGCCCGCTGGTGTTCTCGACGCTCGTCGTCGGCATCGCGCACATGGGCGACGCTTCGTCGGTGGGACGCGTGTTCGTGAAGGCGTTCGGCTGGTTCGTCACCGCGTCGCTGATCTCGCTGCTGCTCGGGCTGCTGATGGCGAACCTGCTGCGCCCGGGCGAGAACCTCGGCCTGCCGCTGCCGGATATCGGCGCATCCGCGCATCTCGCGACCTCCAAGTTCACGCTGAAGGATTTCGTCAGCCACATGGTGCCGAAGTCGATCGCCGAGGCGATGGCGAACAACGAGATCCTGCA
This sequence comes from Burkholderia sp. BCC1988, assembly GCF_905339895.1. Classification (NCBI taxonomy): domain Bacteria; kingdom Pseudomonadati; phylum Pseudomonadota; class Betaproteobacteria; order Burkholderiales; family Burkholderiaceae; genus Burkholderia; species Burkholderia sp. BCC1988. The sequence goes on from NZ_CAJPHA010000042.1 coordinate 4,374, forward strand.
GATCGTCGTGTTCTCGATGTTCTTCGGCGTCGCGCTGTCGGCGCTCGGCGAGCGCGGCAAGATCCTCGTCGCCGCGATCGACCAGCTGGCGCACGTGATGCTGAAGATCACCGGCTACGTGATGAAGCTCGCGCCGCTCGCGGTGCTGGCGGCGATGGCCGCGACCGTTGCGGTCAACGGGCTGTCGGTGTTGTTGAAGTTCGCGGTGTTCATGGGCGACTTCTACGTGAGCCTGTTCCTGCTGTGGAGCACGCTCGTGATCGCCGGCCTGCTGTTCCTCGGGCCGCGCGTGTTCAAGCTGCTGGTGCTGATCAAGGAAGCGTTCATGCTGTCGTTCGCGACGGCGAGCTCCGAAGCCGCGTATCCGAAGATCCTCGACGCGCTCGACCGCTTCGGCGTGAAGCGCAAGATCTCGAGCTTCGTGATGCCGATGGGTTATTCGTTCAACCTCGACGGCTCGATGATGTACTGCACGTTCGCGTCGCTGTTCATCGCGCAGGCGTACAACATTCACCTGTCGCTCGGCACGCAGGTCACGATGCTGCTGGTCCTGATGCTGACGTCGAAGGGGATGGCCGGCGTGCCGCGCGCATCGCTCGTCGTGATCGCGGCGACACTGCACCAGTTCGACATCCCGGAAGCGGGGCTGCTGCTGATTCTCGGCGTCGACACGTTCCTCGACATGGGGCGCTCGGCCACCAATGCGGTCGGCAATTCGATCGCCAGCGCGGTGGTCGCGAAGTGGGAGGGCGAGCTGATGTCGGAGTCCGAAGCACAAGCGCATGCCGCGCATCTCGACGCGGAACTGGAACGGCAGAACCGCGATCCGGCCTATGGTGCCGGTCAGGCGACGTCAGTTTAAGCGGCACACGCCTCGTCGATGCACGCCGCCAGCACCATCGCGGCGGCGTTGCCCGGCGCCGAGCCGAGCAGTTGCGGCGCGTAGACGCTGTCGCCGCGCGCGATCGGCCGCCCCGACAGCGCGCAGACGCCGCGCTTGCGCGTCGTGAACAACCGCCACTTCTGGTAGCCGTAATGGCCGGTGCACGCGTCGCACCACGAAATCATCACGGTGTCGGCCGTGGGCCGCTCGAGCACGCTGATCGACGGCTGGCTCGTCGCATCCCACGACGGCAGGCGATCGCGCGTGATGCTGCGCCGTCGCGGGGCCGCCCATGAAACGGACGGCATGTCGAAGCTGCCGATCGCGGCGACGGTCCTGAGCCAGGCAACTGCACTGTTGCTCATCTTTGCTTTCCTCGAAACGTTGGGCGACGCCGCGAAACGCGGCGTCACGACAGGCGGATGCGCGGCTGCACGCAGCCGTTGATCCGTTCGGCGAGCCACAGCAGCGTCGCCTTGGAGAATCCGTGCAGCACCTGCTGGTGGCGCCGGTACAGCATCAGGTGGCTGAATTGCGCGAAACGCCCCTGGATGAAGCCGCCGCGAAAGAACCCGAATTGGCCGAGCGTGCCGAACGCGTCGTAGTCGCTGATCGACACGAGCGCGCCGAAATCGTGGAACGCGAACGGCGGCAGCGGCTTGCCGTCGAGCCATGCGGGCAGGTGCTTCGCGAGATGTTCGGCCTGCTGGGTCGCCACCTGCGCGGTGGGCGGCAGCGGCCGTTCCTGGCCGTCGGGCTGCAGGCTCGCGCAATCGCCGATCGCGAACACGTGCTCGTCGGCCGTGGCCTGCAGCGTGGGCCCGACCAGGATCTGGTTCGCGCGGTTCGTGTCGAGCCCGCCGAGTGCCTGCATGAAATCGGGCGCCTTCACACCCGCCGCCCACACCATCAGATCCGCTTCGGCGAACGAACCGTCGCCGTAGTGGAAGCCGTTCGCATCGGCCGCCGTCACGCGCGTGGACGTCAGCACGTGAAAGCCGATCTGCTCGAGCCGTCGCTGCGCCGACGCGGAAATCCGCGGCGGAAATGCGGCGAGGATGCGCGGGCCGCTTTCGAGCAGCGTGAGCCGCAGCCGCTCGCGCACCGTCGCGTCGCCATACGCCTGCGCCACTTCCAGCAGCCGGCTCAGTTCCGCCGCCAGCTCCACGCCCGTCGCGCCCGCGCCGACGATCGCGACGCGAAACGGTTCGTCGCGCGCGATGCTGCGGAACACGCGCATCCGCAGCGCTTCGTTGAAGGTTTCGGCCTGCCGCTGGCTGTCGATGAAGTAGCAGTGCTCGCGCACGCCCGGCACGCCGAAATCGTTGGCCTGGCTGCCGAGCGCGAGGATCAGCACGTCGTATTCGAGTTCGCGCGCGTCGATCACGCGTTCGCCGTCCTGCGAGCGAATCTCGCCGAGCTGCACGCGACGGCGCGCGCGATCGAGCCCCGTCAATTCGCCGGGCTGGTACGTGTAGCCGTGATCGCGCGCATGGGCGAGAAAGATCACCTGCTGTTGCTGCACGTCGCGCGTACCGGCCGCGATCGTGTGCAGCATCGGCTTCCAGACATGGGTCGGGCTGCGGTCGACCACGGTGACCTGGGCGCGCCCGGTACAGCCGAGACGTTCGCCGAGGCGGGTTGCGAGCTGCAATCCGGCGATGCCGCCGCCGACGATCACGATGCGAGTAGGGGTTGTCATGAATAAATCATCACGTGATGAATAAGGTATGATCCTAGCGCTTCCCGGCTTCGCGTGTCAACGGAGCGGGCAGGCAACCCGGTTCCGCGGACGCGAACCGGGGCCCGGACACGGGCATTCGATTCATTCAACGGGAGCAGGAAAACGTGGCTGAAGTCACTGAGCGCGCGCCGTCGAAGCGGCGTACGCGCGGGCGGCCGCTGGCGGAGGCGTCCGTCGGACCGGACGTGATATTGCGGGCCGCGCGCCGCACGTTCGCGAAGCGCGGCTACGACGCGACGAGCGTGCGCGAGGTCGCGCGCGAGCTGGGCATCGACGCGGCGCTGATCGCCCATCATTTCGGCGCGAAGGAGACGTTGTGGCTGGCTGTCGTCGAGCAGATCGTCGACCTGGCCGAGCCGCTGTTCGACGCGTTGCGCGCGCTGCGCACGTCGTCATTGCCGCATCGCGAGCGCGTGCGGCGCGCGATCGAGCTGTGCGTCGATCACGAGTTCGCGGAGCCGGACATCGGCATGTTCTTCTCGACGGCAGCGACCGAGGAGGGCGGGCGGCTCGACTGCCTGCAGCAGCGGATCGTGCGCCCGTATCACGACGCGATGTTTCCGCTGCTGGCCGACGCGGTCGAGGCCGGCGAGATCCGCCCGGTCGATCCGAACGTGCTGTTCTTCATGATCGCGAGCGCGGTCGGCACGACGGTGTCGTATAGCCACATGATGCTGGAGTTCACGTCGCTGCCCACGCGGCAGGAGGCGTTCCGGCAGGCCGTGCTCGACGTCGCGCTCGGCATCCTGAGCGTCTGAGCGCCGCGCGCGACGCGAAGCCGCCCGGCGCGCCGGCGCGATCGACCTTACGCCGAGCAGGGCCCGGACTGCCATTGTTTCCAACCGTCAATGTTCGGGCAGACTTGCGCCCTCACGGGCACGGCGATCGCGGTGAACGGCGGGGCGGGCCGGTCGGGTGACGCGGGAAGCCGGCGCGGCATCGTGCATCGTGCCGGCCGCCGCGCATGCGTCAGTCGAGATCGGGCGGCGTGTCACCGAGCCAGCGCCGTGCGCCCGGCCCGTTGCGTCCCGCGCGGTCCTCGGGGTTGGTCAGCTTGCAGCGCTTCAGCGACAGGCAGCCGCAACCGATGCATTCGTCGAGATTGATGTAGAGCCGCTGCAGTTCCTCGATCCGGTTCGCGACGCGCTGTTTCCAGCCGCGCGACAGCCGCTGCCAGTCCTTGTTGGTCGGCGCGGTGTCTTCCGGCAGGCTCACGAGCTGTTCGGCGATCTCGTCGAGCGAATAGCCGATCTTCTGCGCGAACACGATGAACGCGATCAGCCGCAGTACCGCGCGCGAATAGTGGCGATGGCTCGAGCCGTTGCGGTGCGACTTGATGAGCCCGCGCGTCTCGTAGAAACGCAGCGTCGATGCCGGTACGCCGCTGCGCGCGGCCACTTCGCGGATCGACATCAGCGGCCATTGCGGGATTTCGTCGATACCCATGACGCCCTCCGGGAAAGCTTGACTTGAAGTTAACTTCAACTTTTATGCTACGCGGCAGTTTAACCCGTCGCGAGGCATCATGCTTTCCTTATCCCTACGCAGAACCTCGCCTTTGGGCGCGGCCTGCGCACTGCTGCTGGCTTTGTCGGGCTGTCACGACGGCAAAGGCGAAACGGCGGCCCAGCCGCTTCCCGAAGTCGGCGTGACGACCGTCGCGCCGCGCACGATCCGCCTCGCGGACGAATTCAACGGACGCGTCGAAGCAGTCGACGCGGTCGAGCTGCGGCCGCGCGTGAGCGGCTATCTGCAGCGCATCGCGTACAAGGAGGGCGACCTCGTCGCGCAGGGCGCGGTGCTGTTCGAGATCGATCCGCGTCCGTACCGGATCGCGCTCGACCGCGCGAACGCACAGCAGCAGCGGGCGCGCGCGGCCGCGAGCCTCGCCGATGTGCAGCTCAAGCGCGTGCGGACACTGATCGATGCGCATGCAACTTCCCAGGAGGAACTCGACAACGCGCGCGCGACCGCCGAGCAGGCGCGCGCCGACCTGCGGGCGGCCGATGCGGCCGTCGCCGACGCGAAGCTCAATCTCGGTTTCACCGAGGTGCGTGCGCCGATCGCGGGGCGCGTCGGCCGCGCGATCGCGACCGCCGGCAACCTCGCGCGCGCCGACGACACGCTGCTCACGACCGTCGTGTCGCAAGACCCCGTCTACGTGTATTTCGACTGCGACGAGCAGAGCTACCTGCGCTACAACGCGCGGCGCGCCGACCCGAAGCATCGCGCGATCGGTGCTGATCCGGTACGCGTGGGTCTCGCGAACGAGACGGGTTTCCCGCACGCGGGCACCGTCGATTTTCTCGACAACCGGCTCGATCCGCAAACCGGCACGATTCGTGCGCGCGTGCGGCTGCCGAACGCGGACCACACGTTCACGCCCGGCCTCTATGCGCGCGTCCAGCTCGTCAGCGGTCGCGACCAGGATGCGCTGCTCGTCGACGACAAGGCGGTGCTTACCGACCAGGACCGCAAGTACGTGTACGTGATCGGCGCCGGCGACAAGGCGCTGCGTCGCGACGTCACGATCGGCCGTGCGCTGGACGGCGAGCGGATCGTCGAGAAGGGGCTGGAGCCGGGCGATCGCGTGGTCGTCGACGGCGTGCAGCGGATCTACTATCCGGGTGCGCAGGTGAAGCCGAAGGTGCTGCCTGCACGCGCGGATGCGGACACCGGCACCGGCCCGGGCAGCGGCACGCAGGCCGTGGCGGTGGCCGTGGCCGACGCCGGCGCGCCGGCCGCACGGTAACGGGAGGCCCGCAATGGATTTCTCCCGCTTCTTCATCGACCGGCCGATTTTCGCGGTCGTGCTGTCGATCGTCATCTTCGCGATCGGCCTGATCTCGATCCCGATGCTGCCGGCCGGCGAATATCCGGAAGTCGTGCCGCCGAGCGTCGTCGTGCGCGCGACGTACCCGGGCGCGAACCCGAAGGAAATCGCCGAATCGGTCGCCGAACCGCTGGAAGAGGCGATCAACGGCGTCGAAGGCATCATGTACATGAAGTCGGTCGCCGGTTCGGACGGCAGCCTGCAGGTCGTCGTCACGTTCCTGCAGGGCGTCGATCCCGATACGGCCGCCGTGCGCGTGCAGAACCGCGTGAGTCAGGCGTTGTCGCGCCTGCCGGACGAGGTGCGCCAGTACGGCGTGACTACGCAGAAGCAGTCGCCGACGCCGCTGATGTACGTGAGTCTCTATTCGCCGGACAACAGCCGCGATTCGCTGTACCTGCGCAACTACCTGACGCTGCACGTGAAGGACGAGCTGTCGCGCCTGACCGGCATCGGCGACGTCGGCGTGTACGGCTCCGGCGACTACGCGATGCGGCTCTGGCTCGACCCGAACCGGCTGGCGTCGCGCGGGCTGACCGCGAGCGACGTGATCGCCGCGGTGCGCGAGCAGAACGTGCAGGTGTCGGCCGGCCAGCTCGGCGCGGAGCCGACGCCGAAGAAAAACGACTTCCTCGTGTCGATCAACGTGCGCGGCCGGCTGCGCACCGTGCAGGAATTCGGCGACATCGTGCTGCGCAACGGCGACGACGGCCAGGTCGTGAAGCTGTCCGACGTCGCGCGCATCGAGCTCGGCGCGGGCGACTATACGCTGCGCTCGTACTTCAACGACAAGCATTCGTCCGTGGTCGGCATTTTCCTGTCGCCTGGCGCGAACGCGCTCGACGTCGCGAAGGCGGTGTATGCGAAGCTCGACGAACTGTCGAAACGTTTCCCGCCGGGCGTCGCCTATCGTCCGGTGTGGGACCCGACCGTGTTCGTGCGCGAATCGATCCGCGCGGTGCAGCACACGCTGATCGAGGCCGTCGTGCTGGTCGTGCTCGTCGTGATCCTGTTCCTGCAGACCTGGCGCGCGTCGATCATTCCGCTCGTCGCGGTGCCCGTGTCGGTGGTCGGTACGTTCGCGTGGCTCTACCTGCTCGGCTATTCGATCAACACGCTGACGCTGTTCGGGCTCGTGCTCGCGATCGGGATCGTCGTCGACGATGCGATCGTGGTGGTCGAGAACGTCGAGCGCAACATCGCACAGGGTTTGAGCCCGCGCGACGCCGCGCACCAGGCGATGCGCGAGGTGTCGGGGCCGATCGTCGCGATCGCGCTCGTGCTGTGCGCGGTGTTCGTGCCGATGGCGTTCATGTCGGGCGTGACGGGCCAGTTCTACAGGCAGTTCGCGGTGACGATCGCGATCTCGACGGTGATCTCCGCGGTCAACTCGCTGACGCTGTCGCCCGCGCTCGCCGCGAAACTGCTGCGTCCGCACGGCGCGCCGAAGGACGCGTTGACCCGCGTGCTCGACCGCGCATTCGGCTGGCTGTTTCATCCGTTCAACCGCTTCTTCGAGCGCAGCTCCGATCGCTATCACGGCGTGGTCGCGCGCACGCTGAAGCGGCGCGGCGCCGTGTTCGCGGTCTATGCGGCCTTGCTCGCCGCGACCGCGCTGCTGTTCAACGCGGTGCCGGGCGGCTTCATCCCCGTGCAGGACAAGCTGTACCTGTTCGCCGGCGCGAAGCTGCCGGAGGGCGCGTCGCTCGCCCGCACCAGCGCGGTCACCGAGCAGATGACGAAGATCGCGCTCGGCACCGACGGCGTCGAGATGGTGCCGGCGTTCGCCGGGCTGAACGCGCTGCAGGGCGTGAACACGCCGAACATCACGAACTCGTACGTGATCCTGAAGCCGTTCGACCAGCGTCACCGCAGCGCCGCGCAGATCAACGCGGACCTGAACGCACGCTTCGCGGCGATCGGCGGCGGCATCACCTATGCGCTGATGCCGCCGCCGATCCAGGGCCTCGGCAACGGTTCGGGCTACTCGCTTTACCTCGAGGATCGCGGCGGGCTCGGCTACGGTGAATTGCAGAAGGCACTGACGGCGTTCCAGGCCGCGGTCGCGAAAACGCCGGGGATGAGTTATCCCGTCAGCTCGTACCAGGCGAACATCCCGCAGCTGGAAGTGAAGGTCGACCGGCTGAAGGCGAAGGCGCAAGGCGTCGCGCTCACCGACCTGTTCAACACGCTGCAGGTCTATCTCGGCTCGATGTACGTGAACGACTTCAACGCGTTCGGCCGCGTGTACCGCGTGATGGCGCAGGCCGATGCCGGTCACCGGCAGACGGCCGCGGACATCGCGAACCTGCGCACGCGCAACGCGAAAGGCGAGATGGTGCCGATCGGCTCGATGGTGACGGTCGCGCCCGCGTATGGGCCGGACCCGGTCGTCCGCTACAACGGCTATCCGGCGGCGGACCTGATCGGCGACGCCGATCCGAAGGCGATGTCGTCGTCGCAGGCGATCGCGAAGCTGCAGCAGATCGCGAAGGACGTGCTGCCGCCGGGCATCACGCTCGAATGGACCGATCTCAGTTACCAGCAGGTCACACAGAGCAACGCGGCGATCGTCGTGTTCCCGCTCGCGGTGATGCTCGTGTTCCTGGTGCTCGCGTCGCTGTACGAGAGCTGGACGCTCCCGCTTGCGGTGATCCTGATCGTGCCGGTGTGCATGTGCGCGTCGCTGTTCGGCGTGTGGCTGTCCGGCGGCGACAACAACGTGTTCGTGCAGGTCGGTCTCGTCGTGCTGATGGGGCTCGCGTGCAAGAACGCGATCCTGATCGTCGAGTTCGCGCGCGAACTCGAAATCCAGGGAAAGGGCGCGATCGAAGCGGCGCTCGAGGCGTGCAGGCTGCGGCTGCGCCCGATCGTGATGACGTCGGTCGCGTTCATCGCGGGCTCGGTGCCGCTCCTGATCGGCGGCGGCGCGGGCAGCGAAGTGCGGGCGGCTACCGGCGTCACCGTGTTCGCGGGGATGCTCGGCGTCACGTTGTTCGGGCTGTTCCTCACGCCCGTGTTCTACGTGGCGATCCGCAAGCTCGCGCGCGGCACGCCGGCCGTGTGGAGCGAACAGCACGGCACCCTCGAAGGAGAAAACCGATGAGCGCTGCATTCCGTCTTTCCGCGCTCGCGCTGTCGATGACGCTCGCCGCGTGCGCGGTCGGCCCCGATTTCAAGCGGCCCGCTACGGCGAGCGCCGCGCGCTTCGCGCGCGACGCGCATCCGGCCACGCACGACGCGTCGCCGCCCGATGCGTCGGCCGCTGCCGATGCCGCGTTCTGGCGCGGCTTCGGCGATCCGGCGCTCACGCAGCTGATCGATGCGGCGCTCGCCGCGAACCAGGACCTGCAGGTCGCCGTATCGCGCTACGACGCATCGAACGCGCTGCTGTCGCAGGCCGCGTTCGACCGCTATCCGACGATTACCGCGAGCGGCCGGATCGGCCATCAGCTGACGAGCAGGGACCAGGCGTTCGGCGCACCGCGCAGCCAGCGCGATACGCCGATCTCCAGTGTCGGGATCAATGCGGCGTGGGAACTCGACCTGTTCGGCCGCGTGCGCCGCTCGATCGAGTCGCAGCGGGCGGAAACGGCTGCGAGTGCGGCCGACGTGCGCGCGGTGCGTGTCGCGATCGCGGGCGAGGTCGCGAGCGCGTACGTGGATCTGCGCGGCTCGCAGGAGCGGCTGCGGATCGCACGCGAGAACGCCGACAACCAGAAGCAGACGCTCGCGCTGATCAATGCGCGCGTCGGCGCGGGACGTGGCTCCGAACTCGATGCGGCGCGGGCGCGCGCGCAGTACGAATCGACGACGTCGCGGATCGCCGTGTACGAAGCGGCGATCGGCGTCGACGAGCATCGGCTCGCGGTGTTGACCGGGCAGACGCCGGATGCGCTGATCGGCCGGTTCGACATCCCGAACGCTGCCGCATCGAAAGGCGTGCCGGTACCGCTGCCGGCGCTTGCAGCCGACATCGATCCCGGCACGCCGGGCGACCTGCTGCGCCGCCGTCCCGATGTCGCTGCCGCCGAAGCACGACTGCACGCGGCGACCGCGCGCGTCGGCGTCGCGACAGCCGACCTGTTTCCGCGCTTCACGCTGTCGGGGCTGCTCGGCAGCGCGACGAGCAGCTACGGATTCTTCCGTGCGGGCAGCGATACGAACCTGATCGCGCTCGGCATCGACTGGTCGTTCCTCGATGTCGGCCGCGTGCGCGCGCGGATCGCGGCGAGCGACGCGGACGCGGCCGGCCAGGTCGCGCAGTACCGGCAGACCGTGCTCGTCGCGCTGGAGGAAACGGAGAACGCGCTGCTGCGTGTCGCCCGCACGCGGGAGGAGACCGCGCACCTCGTGCGCGCGGCGGACGACAGCGCTCGCGCGGCACAGCTTGCACAGACGCGCTTCTCGGCCGGTGCGATCGACTACTACGAAGTGCTCGACGCGCAACGGACGCTGCTGCAGGCGCAGGACGCGGCGGCCGACGGGCGGACGCGCAGCGCGGCATCGACGGTCGCGCTGTACAAGGCGCTCGCAGGCGGCTGGCCGTCGGGAACGGCGCAGCAGGCAGCCGGTCCGCTCGCGCGATCGGGGCAGTAGGGCGAGGGCGCGGGTCGCGCGGCGGGCAGGGACGTTGCGTCCGCCCGCCGGGCGATCGACTTCGCATCGCCGGGTTGGCGCTTGCGTCCCCGTTGGCGACCCGCGAGGGCGTCGCACGGACTGACGACGGTCGATGCGGCGCCGGTCTCGTTGATCGGCATGGCACTCCGTGCGCCTGCCTTGCAGCGATGCCGGCCGTTCGGCGGGGCCGGATCGCCGGCCGGCTCGCGCGCCGGCGGCGGCCCGGCGCATCGGTCGGCGCACCTTGCATCGCCCGGGCCGCCCGCGCGGCGCGCCAACCGGTCGATTCCCCGTCGCGAAACATTGTTCTGCCTCGTCGTAAACGTCTCGAATGCGTGATATTTGCGCTGCCCGATCCGGTTTAGAGTGGCCGCAAATCGATGACGATGTGTCGTATGGCCGCAGTCGCGGGCCGTACAGACGCGCCAGAGGAGCTGGAGACAAATGACTGAAGGCAGGATTACCCAAGTCGAATCGTTCGGTTTCGAACGCATTCCCGACGTATCGCGCTATGCGCGTCCGATCGATCTGTTCCGGTTGCTGTTCGGCGGCTGCAACACGTTTTCCACGTCGGTGCTCGGCAGCTTTCCCGTGCTGGTCGGGCTGTCGTTCAAGGCCGGCATGTGCGCGATCGTGCTGGGCGTGCTCGCCGGCACCTGCATCCTCGCGCCGATGAGCCTGTTCGGACCGCGCAACGGCACGAGCGACCCTGTGTCGTCCGGCGCGCATTTCGGCATTCACGGCCGGATCGTCGGGTCGTTCCTCGCGCTGCTCACGTCGATCGCGTTCTTCTCGCTCGCGGTGTGGAGCTCGGGCGATGCGCTCGTCGGCGGCGCGCACGACATGGTCGGCGTGCCGGTCAACGGCTTCACGCTCGGCGCCGCGTACATGGTGTTCGCGGTGCTCGTGCTGATCGTCTGCATCTACGGCTTTCGCTTCATGCTGTGGGTCAACAAGATCGCCGTGTGGGCCGCGAGCCTGCTGTTCGTCGCCGGCCTGTTCGCGTTCGCGGGGTTGTTCGACCTGAACTACGCGGGCACGTTGAACCAGGGCAGCGCAGGCTTCTGGGCCGCGTTCGTCGGCGCCGTGCTGGTTGCATTGAGCAACCCGGTGTCGTTCGCGTCGACGCTCGGCGACTGGGCGCGCTACATTCCGCAGCAGACGCCGAAGCGGCGCGTGATGGCCGCCGTGTTCGCCGCGCAGATCGCGACCTTCGTGCCGTTCTTCTTCGGGCTCGCGACCGCGACCATCATCGCGTCGAAGGCGCCCGCGTTCATCGCGTCGAACGACTACGTCGGCGGGCTGCTCGCCGTGTCGCCGCGCTGGTTCCTGCTGCCGATGTGCCTGATCGCGATCATCGGCGGGATGTCGACCGGCACGACCGCGCTGTACGGCACGGGCCTCGACGTGTCGAGCATGTTCCCGCGCTTCCTGAATCGTGTGCGCGCGACGCTGCTGATCGGCACGATCGCGATCGCGTTCATCTTCGTCGGCCGCTTCTGGTTCAACCTCGTCGAGAGCGTCGCGACGTTCTCGACGCTGATCGACACGTTCAGCTGCCCGTGGATGGCGATCATGGTGATCGGCTACGTGACGCGCCGCGGTTACTATCTCGCGGACGACCTGCAGGTGTTCAACCGCGGGCTGCGCGGCGGCCACTACTGGTTCACGCACGGCTGGAACCTGCGCGCGATGGGCGCGTGGCTGCCGGCGGCCTTCATCGGACTGTCGTTCGTGAACCTGCCGGGCCAGTTCGTCGGGCCGCTCGGCAACCTCGCGGGTGGACTCGATCTCAGCGTGCCGGTGTCGCTGGTGGTCGGCGGGCTGCTGTATTTCGTGCTGCTGACGGTGTATCCGGAAGCGGAAGGCGTGTACGGCGCGCGCGGACGTTTCCTCGTGCGCGGCGGCAGGCAAGCGGCGCGCGGTGTCGGCGCCCCGGCAATTCAGCCGAAGGGGTATTGAGCGCAGCATCGCGCGTCGCTGCGCGCTGGAAATACCGGTGCCGCCGCGCGGGAGATCCGCCGGCGGCATGGTTGTTTCAGGATGCTGGGTTGTATGCGCGTATGGAAGGCCGCCCCTGACTTCTCCTTCGCGCGGCTGAAAATGACAGCGCCCGCCGGGCAGGCGGGCGCGTGTCGACTCCGCTGCGGATCAGTGGAACGTGCTGCCCGCGAGCATCCCGCCGTCGACGATGAATTCCGAACCCGTGCAATATGCGGATTCGTCGGACGCGAGGAACAGCACGAGGCTCGCCACTTCGTCGGGTTTGCCGATGCGTGCGATCGGCAGACCGCTGTAGATCGACGACGGGTCGAAATCCGCGTATTCCGGCGGGCGTGCCATCACGGTGTCGATGCCACCCGGGTGGACCGAGTTCACGCGGATCCCGTAGCGGCCGAACTCGAGCGCGGCGGCCTTCGTCATCCCGCGCACCGCGAACTTGCTCGATACATACGCGCTGCCGCCGGCCACGCCTTCCATCCCGGCCGTCGACGACACGTTGACGATCGAGCCGCCGCCCGCATCCTTCAGCGCGGCCAATGCCGATTTCATGCCGAGCCAGCAGCCGACCTGGTTCACGTCGATCACCTTGCGATAGTCGTCGAGCGAACAGGACTCGATCGGCACGAGCTTCAGGATCGCCGCGTTGTTCACGAGGATGTCCAGCCGGCCGAATTGCGCGAGCGTCGCGTGGACGGCGGTGCGCCAGTCGTCTTCGTTCGTCACGTCGAGATGCTGATAGCGCGCGGCGTCGCCGAGGTCGGCCGCGACGCGCCGGCCCGCGTCGTCCAGCACGTCGGCGATCACCACGCGTGCGCCTTCGGCGACGAACCGGCGTGCCTCCGCCTCGCCCTGGCCGCGGGCGCCGCCCGTGATCAGCGCTACCTTGCCTTCGAGTCGTTTCATCGTGTGTGCTCCTGTGAGTGTAGGGGGACGCGCGCGGGCCCGCTCAGGCGGCAGCTGACGCGTCGATGATGCGGACCGGATCGGCGCCGTCCCAGGTACGCGCTTCGGCGATGCCGTGCGCGATCATCGCGCGCATGCCTGCACCTTCGATCACTTCGACGCGCACGCCGGGATCGTCGGCGTCGTCGAGATAGGCGACGCGCGTGGCCGGGTTGTGCGCGTCGAACACCACGCGCAGCCCGCGCGCCGTAAGTTGCGCGACGGCGGCATCGAGATCGTCGACCACCCATGCGACGTGATGCAGGCCCGTGAGCAGTTGTCCGTGCGCATCGCGGTACGGCGACGGCGCGTCGTTCGTCACGTGGATCAGTTCGATCTGCAGATCGGCGCGATACGCGAGCCCGACATCCATCGTGACCGTCGTCGCTTCGCCGAGGCAGCGGCCGTCGAGCCGCACGTTGCGGAACACGGTCCATGGGCCGACATCGTGGCGGGCGCGCCAGCGCGCGATGCTGCGGTCGAGATCGGCGACCACATAGCCGATCTGGTCGATGGGGCCGAGGATAGGGTCGTTCATGGTGTCTCCGTGGCGGGCGCGCGAGCGGGCGCGGCGCCGTTTCGTGCGGCAATCGGCGCGTGATGAATGACGGTCATGATGGCAACAAAGGCGGTGCGGCGTGCCGTCCAAACGGACTAGCTGCAGGCTATCCGGACGGCGCTGGGCGCTGCATCGCTGACGACGGATTTGCGTACAGGACAGGACGAGCGAGGAAGGCGAGAGAGGCGAGGAAAGCGAGGAACGCGAGGAACGCGAGGAACGCGAGAAACGCGAGGAAGCGGGCAAGCGGCGAGCGGCGAGCGGCAAGCGGCAAGTGGCAAGCGGCAAGCGGCAAGCGGCAAGCGGGGAAAGCGGAAAAGCAGGAAAGCAGGAAAGCAGGAAAGCAGGAAAGCAGGAAAGCAGGGAGGAGCCGAAGCTGACGAAGCGCGTAAACCGGATTCGCGCATTACCCCGCGTTCGGCCTCTTGACCGTCAGTCGGCACACCGTTGCGAGCGCGAGCAGGTTCGGATCACGTTCACGCCGATGCAGGAAGCTCAGGCCGATCGTCTGGCGGATCGTCGGTCCGGCGAGCGGCACCAGCGCGATCTTGTGCGAGAAGAGGTCGCGCACGCGGCCCGGCAGCAGCGAATGGCCGACGCCGCCCGACACGAGGTTGATCAGCGAAAAGATGTCGCCCACGCGCATCACGACGTTCGCCGTGACGCCCGCGGCCCGGAACGCTTTCGTGAAACCGTCTTGCGTCGCGAAACCTTCGCCGAGCGACACGAACGGCACGTCGCGGCAGGCGGCGAGATCGACCGCATCGCATTGCGCGTACGGCGAATCGATTGGTGCGGCGAAGAACATTTCGTCCTCGAACAGCGCGATCGATTCGATTTCGGCGTCCGGTTCGGGCAGCGCCATCAGCGTCGCATCGATCGCGCCTTGCCGAAGCTTGTCAAGCAGGTCGGCGTTCGAGCCGAGCACGAGCTCGGCCTGCAGCTCGGGCCGACGCTCCTTCAGCGCGATCACGACCTCGGGCACCGTACGGATCGTCAGCGAATAGAGCGAGCCGATCTTCAATTGCCCGGCGCCGTAGCCGGCCGCTTCGCGCGTCGAGCGGATGCCGTCCGTCATCGTCTTTAGCACGTCGCCCGCGACCTCCGCGAGCACCTGCGCGGCTTCGGTCGGAATCAGGTTCCGTCCTTCGTGGCGAAACAGCGCGCAATGCATCCCTTCCTCGAGCGTGTGCAGCGCGCGATGCACGCTGACCGTGCTGACGTTGAGCGCCTCGGCGGCCTTCGCGAGGCTGCCGGTTTCCATGAAGGCGAGAAGCACCTCGAGCTTGCGGAAGGTGATCTCTTCGTTGATGCGATTGCGCATGGTCGGGGCAGCGGGAAGGGCGATCGGCGATTCTGACGCAGAACCTCGGCAGCAACAATGCGCGAATGTCCGGAATGGCCGCGGGACGGTGCCGCGCCCGGACGACGTTTAATCTGCGGCTAAGTATCCGCTGCTGCCGTTAATTGATGAGGGTTTTCGGCGTCCCTATCATCGGTTCGTGCCGGTTGTGCGCGGGCGCCAGGCGGCGTTCCATCCCGCGTACCGCAGCGCGCAACGGTTCACGAGCGGCCGGCACGGCCCCACGAGACTGCAGGAGACAAGCATGCGCGACCTACGTCGGAACACGCGGCATCGGCAAGTCGTTGCCGCTGTCGTCGGCAATACCCTCGAGTGGTACGACTTCATCGTCTACGGTTTCTTTTCCGGCATCATCGCGCGGCTGTTCTTTCCCGCCGAAAGCCAGTATGCGTCGCTGCTGATGTCGCTCGCGACGTTCGGCGTCGGCTTCTTCATGCGTCCGGTGGGCGGCATCCTGCTCGGGCTCTATGCGGACCGCAAGGGTCGCAAGGCCGCGATGCAGCTCATCATCTTCCTGATGACGCTGTCGATCGCGCTGATCACGTTCGCGCCGTCGTACGCGACGATCGGCCCGGCGGCGCCGATCCTGATCGTCGTCGCGCGGCTGCTGCAGGGCTTCGCGACCGGCGGCGAATACGCGAGCGCCACCGCGTTCCTGGTCGAGAGCGCGCCCGCGCACCGGCGCGGCCTGTACGGCTCGTGGCAACTGATCGGCCAGTGTCTCGCCGTGTTCTCGGGCGCGGCGATGGGCGCGTGGGCCACGCAGTCGCTGTCGGATGCGGCGCTGCACAGCTGGGGCTGGCGCGTGCCGTTCGCGCTCGGGCTGCTGATCGGGCCGGTTGGCTTGTGGATCCGCCGTCACATGGAGGAGACCGAAGCGTTCCTTGATGCGAGCAAGTCGACGGTCGAGCCGCCGGCGAGCGTGTCGCGCGTGCTGCGCGACAACCTGCGCGGCGTGCTGGTGTCGATGGGGCAGACGATCACCGGCACGGCGGTGTTCTACGTGATGCTCGTCAACATGCCGACGTTCGTGCACAAGACCTTCGGGCTGCCGCTCGACCAGGTCTTCAAGGTGCAGATGGTGGCGGTCGCGCTGCTGACGGTGACGATTCCGGTCGCGGCGATCGTGTCCGACCGCATCGGCCGGCGGCCCGTGCTGATCGCCGGCACGCTGTCGCTGCTGACGCTCACGTATCCGCTGTTCTCGTGGCTGGCCGCCGCGCCGGGCATCGGGCGCCTGCTCGTGATGCAGCTCGTGATCTGCACGATCATCGGCATCTGCTACGGTCCCGCGCCGACCACGCTCGCCGAGCAGTTCGCGACGCGATCGAGATCGACCGGCGTCGCGCTCGCGTACAACGTTGCCGTGATGGTGTTCGGCGGTTTCGCGCCGTTCATCGTCACATGGCTGACGCGTGCGAGCGGGTCGCCCGTCGCGCCCGCGTGGTACGTGCTGTTCGCCGCGTCGTTCGGGCTGGCCGCGAGCGTGTTCATGCACGACGGCGCGCCGTGCGTGCTCGCGCGCCGGCAGTTCTCGGGCGAGCCGCTGAGCGCCAAATAGTCGTTCGCCATTCGGGGCGATCAGCCATCGGCCCGGGCGGCATGCGGCGTATCGGCGCCGCCGATGGTCAGCATCGCGGACGGCGGCCTACCGGGGCCGCCGCCCGCTCGTTACGCTTGCGCGATCATCCACTCTGTCCGGAAGGTCGCCATGTCCCGGCTCGACTACACGCTGCTCGGCCCCTGCCTGCTCGCCATCGCGATCGACGCGATGGGGTTCGGGCTCGTCTACCCGATGATGTCCGCGATCTTCAGCGATCCGCACGCGGGCATCCTGCCGGCCGACGCCGGCGAACACGCGCGCAACTTCTACCTCGGTGTCGGCTACGGGATCTATCCGCTCTGCATGTTCTTCGGCTCGTCGCTGATGGGCGAGTTGTCGGACCGTTACGGCCGCCGCCGGATCCTGCTGCTGTGCGTGCTCGGCCTTGCGGCCGGCTACGCGCTGATGGCCGCCGGCGCGTGGCACGGGAGCGTCGCGCTGCTGCTGGCCGGGCGCGGGCTCACCGGTTTGATGGCCGGCTGCCAGGGCATCGCGCAGGCGGCCATCACCGACCTGAGCACGCCCGGGAACAAGGCGTACAACATGAGCATCATGTCGCTCGCGTTCAGCGCCGGCGTGATCGTCGGCCCCGTGCTCGGCGGCGTCACGTCCGACCGGACGATCTCGCCGCTGTTCGACTACGGCACGCCGTTCGTGCTCGTCGCCGCGCTGTCGCTCGTGTGCGCGTTCTGGACCTGGGCGTCGTATCGCGACACGGCCGCGCCGCGCGGCGACACGCGCATCGATCCGCTGCTGCCGCTGCGGATCATCGGGGAAGCCGCACGTCAGCGCAACGTCGCGTTCCTGTCGGTGGTGTTCTTCCTGATGCAGGTCGGCTACGGACTCTACCTGCAGACCATCATGCTGCTGCTGCAGGCGAAGTTCGGCTATACGAGCGCGCGGCTCGGGCTGTTCAGCGGCGTGATCGGCATCTGCTTCGTGTTCGGCCTGCTGTTCGTCGTGCGGCGGATGCTGCGCGTGTGGCGGGTGGTCGACATCGCGAAGACGGGCCTGCTCGTCGCGGGCCTCGGCCAGATCGCGTCGGCACTGTTCCCACACGAGCCGGTGCTGTGGGTGCTCGCGATGGTGGTCGGCTGTTTCGACATGGTCGCCTACACCACCATGTATACGGCGTTTTCCGATGCCGTCAGCGAGGACCGGCAGGGCTGGGCGCTCGGCGTCGCGGGCTCGGTGATGGCCGTCGCATGGGTCGTGACGGGCGCGCTGACGAACCTGCTGCCGGTATTCGGCGAGATCGGGCTGCTGCTGATCGGCGGCGCGGGCTTCCTGCTCAGCTTCGTGATGATGGTGAGCTACGGGCGCAAGCAGGCCCGCGGGCGCGCGGCCGCGCTGTCGTAGACGGTTGCGCGCAGGTCGGCCCGATCCTGTCGGACGTTGTCCTGCGGGTCGCTGTCGCGCGTGAGCGCGCGGCCCGACACCAGTGCCTCGCGGTCACGGCGGGTCAGCCCGCGGCGGCAATCTGGCGCGGGGCCGCGTGCGGCGACGTGCTGACGACCGGGCAGGTGCTCGCGCTCGATGTCGCACGACGCATGCGCGGCCGGTGCGCTGGCCGCGTTCAAGGGCGAAGCGGTCGGCCGCGCATCGGCGCGCGGCCCGCCCGGTCAGAACATCGTGTTCCCGTTCGCGGCTTTTTCGGGCACCGGCTGGATCACGTCCCAGTGCTCGACGATCTTGCCATCCTTCACGCGGAAGATGTCGACCACCGCTTCGCCGCGATCGCCCGGGCGCTCGGTCGCATGCACGTGCAGATAGACGAGGTCGCCGTCGGTCGCGCTGCGGACGATTTGTGCGCGTGATTCGGGGTTCTTCTGGAACGCGCCGACGAAGTACGACACGAACGGCTTCTTGCCGTCGGGCACGTGCGGGTTGTGCTGCTTGTAGTTGTCGGCGACGACGGCGGCAGCCTCGAGCGCTTCGTGCTTGTTGAAGAAGCGGTCGTAGAACGCCAGCACGAGCTGGCGGTTGGCTTCCTCGGCGGTCAGGTCGCGCGCGGGCGGGCGGGCGGCCGGCGCGGCGGTCGATGCGGCGAGCAGGACGAACGCGGCAACGGTACGAACGGGCGAGCGGAGCGATGACATGCGGCAGGTTCCTTGTCTGGAGATGCGTGGACGGACGCGCGGTGCGTGGTGTGCGACTGCGGATGACGCCGATCGTCGTCATCGGCGGCGACGGGGTGCCGGTGGTGCGCGTGCGCATGCTTCGTAGAACTGGCAAGTCCGCTCGGCCATCGAGTCGATCGAATGGTACAGTTGCCGCGAACCCGTCACAAGAAGTCACCGCGGTGTGAACAGGTCACACCGCGGTGACCGTGCATTGCCCGTGAAAGAGAATCCCGTCATGTCGTTTCCGTCCGCCGACGAATCCGTCGAATTCGATCAGCCGTGCCCGATCCGCGATGTGCTCGACCGCATCGGCGACCAGTGGAGCCTGCTCGTGCTCGAGGCGCTGTCCGGCGGCACGATGCGTTTCAACGAACTCGCCCGTGCGATCGGCGACGTGTCGAAGCAGATGCTGTCGCGCACGCTCAAGCGGCTCGAGCAGGACGGCTTCGTCAGCCGCACGCTGTATGCCGAGGTGCCGCCACGCGTCGAATATGCGCTGACGGACCTCGGGCGTTCGTTCCTGACGCCGATGCACGCGCTGATCCGCTGGGCAGACGAACATCATCGTGCGATTTGCGCGGCCCGTCGCCGTGCGCGCGAGCAGGAAAGCAGCGGGCGTTGAGCGGAGTGCGTCGTGCGGTCGCGTGACGGCCGGCGACGGGATGCGTGCGTTGCGGCAGCAGCAGATGATTTCGTCATCCGAACGTTTCGAGGGCGCTGCTTTCGCATGCGGTGTCGCGAAGGGCGGAACGCACGCGTGGCGATCGGCGTTTGAAGGGTGCCGACGACTGTCGTGACCGTGGCAAGCGCGATCGGCCTCCGCCCGGTCGGTCAGCTCGTAGGCAGGACAGGGCGGCGTGTCGATCGGCAAGGGCGCGGAAGCGGCGGATTCGCGCCGACCGACGGCCGGCGCGGACGACTTAACGCCAGGTGCCGTCGACGTAGACCCACACTTGACCCTGGCGCCGCCAGTATCCAGGTACCCACCTGCGCCCGGGGCGGCGGGCGACCCAGCGTCCGGACACCCATATATAGTGGCCGCGCTGCCAGCGCCAGTAGCCGTCGGTCCAGACATAGCCGTGCGGCCGTGGAGGCGGCGGCCGGCGATCATGCCGCTGTGCAGGCGGTGCGAAGCCCGGGCGATCTGAATAAGGCGGCCTGCCGGGGCCCGGAGGCGGTCCGGGCGGCCGGTACCCGGGCGGGGCGGGCTGGGCGGAGACGGTACGCAGCCAGCCGCCGGTGGCGGCAAAGGCGGCGGTCAGTCCGACGGCGCGTAGCAACGAGCGTCGATCCATGCGGGTCCTCTATATATGTAGTCGAAGCCGCCTTACATTAGCCCGCAGGTCCCGGAGCCGGGTTACGCGGGTCGTTAAGGCTGTTACCGCATGTCACGACGACCCGGCGGCTGCCGGGGCGCCGCCCTCGATCTCCCCGTTGAAGTTGGCGCCGACGGCCAATGGGGTCGGCTACGGCCGCGCGGCCGAATGTTTACCGTTCAGTCGCTGCGTTTTAGGCGGCCAGGCCCAATATTTGAGATCAATTCGGGTAAAAATTACCGTTTTCGTGTGGTTCCATCGATTCCGTTTGTTGTTTCTATGCAACCGTCAAGACGATGACACGAAAGAATGGTGGGATGAAAGCCTCCAAAAAACATCCGTCAATAGGTCAAAAAAGACGTTAAAACAAATACTTATAACGCGTCCCCACTTTCATTATTTCTAGTTCTGGAAAAGCTTATTTCTTTATTTGCAGATCGCGTCCCTAGGGTACACCCCTAAACTCACGGTTCCCAAACGGGCAACTATCCGGGCGCGGCCAGAAGGACCGATGGCGCTCCCGGGCGGTTGCAGACCGTTTATGAACAAGGTCGCGAGACCTGCCTCTTTTTAGAAGGGAGCTCCACGAATGAACAAGACTCTGATCGTTGCAGCAGCTGCAGCATCGTTCGCTACCGTCGCTCACGCGCAAAGCAGCGTCACGCTGTACGGCGTGCTGGACGCAGGCATCACCTACCAAAGCAACGTCCAGAACGCAGCCGGCCAGGGCAAGTCGCTGTGGTCGATGGGTTCGGGCATTGACCAGAGCCGCTTCGGCCTGCGTGGTTCGGAAGACCTCGGTGGCGGCCTGAAGGCAATCTTCACGTTGGAAAGCGGCTTCAACATCGGCAACGGCAAGTTCGCGAACAACAACGGCATGTTCAACCGCCAGGCTTTCGTCGGCCTGTCGAGCCAGTACGGCACGGTTACGCTGGGTAAGCAGTACGACTCCGTCCAGGACTACCTGGCACCGCTGACCGCAACGGGCTCGTGGGGCGGTACGTACTTCGCTCACCCGTTCAACAACGACAACCTGAGCACGAACGGCGGCTACTCGGCTAACAACACGATCAAGTTCGCAAGCGCGAACTACGCTGGCCTGCAATTCGGCGGCACGTACTCGTTCTCGAACAGCACGAACTTCGGCAACAACCGTGCTTACAGCGGCGGCGTGTCGTACCAGTACCAAGGCCTGAAGCTGGGTGCAGCTTACTCGCAAGCGAACAACCCGAACAACAACGGCACGGGCGCAGTTGACTCGTCGTCGGCTCTGTTCAACGGCCAAGGCCGCCTGCGCACGTACGGCGCGGCTGCTGCATACGCATTCGGCCCGGCGCAAGTTGGCGCAGCATGGACGCAATCGCGTGTCGACAACCAAGCTAACGGCGCGGCTACGTTCCACGCTGACAACTACGAAGTCAACGCGAAGTACAACCTGACGCCGGCTCTGGGCCTGGGCGCAGCGTACACGTACACGAACGCGAAGGTTGCTGGCGAAAGCACGCACTGGAACCAGTTCGGCCTGCAAGCTGACTACTCGCTGTCGAAGCGCACCGACGTCTACGCACAAGCTGTGTACCAGCGCGCTGCGAAGAACGGCGTTGGCGCATCGATCTACAACGGCGACGTCAACACGCTGCCGAGCTCGTCGATCAACCAAACCGCAGCAACGGTTGGTCTGCGTCACCGCTTCTAAGCGTGACGGCTGGGTAACCAGCTTCGCAGTATCGAAAAAGGCGCCTTCGGGCGCCTTTTTTTTCGCCCGCCGCATCGGCGATGCGGGCTGCGATGACGCTGCGTATCGTCCGGCCGCAAAAAAAGCGAGGCGCTGAGCCTCGCTTTTTGTTTGGTGTGCCGACGTGTGCGCTGCCGGCCGGCAGCATCAGCGCGTGTATTCGCCGTTGGCTTCCGGCTGGAACACGATCGCGGCGACCTTCATCAGCCTTTCGGCGCCGCTCGGCTGCAGCACTTTCACCAGCTGGCCGCGTTGCGTGCCGAGCAGCGCCATGCCGACCGGCGAGAACACGTTCAGGCGGCCGAGCTCGAGATTGGCGGCGTCCGGATAAACAATCGTCCAGGTGGCCTGTTCCTGGGTCGCTTCGTCGAGCAGTGTGATCTGCGAGTTCATCGTGACGACGTTTGCCTTGATGGCGTCCGGTTGCACGATATCTGCGCGCTCGAGCAGCGTGTCGAGCATCGTCTGGAAGCGCGGGTTGTGTTCGGCGTGCTTCTCGAGGCGAGCAACGTCGAGTTCGGTCAACTGGTAAAGGCGTTGTTTCATGGCAGTTCTCCAAATGATCGGCATGGGGCAGGCGGGGCGCGCCTATGGGGATCGCCCGGAGCCTGTCTGACCTGGCTCCGGGAAGGAGACCGAGCCGTCAGATCAGGCGCCGGGCAGGCGCGAGCGGCGCCTGGGCCGTGCGTCGAGCGAGGGGATGCGCCGGCTGGCCGGCGCGCACGCGCACGCCGACCAGGCCAGGCGGCGAAACCGGAGCGAGCATGGGCGCGTGCATGGTGAATGGGGTATCGAGAGGTGAATAAAACCTTACGATTCTACAACACAACCTTCCGGATCGGTGCTTTGGCTGTCGGCCTTTCGTCAGGCATTGTTGTGAAAATGATTTAAGTAATAGCGATCGCACACGGTGACAGCGGTCGATTTTTTCCGAAAATGCAACGCTGTATGTTCAAACCAAGGGTTTCCCCTTGGTATCGCCAGCACTACACTTGATCCATCGCTTCAGACAGTCCCGCCGGGAGCGACGTCAAAAGAGAACATATTTCGGAGGTCCACCATGAAGTCGATCATCTACGCAGCGATCGCTGCATCCGTTCTTGCCGCCCCGATCGCATCGTTCGCACAGTCCGAGCAGGGCTTGACTCGCGACCAGGTTCGGGCCGAGCTCGTGCAACTCGAACAGAACGGCTACAAGCCGCTCGCGAGCGATTCGCAATATCCGGACAACATCCAGGCCGCGGAACAACGGATCCAGCCGAACCAGCCGATGCTCGCCCAAGCCGATACGAGCGGTTATGGTGCGGTGGCGACGGGCGCAGGCCAGTCGGGCCGCCGCATGACGCATGAAGCCGCGAATCCCGTGAACTCCGTCTACTTCGGCAACTGAACATTCCCGGGTCTGCCCGAGCACAGCATGTGACCGACGGGACGCGCGCCGCTTGCGCGCGTCTGCGTCAGCAGAGCAGAACCTCCGTCGCCGCATTCCGGCGGCTTTTCCGCCCAGACGCTCGCGCGTTTGGGCCTTTTTCGCTGGGACGGATCAGGCGGACGTGACCGTCGGGGTGCCGTGGATATAGTGTTCCAGTTGGCTGATCGTGAATTGCTGGTCGGCAATCACGCTCTTCACGAGGTCGCCGATCGAGATCAGGCCGATCAGCTTGCCGTCCTGGATGACGGGCAGGTGGCGCATCCGGTGCTCGGTCATCAGTGCCATGCACTCGTCGGTGGATTGCGACGGTTCGACGTAGCGCACCTTGGCCGTCATGATTTCCTCGACGCGGGTGGCTTTCGACGAACGGTCCTGCAGCACGACCTTGCGCGCGTAGTCGCGCTCGGTGACGATGCCCGCGATGTCGTCGCCGTCCATGACCAGCAATGCGCCGATTCCCTTTTCCGCCATCAGCTTGATGGCGTCATAGACGAAATCGGCTTTCTTGACGGTGTAGATCGTGCGGCCGGAATCCGGCTTGGCTTTGAGAATTTGCGCGACAGTCGTGCTCATTTGCTTTCTCCGTGTGCGGGAAGATGCAGGGAAGGCAGGGCGTGATGCGCGGCACCCGACGGGCCCAGTATAGCCGGGCCTGCTGCGGCAGTCGCGTGACGTTTCCAGATTAGCGGTAAACTCCGGTCACGCACTATCCACACAACTCCTACATTCCAGATCGTTTCGATTGAATTCATGATGTCTTCGCGTCCCCAATCGCCCACGCAGGGCAATGGCCAGGCAGACGAGTGCGTGACGCTCGTCGCCACCGCGTCGCTGCCCACGCGCTACGGTACGTTCACGTCGTACGCTTTCCGCGTATCGGGCAGCGATGCCGAACATCTCGCGCTCGTGATGGGCGACGTCACCGGCGAGCAGTCCGTGCTCACGCGGCTGCATTCCGAATGCCTGACGGGCGACGTGTTCGGCTCCTTCCGCTGCGATTGCGGCGAGCAGCTCGATCTCGCGTTGCGCTACATCGCGGCGGAAGATCGCGGCGTGCTGCTGTATCTGCGCGGCCACGAGGGGCGCGGCATCGGCCTGAGCAACAAGATCCGCGCATATGCGCTGCAGGAGCAGGGGCGCGACACCGTCGAGGCGAATCTCGACCTCGGCCTGCCCGACGACGCTCGCGAATACGATTCGGCCGCCGCGATCCTGCGGATCCTCGGCGTGACGTCGGTGCGCCTGATGAGCAACAACCCGAAGAAGTTCGACACGCTCGTGAAGCACGGCATTCCCGTGTGTGAACGCGTGGCGCTCGCCGTGCCCGTGCGCGAGGAAAACGAGCGTTACATCCGGACCAAGCAGGTCAAGTTCGGGCATTACTTCGAAGAAAACGAATAGCAGGAATTTCGGACTTGTCCAGGTTCGGCCGAACTGATCTGCCGGTGTCCATAAGTGGTTGAATTTTAATGACTATGTCGCGTCACTTGGTGCCTCGGTTAACGCATTGGCGCTTGTCTGCGCCTGGCTAAACTTGCTGCATCGGCGTAGGTTTATGCGATGTAGCGCAGAAAACCTACGCCGAGTATGCTTCTCTCGAGAAAACCTACGCCGAGGGAAGAATGCGGTTCGATGCACGTGTCGCGGCTAAACTGCTGAGTGGCGAGCACCTGACCTTTGAGGGGTTTCCGGGGTTACGCCTCCAGGCGTCGACGAGCCGCAAGTCGTGGACGTATCGTTACAAGTCGCCGGTCGACGGCCGCATGCGACAGGTAAAGCTCGGCGAATGGCCGGCGATGGCGTTTGCCGCAGCGATCGCTGCGTGGGAAAAGAACCGTGTCGAACGCGATTCTGGTACTGAGCTTTCAGCACTCCGTCGAAAACGAGGTAAATCGACTGTTCGTCCATCACCGACCGCCTACACAGTCGGACAGGTGTGCCGCGACTATCTTGAGGGGTATGTAGAAATAAATCGGAAGACAAAGGGAGCGGTTGAGGTCGCACGTATGTTCAAGGCGATGTTGGGGCCTATTGCGGATGTGAGCGCAGCGGCTATCACACGTGCTCAGGCATTCGACTTACTCGACTCGTATCGGTCAACGCCTATGCTTGCGGCGCGCCTTCGTATGGAGCTTGGCAGTGCCTGGCACTATGCGCTTGATGCCGGGCGCCTTCCCGAAAATACTCCGAACTGGTGGCGGGAAGTTCTACGAGGGCGATTGAAGAGCAAAGGGCGCAAGGTCGAGGGGAAATACACGGGGACACAGAAGCGGGTGCTCTCGCTGGACGAACTCGGCACATTGATCCGATGGTTGCCGAACTTCAGTTTGACTGTTGCTGACGCGTTGACGCTCTATATTTGGACCGGTACGCGGGGTGGCGAAATTGTCGCTATAGAGAGTACCGAGATAACCGAGGAAGCCGACGGTCTCTGGTGGACCATTCCG
Organism: Burkholderia sp. BCC1988; assembly: GCF_905339895.1. Lineage (NCBI taxonomy): Bacteria > Pseudomonadati > Pseudomonadota > Betaproteobacteria > Burkholderiales > Burkholderiaceae > Burkholderia > Burkholderia sp. BCC1988. The sequence continues at coordinate 29,978 of NZ_CAJPHA010000042.1, forward strand.
AAGGAAAAGACCAAGGGATTGCATAATGAGAGAGCGACAGATCTGCGCGTGCCGCTCATAGGCCGTGCCGAAGTTGTTGTGCGACGACGTCTCGATCAGGCCAAGGGAACGTTTCTTTTTGAATCGTCGCACGGATCTTCGATGGACCAAACCGTGGTCCAGCACGGCGTCTACTATCATCAGCCATATTGCAAGATCGCGCCGAAGCATGAGCGGCCGCGTTTAGCCGTCACGCATTGGTCAGCCCACGATCTTCGCCGCACAACCCGGACGTTGCTCGCGACGCTGGGATGTCCCAATGATATTGCCGAGGCCGTCCTCGGGCATGTACAGCCTGGAATCATCGGCATCTATAACCGCCATACCTATGACAAGGAACGGCGCGAATGGCTCACGCAGCTGTCACATCGTCTCGAAGCGGTTGCTGCGACGTATCCCGCGAAGAAGCAGATCGCCGGTGTTTCTTGATCGAGCTTCATTGAGCTTCAAATAAAAAGAAGCGACTGCAGAGGGCAGAGCGGTAAGGATTTTCGACTCAGCTTCATTTGGGAAAGGATTACTGCGGAACTTCGAGGAAATCCGTCGTTCGATCGGTACGCCGCCAAACAGAAGGTTGTTCCTGCTGGCGCGTTTGCCCCGCTCGGCAAATGCCTATTAAAGTCGGATCTACGTGCGCAATCGCAAGTACGAAGTGCTCCCTAAATCTCATCGATTCTCCGGTTGTGCATGTTCGCAATGCCTCTGCGCGGATAAGGGGTCAACGGCAACAGACGAAGGGCGAAGTGGAATGAAGATCTGTTTCTCTTTGAAGGAAGTAGCAGTGGCACTCTCGCTGTCACCGGCGACCGTACAGAAACTCGTACGAGAGAAAGCCTTCCCCGAGCCGCGACTACTGTCGGGCCGGAGGGTAGGATGGCTCACACATGAGGTTCAGAAGTGGGCTGACGCTCGTCCGGTTGCCGACCTGCTGCCGCCTGAGAATTCCGGTGCTAGGAAGCGGCGAGTTCCTCGAGACGATCGCCCGGCTACGTGAGCCATTCCGATTTCAGCGCCGAGGCTGTAATAGTCTGGCCCCCACGATACCGCACTGGCTCAATTTGACCAATTGCCTCCACGACTACCTCCGAGCCTCCTAAAAATGTGTCTGTTGGAGGCGTAGCGGTGTGCCGAACGACCCTAGAGGGTAGTCTCGCAGCGCTGAATCGCAAGAACTGAAGGGGAACATATTAAGGGCTATGTTACCCTTCACTTCGGGACATCGAGCGAGCGCCCAGGCTCGTGGGGCGCTCACACAACTAAAGTTGTGTCTATGTTTCAACTAAAGTTGTGTCTACGGTCGCGCGATTGCGTGTAGGCGGAACGGGAAGCAGAAGGTGTGGCTTGAACCGATCCCCATCGCCCGCACGATCGGCCGAAGCCGAACAGGTCAGGCAGGAAGCGGTTTGGGCGCGTAATACCGGTAGGCCAGCCACATTTTCATTTTTTCGAGGCGCGCGCCGCGTTGCCGGCTCGCTGAAGCACAGCCTGCAGGGCGCTTATTTCGACCGGCTTCACGAGATGGGTATCGAAACCCGCGTGCTCGGTCCGATCATGATCGGAAGGCCGCGCATACCCGGACATGGCCGCGCACACGGTCTGGCCGAGGCCCTCGGTCTCACGCAGCTGTCGCAATAGCGCGAATCCATCGCCGTCAGGCATCGACAGGTCGATGAGCATCAACTGCGGCCGATGCGCACGGGCTTGTGCCAGCGCATCAAGCGCGCGATAGGCGACGTGCGCTTCATGGCCCAGGGTACGGAGCAATACCGCCATCGTATCGGCCGAATCGCGATTGTCGTCAACAACGAGGACAACCAGTGGCGTTGCGGCGGGAAAACCGACGTTCGGCTCGTCCGCCCGCTGCTCGCTGGCCGCCGCGCTGGCCGTCGCCAGGCGCACGGAGAATGTCGTGCCGCGGCCACGGCCGGCACTTTCCGCCGAAATCGTACCGTCGTGCAGGCGAACAAACGACCGGCAGAGCGCCAGCCCCAAGCCCAATCCGCCCTGCGGGCCTCCCGCAGCGCCTTGCTGCTCGAACGTGTCAAAGATGGTATTCAGCGCGCTCGGCGCGATGCCGGCGCCGTGGTCCGTCACGCGGACCACAACGTGGGCGCCATCTACGCCAGCCGATACTGTGATTGGGCTGCCCTTTGGCGAAAATTTCGACGCATTGTCGAGCAGATTGTGCAGCACCTGGATGAGACGCGTCTTGTCGCCGCGCACGTACACCGGTTGGTCCGGGAGACTGACCTCGATGCGCTGCGCCCTGGCGCTTGCCTTGGCTTGGGCGCTTTCAACGGCACGCGTAACCACATCGCGCACTGCCACGATGGTCAAGTCCAGTTTCACTTTGCCAGCCTTGATGCGACCGAGGTCCAGCAGGTCGTCCACCAGCCGCGTGAGCTGACCGAGCTGTCGGTCGATCGCATCCCGACATTGCGCGAGTTGAGGTCCAAGATTGGGGGTGGTTTGCAGGATGCCAATCGAGTTCCGGAGGGGCGCTAGGTGATTGCGCAACTCGTGGCCGAGCATCGCGATGAACAAGTTGAGCTGGTTGGTGGAGGCTTCGAGATGTGCGATCCGGGCGCGCTCGGTCGTGTCTCGCATGATTTTGACGAAGCCGCAGACTTGCCCCGAGTCGTCCCGAACGGCGGTAATCGTTGCATGGGCCCAGAAACGAGAGCCATCCTTGCGAATGCGCCACCCTTCGCCTTCGAAGCGGTGGTGCTCGGCAGCCTCGTCAAGGCTGCGCATTGGTCCCGCCGTTTCCACCGCTTCGGCCGGATACATGCACGAAAAATGGCGCCCGATCATCTCGTCCGCGAAATAGCCGCTGATCCGTTCCGCCCCCACATTCCATGTCGCGATGATTCCGTCGCAGTCGAGCAAGTAGACCGCATAATCGGAAATCGACTCGGCGACCGCCTGAAACTGCAATTCGGCGAGGCGGTGATGGAGGATTGACGTTGCGGTCATGGTGATGCCTGGCGATGGCGTCGAGTTCGATTCGATTCTTTGGGTCATCGGAATCTCCATGATCGGCGGCACGCGGGGCCGTACGGCAAGGCGCGAACGGGCGTCGGCTCGATAAATACTGGGCGGCACCAGATCGACGTCGCCCGGCGGCTCGGCTTCGCCGTCCTTGGCTGGATTGCTTGCCCGCAACCGTGAGCGCCGTGTCATCCCGAGCTTCCGCCACCGCGTCGACCATTACGACACAAGATTAGTTGAAATCGCGCGTTGCGCTACAACTTTAGTTGACGTCGAACGACACGATAGACACAACTTTAGTTGAAACGGGATTGAGCTTCTGGGCCTTGCAGAATAAGGCGCCACGAGCGATTGCTGCGATGCGGCATAATGGTTACAACTTTAGTTGCGTAAGCGTGGGGCGCACACGACTGAAGTTGAGTCGAGGCCCGGCTGCCGGTGGCGGGCAGAGGGGAGGCAGGAGACGCGGCACGAACCGATGCCGTAGTCCGCGCAGGTCGGCCGGGCAGATTCGGCTGGAGAAACAGTCAGGTTGTGGGACACCGGAAGCCGGACCACGTAGTCAGCGCGAGTGATGACGCCCGCACCGGCCCGCTGGTTGGGTGAGCGCGGGCCGGGCGGAAGACGTTCGCGATTGCTCTGGGCGAGCGTGTCCGCGACAGGTGTAAGCCGGAGTTTATCGGTGGGCCGCCCGCCGCGGGCAGTGGTGGGGACGGATGCCAGTGAGTTGGAGGGTATTGCTGCACTGATCGCCAGCGATTTGCGTGTGTGCAGCGGGATGAGGTAGGGTGCAGCTTTGACTTTGTTGCCGAGGCTGTTCATGAACAAGCAGGAACTCATTGACGCGGTCGCAGCGGGCGCGGGCGTCAGCAAAACCGACGCGAGCAAAACCGTCCAGGCGGTCCTGGACGCGATCACGGACGCGGTGAGTCGCGGCGAATCGGTACAGCTGATCGGTTTCGGCGCGTTTTCGCAGGGGCAGCGCGCTGCCCGCACGGGACGTAATCCGACGACGGGCGCGGAGATTGCCATCCCGGCCGCGAATACTGTGAAGTTCACCGCCGGCAAGGCGTTCAAGGACGTGGTGAACGCACTGTGACGCAGCGCGAGGTCGGGCAGGCCGCTTATGCGGGACTGCACCGTGAAATTGCCGATGTAGTCGCGTCGGCGCGCGAGGCGACGGCTCGCACGGTGAACGCCCTGATGACGGCGACCTATTGGGAGATCGGGCGACGAATCGTTGAGTTCGAGCAGGGCGGGGAGGAACGGGCCGCTTATGGCGAGGCGGTGATCCGCCGTTTGGGCGCCGATCTGTCAGAGCGATTCGGTCGCGGCTTCGGATGGCGCAATCTTGCACAGATGCGCGCCTTTTACTTGACGTGGCCTGCGGATCGGATTTTGCAGACACTGTCTGCACAATCCACGCCCGCCCGGATTGTCCCGACAGCGTCTGCAAAATCAACCAAGGCAGCTGTGAAGGCGTCGACGGGCATGGCGTTTGAGCTAAATTCTATCGCTCAGGCTTTTCCGTTGCCCTGGTCCGCCTACGTTCGCCTCCTCGCGGTGAAAGCGCAAGCTGCTCGCGACTTTTACGAGGCTGAAGCGTTGCGTGAGGGCTGGTCTGTGCGGCAGCTTGACCGTCAGATCAGCAGTCAGCTCTATGAGCGGCTGGTGCTGTCACGCAACAAGGCGTCCTTGCTCGGAAAGGCGGCTGTAGTGCAACCCGGCGATCTTCTCTCGCCTGAGGAAGCGATCCGCGATCCGTTTGTCCTCGAATTTCTTGACATGAAGGACGAATATTCGGAGTCGGATCTCGAAGCGGCCTTGATCCAGCACTTGGCGGATTTCCTCCTCGAGCTCGGCGATGACTTTGCGTTCATAGGTCGGCAGCGGCGTCTACGGATCGATGACACCTGGTTTCGAGTCGATCTCGTGTTTTTTCACCGGCGCTTGCGATGCCTGCTCATTATCGATTTGAAGGTCGGGCGCTTCAGCTATGCGGACGCGGGGCAGATGCGTCTCTACCTCAACTACGCGCGTGAACATTGGATGAAGCCCGGCGAAAACCCCCCGGTTGGCTTGATTCTGTGTGCTGAAAAAGGCGCGGCCGAGGCGCATTATGCACTCGACAACTTACCGAACAAGATACTCGCAGCGGAGTATCAGACGGTCCTCCCGGATGAGGCCACGTTCGCGCGAGAATTGGAACGTACCAGGGTCGAACTGGAGCGCCGGGGCCGCAAGGCGTGACTTCCCGTCCGAGGTTCCGAGGTGCTTAAACACGCGCGGATGGGCGAATACGATGAAGCGGTCGTGACCTGCCTGATTTCTTCGGGCCATTTCAATCTTGGAGAACGGCCTCGGTGAGCGGCCCCCAGTAAACAGTGCCATGATGTAAACGAGTTTTCGGCGGACTTTTCAGTATGAAAGGAGCCGTACGATGAAACGCAAGCGCTTCAGTGTCGAGCAGATTGTGGCGGTGTTGAAACAGGCCGAAGCAGGCATGCCGGTAGCGGAACTGATTCGTCACGTAGGCATTTCGGAGCAAACCTTCTATCGCTGGAAGAAGGTATATGCTGGTTTGCAGATGGACCAGGTGCGGCAGCTCAAGCAGCTTCAAGACGAGAACGCCCAACTGAAGAAGGTAGTTGCGGAGCTGACGTTGGACAAGGCGATGCTGACCGACGTATTGAAAAAAAAGCGGTGAAGTCCTCGCCGAAGCGCCACGTCGTGGATTATCTAAAGTGCGCCTATGGAGTAGCAGAGCGGCGTGCCTGCCGCCTGGTGGCCATATCGCGCTCGGTGTACCAGTATCGCAGCCACCGCGACCGGCAGACTGCATTGCGGCAGCGCATGTGTGAAATCGCGGCGACGCGGGTGCGCTATGGTTACCGCAAGATACGCGTGCTGCTGCTCCGGGAGGGCTATCAGGTCAGCAAGAATCGGCTGTACCGTCTGTATCGTGAGGAAGGGCTGTCGCTGCGCTACAGACCAAATCGCAAGCGACGTGCACAGATGAGCCGTCCGGCACGTGCAAAGTCGACGGCGGCAAATCAGGCGTGGAGTTTGGACTTCGTCGCTGATCAGCTTTCGAACGGCCAGAGGTTCCGCGCGCTGACCATCATCGACGTCTTTACGCGCGAAGCACTAGCCATCGATGTTGGCCAGCGACTGAGCGCTTCAGATGTCGTGCGTGCACTGGATGAATTGAGGAGCAAACGCGGAGCGCCCCGCACGCTGTTTTGTGACAACGGCTCGGAATTTATGAGTCAGGTGATGGACCTGTGGGCTTACCATCACAAGGTCGAGATTGCCTTCAGCCGGCCCGGCAAGCCAACGGATAACGCATTCGTGGAGTCGTTCAACG
>NZ_CAJPHA010000043.1:0-24788 GCF_905339895.1 Burkholderia sp. BCC1988
TTGCGGCGGGCCGCTGTATGTCACAACACCCTGTTGCCGCGCGGGGGACATTCGCCCCCCCCCGCGGCTGCATGCGTCGAGAACGGGCCGCTTACTGCGTGGCTGACGCGACCGCGGTTCCTGCATCGAGAATGCCCGAGCCTGCCGGCAACGCGGTGCACGGCGTACTGGCCGCCAGCTTCGCCGTATGCGTGCCGCTTTTCAGCTTCTGCTGGATCTGCGTGGGCGTGAGGTTGCCGTTCACCGCGAGCATCAGCGCGGCGACGCCCGTCACCTGCGGCGTCGCGAGGCTCGTGCCGCTCGCCAGGCCGTAGGTGTCGCCGTCCGGCGTCGTCGTGCCGCTGTTGGCCGTCGACAGGATGTTGACGCCCGGTGCGCTGAGCGTGATGTTGGTGCCGAAGTTACTGAACGAGGCGCGGCGGCCGGCTGCATCGCTGGCACCGACGCTGATCACGCCGCTGCAGTTCGCGGGCTGGTCGAGGCCGGTCGACAGGCCGTCGTTGCCGGCGGCGACGACGACGGTTACGCCCTTCGCGTTCACGTCGTCGATCGCCTGCTGGAACGTCTTGCTGCAGGCGCCGACGCCGCCGAGGCTGAGGTTGATGATTTTCGCCGGCGTCGGGTTGTTCGGCACCCCGGTGACGGGAATGCCGGCCGCCCAGCGCATTGCGTCGGCAATGTCGCTCGTCACGCCGCCGCATTTGCCGAGCACGCGCACCGGCAGAATCTTGCCGAGCCACGATACGCCGGCGATGCCGATGCCGTTGTTGGCGGTCGCGCCGATCACGCCCATCACGCGCGTGCCGTGCCAGCTGCTGGTGTTCGGTTCGCTTTCGCAGTGGTAGTACGGGCCGCTCGCGTTGTCGAGTTCCTGCTGCGTGACCCAGTCGCCCGGGTCGCTCGCGTCGGGGCCGCGCGACAGGCCGTTGTTGCTGGTGTTGACGCTGGTGATGAAGCTGTAGCCGGGCAGCAGGTTGCCGACGAGGTCGGGGTGCGGCCGATAGCCGGTGTCGAGCACGGCCGTCACGACGGTCGGCGAGCCTTTGGTCTGGTTCCACGCAGGCGGCAGATCGGCGCCGGCGGTCGGGTCGGACAGATACCACTGCTGGCCGTAGCTCGGGTCGCTCGGCGTGTCGCGGACCTTCATCGGATGATCCGGTTCAGCGTAGTCGACGTCGGCGTCGGCGCCGAAGGCCTCCGCGAGCGCCGCCGCGTCGGCGGCCGCGACGCGCTTGCCAAGCGACAGCACGGCCGCGCCGTTCGAGACCGTCCGCTCGACCTGCACGTTCAGCGGCGTCGCCGCGGCCGCATACGCACGGGCGGCGCCGGTTGCCGTCGGCGCCGTCCAGCGTGTCATCGAACGCTGGATCACCGCGTCGAGCCGCGTGCCGTCGTCGATGGCCGCTCTTGCGTTCGTGGCCGTCAGCGTCTTCAGCCTGACGATCAGGTGATCGACCGGCGGCTCGTCGGGCGTGGTCTGGGCGGCCATTTGCGTGGCGGCCTGCTGCGACGTACACGCGTTGCTGCCGGAATTGGTGGGCGGGGTCGTCGGAGCGGGCGCGGGGGCCGGGGTCGGGGCCGGTGCCGTGTTGGTCGGCGACGGGTTGCTGCCGTCGCCGCCGCCTCCGCCGCAGCCGGCGATCGGGAGCAGGGCGGCGGCGGACAGCATGCCGGCGAGCATGCGCGCATGGGCCGAACGGGCCAGCGCGAAATTGAAACGTTTGGCTTTCATGTTGAAAGTCGATCCTCGGAGATAACCGTCGTGCCGGCGGTGGTGCCTGGTCTGGCCTAAGCCGGACCTTGATTTTTGTCGGGCGCGCGCGGGGTTCCTGCGACACGCCATGCATTGGGTAACGGCTGATGAGGCGGCTTCTTGAATATGTTTTGTGTGAAAAAGATGCGACGCGCAAACGATTGCGTTGCTGGGTTGCAGCATGAACGCGCGTTTGGAACGGGTGATCTGTTCATGAGGTGCAAGATTGCAGGCGGTCGACCCGGCGAAACATGCGGCGCGGGCGCTTTTGCGCGGCACGGAAACGATTGCGCGCGGTGTGGCCGTGACGGAGGGCGCTTGACGCTTTCCCCGATGCGGTGCGAATTTTTCGGGCGTAGGATCGCGATTCGATCAAGGTTTCGTCAGGAGAAAAGCATGGATCACCGCTTCCGTTGGCTGGCTGTCGCATTGTCCTGCGCGCTGGCGGGCGCCGCGCACGCGCAGGCGCTCACCGGCACGCTGAAGAAGATCAAGGACACGGGCGTCGTGTCGCTCGGCATCCGCGAATCGTCGGTGCCGTTCTCGTATTCGGACAACCAGCAGAAGAACATCGGTTACTCGCGCGACATCGCGGCGCGCATCATCGACGCGCTCAAGGTGGAGTTGAAGACGCCGAACCTGACGGTGAAGGAAATCCCGATCACGTCGCAGAACCGGATTCCGCTGCTGCAGAACGGCACGATCGACTTCGAGTGCGGCTCGACGACGAACACGCTGGAGCGCCAGAAGCAGGCTGCGTTCTCGAACAGCATTTTTTTGTACGGGATCCGTTTCAGCACGCGCAAGGATTCGGGCGTGAAGGACTTCCCGGACCTGGCCGGCAAGACGGTCGCGACGACGGCCGGCACCTCCGACGAGCGGCTGCTGCGCAAGCTCAACGAAGAGAAAGGGATGAACATGACGATCATCAGCGCGAAGGACCATGCCGAAGCGTTCATGAACGTCACGACCGGGCGCGCGGTCGCGTTCGTGATGGACGAGCCGCTGCTGTACGGCGAGATCGCGAAGGACCGCAATCCGGGCGCGTACACGGTGGCGGGCACGCCGCTCGTCCACGAGAACTACGCGTGCATGATGCGCAAGGACGATCCGGCGTTCAAGCACGTGGTCGACGGCGTGATCGCGAAGCTGCAGACCTCGGGCGCGGCCGAGAAGCTCTACGACCAGTGGTTCATGCAGCCGATTCCGCCGAAGGGTGTGAGCCTCAACTATCCGCTGTCGCCGGAGATGAAGCAGCTGTTCAGGAATCCGACGGATCAGGCACAGTACTGATCGAAACGTCGCAGTTGCGTGCGGGCCGACACGTTGCGTGCTCGGCCTGCACGATCGAATCCGCCGGCCTTCGGGTCGGCGTCGCGGCGCGCATCCCCGCAGCCGCAAGCGCGAGCCGGGCCCGGCGCGCCCGATGCTGAACCCCGTGTCCTGATCCTCCATCGCGTGCGTCGCGTTTATGGCGCCGCACCTCGACGGCCCGCCGTCCGCGCGTCGTCCCGCCCGGTCTTTTCTCCGTTTGCCTGAACACGTGCCCGCACCGAAGCGGGGTTGGCGGATGCGCGCCCGACGCACGTCCGGCGACGCTGTTTGCCGCGTAAACCCGAATACAGATTTCAATTTGAACTGGTCAGAATCGGCCGAAATTGTTCAACAATTTTCGGCGGAAAATCCCGGGAAGCCGCGTGTGGCGGCGCCTGGGAGGCGTTGCGACGTTTCAGCGCGAGAGCCGAACAACCCAGGAGCTTCGCCATGTCTGCTCGTTTCCCGGTTCGACATTTCCTCCGCGGCGCGCTCGTGCCGCTGGCCTTCGCATGCTCGCTCGCGTCGGCGGCACCGCTGCAGACGGTGCGGCCCGGCACGCTGCTGGTGGGCTCCGACCTCACGTATCCGCCATACGCGTACCTGGACGCCGGCAAGCCTGCGGGTTTCGATGCCGAGTTCTCGCGGCTGCTGGCACGTCACCTGAAACTGGAGCCGGTATTTCTCGATACGCGCTTCCCGGACCTGATTCTCGGGATGAAGGCGCGCCGCTTCGACGTCGTCGCATCCGCGCTGTACGTGACGCCCGATCGCGTGAAGCAGGTCGATTTCGTGCCGTACCTGAAGACGGGCGCGTCGCTGCTCGTCGCGAAGGGCGGCGCGTTCCTGCCGAAGACGCCGCAGGACCTGTGCGGCAAGCGGGTCGGCTCGATCAAGGGCGCGTCGTGGACGCCGAAGCTGCGTGCGGTGTCGCAGGACACGTGCAAGGCGGCCGGGCGGGCCGAGATCGCGGTCCTCGAGTTCCCGACGTCGCCGGAAGCGACGTCCGCGCTGCTGTCGAAGGCGGTCGATGTCCAGATCGAGGACGCGGCCGTCGCGCAGGAGATTCCGAAGCAGACGAACGGGCGCGTCGACATCAGTTCGACCACGCTGCTGTATCCGATCGTGATCGGCCTGGGCGTGACGAAGGGCGATAGCGGGTTGCAGGGTGCGCTCGAGGGTGCGTTGAACGATGCGCGGCGCAGCGGCGAATACGGCAGCCTGGTGAAGAAGTACGGGTTGCAGGAGCCGACACCTGCCGACGTCGCCAACGCGCTCGGCGCGCCGAAGTAAGCGCGCGGCCAGCACGACCTGACCACCGCGCGCCGCGCGGCCGCATCACCATCCGCGGTTGAGGAGTCTTCGATGCAGTTCGATTGGCACTATGCGTTTCAGCTCTTGCGGGACCAGGATTTCTGGCGCGCCTGCGTCGTGGTCGTCGAACTCAGCGTCGCCGCGTGGCTGCTTGGCGTGTTGCTCGGCTTTCCGGTAGCGCTCGCGAGACAGTCGCACCAGCCGTTGCTGAAACGGGCGGCGGCGCTCTACATCTGGTTCTTCCGCAGCCTGCCGCTGCTCGTGCTGCTGGTCTTCATCTACAACCTGCCGCAGGTCTTTCCGGCGACGAGCGCGGTGCTGTCCGATCCGTTCATGGCCGGCCTGATCGCGATGGTGCTGAGCGAGACCGCCTATTTCGCGGAAATCCATCGCGGCGGGATCCTGTCGGTGCCGCGCGGGCAGCTCGAGGCGGGCCGCGCGCTGGGCATCCGCTTCACCGGCATCCAGCGGATGATCGTGATGCCGCAGGCGATCCGCATTGCGCTGCCGGCGCTGGCGAACGAGTTCATCACGATCGTGAAGCTCACGTCGCTGGTGTCGGTGATTTCGCTGGCCGAGATCCTGCTCGTCGGCCAGCGGCTGTACACGCAGAATTTCCTGGTGTTCGAAACGATGCTGGCCGTGGCGTTCTACTACGTGCTGATCGTGACGGTGTTCAGCCGGCTGCTCGGTTATCTCGAGCGGTACCTCGACGTCAGCCGCCGTACGCCGGCCCAGGCCGGCCACGTCGATCTTGCGCTGCCGCCGTCGGCGCCGGCCGTCGCGCCGAGGCCGCGGGCGAACGCCGAATTCGCGCTGCGCCTGAAAGGCGTGCAGCAGCGCTACGGCCGCCATGAAGTGTTGAAGGACATTCATCTCGACGTCGCGCCCGGGCAGGTCGTGTCGATCATCGGGCCGTCCGGCTCCGGCAAGACGTCGCTGATTCGTACCGTCAACGGCCTCGCGCCGGTGAACGCGGGCGAGATCGACCTGTACGGCGAGCCGTTCATCCGCGCGTCGGGTTCGCATCCGCCGCGCGTGTCGCACGAGCGCATCCTCGACATCGGCATGGTGTTCCAGAGCTTCAACCTGTTCCCGCATCGCACCGCGCTGCAGAACGTGATGATGGCGCCGTGCTATCACCGGCAGGCCGATGCGGCGGCGATCCGGCTGCAGGCGCTGTCGCTGTTGTCGAAGGTCGGGATGCTCGAACATGCGAACAAGTATCCGCATCAGCTGTCGGGCGGCCAGCAGCAGCGCGTCGCCATTGCGCGCGCACTCGCGACGCGGCCGTCGATCATGCTGTTCGACGAGCCGACGTCGGCCCTCGATCCGGAGCTCGTCGGCGAAGTGCTGAAGGTCGTCGAGACGCTGGCGAAAGAGGGGATGACGATGATCATCGTGACCCACGAGATGAATTTCGCGTTCAAGGTGTCCGACCGGATCGTGTTCATGGAGAACGGGCGAATCCTGTACGACGTGCCGCCGGACCGGATTCGCGGCAGCGCGGACGCGCGTGTGAAGGATTTTCTGAAGCACGTTCACTTCGCATGACGAATGACCGGATGGGAGCGGGAATGGATCCGACGGATTTCCGGCTGGGCGACGTGAACGAGCACGCGTGTGCGGAACGGGTGCGTGCGTGTCTTGCGCATGCCGACGCGCATCCCGGCGACATCGAAGCCGCGTGGCTCACGCGGCGCGACGACGCGGCGGTCGCCGATGCGTGCGCCTGGGATGCGGCGCGGCGCGCCGGCGCGATCGATGCGCCGCTGGCCGGCGCCGTGCTGACGGTGAAGGCCTGCTTCGATTGCACCGGCTGGGTCACGCATGCCGGTTCGCGCGTGCTGGCCGACGAGCCGCCGGCGCGAATCGACGCGGCACCGGTGTCGGCACTGCGTCGGGCCGGCGCGGTGCTGGTCGCGCAGACGGCGATGACCGAGTTCGCGTACGGCGCGCTCGGCGTGAACCGTGCGTACGGGACGCCGACGACGCCGCTCGATGCGCGGCGCGAGCGGGTGGCCGGCGGATCGAGTTCGGGCGCGGCGGTGTCGGTGGCGCTCGGTGCGGCCGACCTGTCGCTGGGTTCCGATACGAGCGGGTCGGCACGCATTCCGGCCGCATTCTGCGGCGTGACGGGATTCAAGCCGTCGCGTGGGCGCTATGCGAACGACGGCATGCGGTTTCTGTCGACGAGCTTCGACGTGCCGGGCCTGCTGGCCGCGACGGTCGGGCTGTGCCGGCAGGCGGACGTTGCGCTGCACGGCCGCGAAGCGCGGCGGCGGCGACCGGCGGCGATCCGCGACCTGCAGTTCATCGTGCCCGAGGCGTTCGTCGCCGACGACGTCGACCCGGTCGTCGGACGCGCATTCGACGCGTGGCTGTCCCGACTGTCCGCGCACGGCGCACGGATCCGGCGCAAGCGGCTCGATTGCGTGGCCGAGGCCGGCGCGGTCGCCCGTGCGGGCGGCATCATCGCGGCAGAGGCGTTCATGCTGCATCGTGCGCGGCTGGCCGCGGCGGCGGACCGCTACGATCCGCTGGTCGGCCCGCGCATCGCTGCAGGCGAGCAGGTGCGGGCGCACGACTACGCCGCGGCGCTGCGGCGCCTGGCTGCACTGGCCGCCGCGTACCACGCCGAACTCGGCGACGCGGATGCGGTGCTGACGCCGACGGTGCCGATGCTGCCGCCGCGCGTGGCCGATCTGGCCGACGAAGCCGCATACCTCGCACAGAACGCGCGTGCGTTCCGGCTGACCGAATTCGCGAACCGGCTCGACCTGCCGAGCATCAGCGTGCCCGGCGACCTGCGCAACCGGCAGCCCGTCGGCTTGCTGATCACCGGGCATCGCGGCGAAGACGCGCGGCTGCTCGATGTCGCGGCAGCGGTGGAGCGTGCGCTGACCGCCGATTCCGCATGACGCATTTTTCGGCGGCAAGGATCACCTTGCCATTTTTCATCGTCACAATTCAGAGGTACTTATGATCGTCGTGAGATCGGCCGATATTGCCAATACCGAACGCCATGCGCGCGGCCCGGGCTGGGACAGCAAGCGCATGATCGTCAAGCAGGACGGCGTCGGCTATTCCGTTCATGAGACATGCGTGCACGAAGGCGCCGAACTGCATCTGCACTACAAGAACCACTTCGAGACCAACTACTGCGTGGCCGGAGAGGGGGAGGTCGTCGACACGGCGACCGGCAACGTGCACCGGATCACGCCCGGAACGATCTACGCGCTGAACCTGAACGATCCGCATGTCCTGCGCGCGACGCGCGGCGACCTGCATCTCGTGTGCGTGTTCAATCCGCCGCTGACGGGACTCGAGACGCATCGGGAAGACGGCAGTTACGCGCTGCCGACGGAGCAGGCCTGACGGCGCGAGCGGTCGGGCCGTTGCGTGCCTTTTCGTGCTGCCGTTGCGTGCCGCATCTTGCGGCAGGCAACGGCGGCGCGGCGTGCAGGGTCAGGCCGCCTCGCGATGGCTGCGCTTGATTGCCGCGACGAGCATCCGCTCGGAATCGTCGAGATAGCGCGCGAGCGCGGTGACTGCTTCGCTGCGGCGGTTCTGCGTGAGCAGGTCGTAGATCTGGTATTCGCGCTGGATCCAGTCGGGCGTTTGCACGCGTTTCTCGTCGGGATCGGCGGCGAAGACGAGCCGCAGCTGTGCGGAGATGGTCCGGAAGAACTCGTCGAGCAGCGCCGACTTCTGCAGCGCGACGATGTGCTGGTGAAAGCGCAGGCTGTGCGTGCCGACGGCCTGCCAGTTTTCCTTGTCGAGTTCGCGCTCGGCCGCGCGAATGGCGGCCTGCATCTTTTCGAGCAGCGCCGGCTGCGCGAGTTCGGCCGTGTGCAGCGCATGCAGCTCGAGCGTGCGGCGCGCGACGTAAAGATCGCGCACGTCCTGGCGATTCAGCGTGCGCACGACGACACCCTTGTGGCGCACGAACGTGACGAGCCCTTCGCGGCCGAGCTGATGCAGGACTTCGCGAAGCGAGTTGCGCGACGTGTCGTATTCGGCCGCGAGGTCCATCTCGATCAGCGCGGTGCCGGGCGGCAGCTTGCCGCTGATGATGTGTTCCCGCAGTTGATGGCTGATCCGGTCGGCGACCGACTGTCCTCTCGCTTTTTCGCTTGCCATTCCGTTCGTTCGCTCCTCTCCTGGTCGTGCGCCGCCGGCGTGGCCGGCCGGCGGCGTTTCGCCATTCTACGGGCTCCGGACCGCGTTACGCCGTCTTGTCGTGCTGCCAGTCGGCCTGCGGCGGCTGCATCCCGTGCTGGCCGCGGTAGGGCGCGACGGGCGGCTGCGACCAGCCTTCGAGCAGGCTCGGGTCGAGCCGGTATACCTCGACGCCGAGCGGCCGGCACACGTCGATCGGGTCGCGTGCGTCGGGGCCCCACATCGGCACCGACAGGTCGCCGCCCGGACACGTGGACATCGCGCACAGCACGTCGATTTCCGCGAAGAACTCGAGGTAGTCGCCCGGCTGCGCGGGACAGGCCTTCATGAAGTACTTGTCGTCGTCGTTCAGGCCGGTGCACTGGAACACGTTGAGCACGTCGTGCACGTCGAATTCGGTCAGCCCGTACGGCGCGACCGCCCGCACGAGGTTCGAATGACAGTGGAAATGAAAGTCCTCGCCGGTCAGCAGCTTGTTCACGTACGGGTCGCAGCGCGTGCCGAGCAGGTCGTGCACGCGGCCGCCGTCGCCGTCGACGCCATAGCCGGCGAGCGTGTCGTCGGTGATCGTGACCATCGGCCGCAGGTACGGCAGCGTCGACCAGAGCCGGTCGAACATCGTCACGTGCGCGGCCTGCAGCTGACGTGTGCGCGACGCCCACATGCGCTCGCGCGGATTGTGCAGGTTCCAGATGTTGAAGTCGGCGACTTGCGGGCCTTCGAGCGTGACGATCCGGAACACGTGACCCGCCGGCACCGTCCACGCGAAGCCGCTGCGGATCGGCACGACGTGCGACGCGATCCGTTCGCGCGCGTCCTGGCGCTGGGCGATCGCGGAATAAAAGGCTTTGTCGACGTTCAGGACGGAACCCTTGGTGACCTGGTAGGCGGCGGGATAGTTCGACATGACGCGGTGCTCTCGGGGAAATTTGCAGATTCGGAGATCCGGCTGGAATCCTTTGTGGTGGCCGGTCAGGCGTCAATTTTCATGCTGAATTGTTCAACAATTTATTGGCGCTGCGAGGAGTATAGGGGGAACGCCGGGAGGTGTGTCAATCGGTGGAAAGTACGGAGGGGCGCGGCGAGCCGCGGATGCGCGCAGGCAGGCGAGTGGCGCCGCAAACAAAAAGCGAAATATGGATCAAAACCGTGGCCGTGCCGGCCGCCGGACCGGCTCGCCACGATCGGCAAGCGGGGCGTGTAACGCGTTTCGAAACCTGACGCAATCCGCATTCAACCGCGCCCGCGCCAGGGGATTCCTGTCGCGTTGCGCAACAACAGGCACAATATGCGCTTCGCCGCGCACCGTTGTTCGACTTCGAACAGCACGGCGCGTGTCGCCGCCGTCCGAACTTTCCCGGTTGTCATGAACGCATCGCTCACTCCCGCGCGCGAATCGAACTCCCCGCGCTTCCTGTTGTTCCTGATTTGCCTGTTCGCCTCCGCCGGCCAGCTCGCGATCGACATCTACGTGCCTGCGCTGCCCGACATGGCGCGTTCGTTCGCGACCACGCCGCAGGCGATTCAGTCGAGCGTCTCCGGCTACATGGCCGCTTATGCGCTCGGCCAGCTGATCTTCGGTCCGGTTGCCGATGCATACGGGCGCAAGCGCGTGCTCGCGTTCGGGCTGGTCATCTACACGATCGGCTGCCTGCTGTCGCTCGGCGCGCCGAACCTGGAGACGTTCGTGCTGGCGCGCTGCCTGCAGGGCTTCGGGATCGCGACCACGAACCTGCTCGCGAAGGCGATCATCACCGACTCGTTCTCGGGCCAGGCGCTGATGCATGCGTTCACCTATATGTCGATCGCGTGGGGGCTCGCGCCGATCATCGCGCCGGTGATCGGCGCGCACCTGCAGGAATGGTTCGGCTGGCGCGCGTGCCTCGTGTTCCTGCTGGTGTATTCGCTGGTGATGTGGGCGCTGCTGTGGCGCTATCGCGAGACCTTGCCGAAGCCGGTCCATCTCGAGCCGCGCACGCTGATGGCGAACGCGGGCAAGGTGCTCGCGAGCCCGGTGTTCCAGAGCTGCTTCCTCGCGCAGGGGCTGTGCTACAGCATCCTGCTGGTGTTCAACATCGTCGGGCCGTTCATGGTGCAGACCACGCTGCACAAGCCGCCGACCTTCTTCGGCTATCTCGCGCTCGGGATCGGGCTGATGTATTTCCTCGGCGGGCTGTCGAACCGGATTCACGGGCGCGGGCTGCCGAGCGCCGAGCAGCGGTTGCGCATCGGCGCACGCGTGATGGCGGGCGCGGCGGTCGCGATGCTGGTGCTGGCGCTGACCGTCGGGCTGCGCGTATGGACGCTCGCGACGCCGGTGCTCGTGATGGGCTTCTGCGCGGGCGCGATGTATCCGACGTTGATGGCGAAGGGCAATTCGCTGTTTCCGCATATCGCGGGGCTGACGAGCGCGATCCTCGGGTGCGCGCTGCTGCTCGTGTCGTCCGCGATGATGGGGCTGGCCGGCTTCGTGTCGATTCACGTGCTGACGCCGCTCGCGGTGTTCTTCGTCGCGCTGTCGTTCATCGTCGTGTGGATGGTGACGAAGCTGCTGCGCTACCTCACGCAGCAGCAGGCGGCGAGGGTGGCTTGCGGGAGCGGGGAAGCCGCGTAAGCCGGGTAGACGGGGGCGACAGCGGCACGCCTGCCGCTTACAGCGGGTGCGCCGCGCCCGCCTGCGCCAGCAGCGAAACCGCAACCGGATCCGGCATCCCGTTCGAATCGATCGCGCCGGCCTTGGCCAGCGCGGCGAGGTCGCTGTCGACGCCCGGTTGGCCGACCACGAACGGCGTCGTCAGGAAGGCCGGCGCCGACAGCGTGACCGCATAGCGCTGCTGCAGATTCGTCACCACCGCCGATTGCGCGGCCTGCACTGTGTTCGGGCTGCCCATCACCTGCTGGAAGTGCGCATTTCCCTGGAAATTGCCGATCAGCCCGGCCGTGTTCGTGCCGAGCTGCGCGGCGAGATAGACGAGCATCAGCTCGGTCTCGGGCGTCGTGTTGAAGGTGCCGCCCGCGTAGGCGAGCGAATGCAGGCTCGTGCCGCTCGACGCGACGGTGATCACGCACGGCAGCACGGCGTTGACCGCCACGCGGTAGTTGCCGCCGCCGTCGGTCAGCGTCGTCGCCGAGCCTTGCGCGCAGCTGACCGTCACCGATGCGCTCGCGAGCGCGGAGCCCGTGGCGGCCGTGCCGGACAGCGCGACGGTTTGCGTGTTGGCGTTGTTGAAGCAGACGTCGACGCCGAAGCAGGCGTCGCCGTTGCAGCCGGCAAGCGTCGCGACGGCCGCGACGCACAGCGTGCCCAGCGCGGGGCGGAGGAAGCGCGGATGGCGAAGGTTCATGGTCGCGGGCGGATCGGAAGAGTGAGCGCGGCAGGGCAACCGGCGCGCGCCGACGCTTCGGCGCGCTGTTCGTATTCTAGGTCTCCGATCGCGGGGTTGCTGGCCCGTTTGTTCGCCGCGGCCTGCGGCGTGCGGCATGGCCGGCGCCGGTTACGGCTTGCGCGCGGCCGGTTTGGCGAACGCGCCGCGCACCTCGAAGCCGATCGCATCCGCCACGTTGCCGCGCGCGTCGACGAGTTCGAGCCGATGCCGCCCGGGCCACGGCATCCACGCGATGCGGTCGGCGTGGCCGATCACCTTGTCGTCGAGCCGCCACGCGAACCGTGCGGCATGCCCGGAAGATCGCTCGAACCAGATCCGCTGATTCTTCGGTGGAATGTCCGGATCGATCGCGAAGATCGTGCCGTCGGTCGGCGCACCGATCGTCAGCGGCGCGCGCGCGCCGTCCTTGCCCGGCGTGACGGGCGCGGCGAGCCGGATCGTGTCGAGCGCGGTGCCTGCGACGAACCACTCGTTGCGCGACGGCTCGACGTCGCGCTCGAACGTGATGCGGCGTGCTTCGACGCCGGCCGGCGGACGCGGCGCACGGCTCGGCAGGTCGCGGTGCAGGTAGCCGACGACGGCCGACCAAACCGGCGACGCGCCCGTGACCCCCGATACATCCCACATCGGCGAGCCGTCCGCATTGCCGACCCACACGCCGACCGTATAGCGCGACGTGAAGCCGACGGTCCAGTTGTCGCGCATGTCCTTGCTCGTGCCGGTCTTCACCGCCGAGAAGAAGCGCGTCGCGAGCGGATTGTCGAAGCCGAACGTGCGCACGCGCGCGTTGTTGTCGGAGAGGATGTCGGTGACGACGAAGCTGGCCGCTTCGCTGAACACGCGCGTGCCGTTGTCCGCACGCCCCACTGCCGATGCGCCGGCAGCGGGCGACGGCGCAGGCAGGTCGACGACCTTGCGCGCGACGCCGCCGTTCGCGAGCGCGCGATACGCATTGGTCAGCGACAGCAGCGTGACGTCCGCGCTGCCGAGCGCGAGGCTGAAGCCGTAGTAGTCGCCTTCCTGCGCGAGCGGCAGGCCGAGCGCGGTCAGCGTGCGCGCGAAACGATGCGGCGTGACGAGCACGAGCGTGCGCACGGCCGGCACGTTCAGCGAGCCGCCGAGCGCGCTGCGCACGCTCACCCAGCCCTTGAAATCCTTGTCGTAGTTCTGCGGAATGTAGAGGCCGCCGCCGGCCGCGAGGTTGATCGGCGCGTCGTCGAGCAGCGACGCGGCCGTCAGCCGCTTCTCGTCGATCGCCTGCGCATAGAGGAACGGCTTGAGCGTCGAGCCGGCCTGGCGCGGCGCGAGCACGGCGTCGACGTCGCGTGCGCTGGACAACGCGCCCGACGAACCGACCCACGCGCGAATCTCGCCGGTCGCGTTGTCGATCACGACGACCGCGCCGTCCTGCACGTTGCGCCGGTGCGCGGGCGCGTTGAGCTCGGTCAGCGCGCGCGTGAGCGTGTCGCGCGCGAAGCGCTGCAGCGGCGCATCGAGCGTCGTGCGCACCTGCGCGCCGGCCGCGGGCCTGACCTCGGCCGCGATGCGGCGCGCGAAGTGCGGGGCGAGGGCGGCGCCGTCCGCCGTCAGGTCGTTACGCACGGCATTGGCCGGGCGCGCGATCACGAGCTGCACGTAGCCGTCGAGCGACGCGCAGGCCTGCTCCGCATGCATGTCGCGCAGGATCCGGCACGCACGCTCGGCGACCTTCGCGCTCGCCGCGTTGGGCGCGCGCACCAGCGCTGCCGCGATCGCGGCTTCACGTGCGTCGAGGCCGGACGGCGCCTTGCCGAACAGCACCTGCGACAGCGCGGCGAGCCCGACCGTCTCGCCGCGGAACGGCACGAGATTCAGGTAGGCCTCGAGGATCTGGTCCTTGCGCCAGCCGCGTTCGAGCAGCAGCGCGTTCATCGCCTGCGTGGCCTTCTGCGGCAGCGAGCGCTGGCCCGAGCGGCGCGGTTCGTCATTGAGGAGCCCGGCGAGCTGCATCGTCACGGTCGACGCGCCGCGCGTGCGCTGGTTCCACAGGTTGCCCCATGCCGCACCGGCGATCCCGCGCCAGTCGACGCCGCTGTGTTCGTAGAAACGCTTGTCCTCGGACACGACGATCGCCTCGCGGAACGCGGGCGACACGTCGGCGAGCGACACCCAGTCGCCGCGCCGCTCGGCGAGGTCGACGCGCGTGCGCTGCAGCGGCGTGCCGTCGCGCGCGAGCAGCACCCAGTCGGAGCTGCGCCAGTTGCGGCGCACGTCGTCGTAGCCGGGCAGCGCGTGCGCGACGAGCGGCGCGGCCAGCACGACGGCGACGAAAACGCGGCCGGCGAAGCGCGCCGGCCGCGGCAATCCATGATCGATCATCGCGTACCCGTTACTTGCCCGCGTCGGCCGGCTTCACGGTCATCGGCGGGTTCGGCCACAGGCCGTACACGGACGGTGCGTACAACGCCTCGACGCGCGTCGGCGGCAACCCGAAGGTGCCGACGTTGTTCAGCCGCACCGTGTACTCGACCGAGAGCTTGCCCTTCGGCAGATAGTCGTAATACGCGCGGTAGCCGTCGAAATCGCGTTCGATGAACGCCGGCCATGCGCCGTCCGGGGATTTCTCGCCTTGCGTCGCGGCTTCCGAATCGCGGCCGAGGCCCGAGCCGAGGATCGTCGCACCGGACGGGATCGGATCATTGACGACGACCCACGTCATGTCGCTCTGCGCGTCGATGTCGAGATGCACGCGCACGACGTCGCCGCGCGTCAGCACGCCCTTGACGGCGGGCGACACGGGCGTGACGGTCTTCGTGATCCGGTAGCCGGCCGCGAACGGCGCGCGCAGCGGCACGGCCGCGAGGCTTTCGACGGTCGCCCACGGGCGGCCCGTGCCGTCCTGCGTGACGGACAGCGTGGCCGGTGCCTGGGCCGCACGCGGCCACGGCATCAGCACGCTGCGCGCGGCGGCGGCGCGGGTCGCGGGAGTGGCCGACGCGGGGCTGTCGGCGGGCGCGGTCGAGGATGCCTGCGACCACGAAATCGCGCGCTCGTTGCCGCCGAGCGCGACCTTCGTCGTGCCGGCCACCGGCGTGCTCTCGTAGGTGCGCGAGAAGCGCTCGATCGCGAGCTGGCCGAGCGCGTTCGACGTCGTCGTCTGCCATGCGCCCTGGCGTTGCAGCGCGAGCAGGCCGGTCGCCACGCGCGGCATCTCGTCCTTCCACGCCGGGTCGCCCGCGAATTCCAGCGCGAGACGCGCGGCGTTGGTCTCGTTGCTCGTCATCAGCCACCACAGGTCGTCGTCGCGCGCGGTCGAGAACACGAGCTGCGTGCCCTGGTACGTGAGGCGCGCCCGCAGGATCTGCTCGACCTGCGCGCGTTTCGCGTCGCGCTGCGGGATGTCCTTCACGCGCGTGAGGATCGCGTGATAGTCGAGCACCGCCGACGTCGGCCACTGGTTCGGCGCGATCTCGATCGAACCGAGCATGCGGCCCTGGGCTGCACCGTAGCGCGACAGCGCCTCGATCGCGGCAAGCTTGCGCAGGTCGCGATCCTGGCGCGGAGCCCACGCATTGCGCTCGATGCGGCCGTCGACGAAACGCGCGAGCCCGGCCTCGAGCTGCGTGCGCAGGTCTTCCGGCAGCGCGAAGCGCGGGTCGAGGCGGCCGGCCTCGTCGGCGACCACGAGCAGATACGACGACAGCGTCGGGCTGCCGTAGTGCGCATCGTCGGAGGACGGCGGGAAGTAGTTCGCGAGTCCGTCGCTGTCGAGGTAGACGGGCATGCGCGCCACCAGCGCCTGCCATTGCGCGGCGTCGTGCAGGCCGATCGCGCGCGACGTCTGCTGTTCGAGGCAGCGGTACGGATAGCGCTCGAACCAGCGCCGCACGCCGGGCAGGCCGTCGGCGAGCTGCGACTGCAGCGACACGGCGATGCCGCCGCGCGGCGCGCCCTGCGCGTTGTTGACGGCGCCGGCCGGGGCGGACACGGGCAGCGTCAGCGTGCCGTCGACCTGCGTGAGCGTGGCCTGCTGCACGGTGACCGGCTGCGCGGGCACGACCTTCTGCGCGACGGCCAGCGCGTCGGACGCGCGCTTGCCGCCTTGCTCGGCCGCCTCGATGCGCCAGTTCAGCGCGCCGGCCGCGTCGAGCGCCTGCTCGGGCACGGTGATCGTCCACGCGACCTCGGCCGCCGCATTGGCCGCGAGCGACACGGTTTGCGGCGCGACGTCGAGGCCCGTCACGCGCGGCGTCACGACGACCTGCATCGCGCGGTCGGTCGTGTTGCGCAGCGTGACCTGCGCGCGGAACGCATCGCCTTCGCGCACGAGCGGCGGCAGGCCGGAGATCAGCTGCAGGTCCTGCGTGCTGCGGATCGACGTGCTGCCGGTGCCGAAGCGGTCCGCGCCGACCGCCGCGATCGCGACGATCCGGAAGCGCGTGAGCGCATCGTTCAGCGGCACTTCGACGGTCGCGCTGCCGTTCGCGTCGAGCGTCACGCGCGGATTCCACAACAGCAGCGTGTCGAACAGCTCGCGCGTCGGCGCGCTGCCGCCGCCGCCGCCGGCCGGCACCGCCTTGCGGCCGAAGTGGCGGCGGCCGACGATTTCCATCTGCGCGGTGGCCGTCTCGACGCCGTACGCGCGTCGCTGCAGCATCGCGTCGAGCAGGTCCCAGCTGTTGTTCGGCATCAGCTCGAGCAGCGCCTCGTCGACGGCCGCGACCGCGATCTGCGTGCCGGCCGGCGCGGGCTGCCCGTTCGGCAGCGTGACCTTCACGTGCGCCTGCGCCTTGCCGCGCACCGTGTAGCGCGTCGCGTCGGTCGTCACGGTCACGCCGAGACGATGCACGCCGGTGCCGACCTTGATCTCGCCGAGGCCATAGCGGAACGCGGGCTTCGACAGGTCGACGAACGCGGTCGGCGCTTCATGGTAGCGGCCTTCGCGCCAGAACGCGCGGGCCCATTCGACCGGCGCCTTCCAGCCCCACGTGAAGAACGAGTACCACGGCACTTCGCGAATCCGGCCGCGCAACGCGAGCACCGACACGTAGACGTTCGGCCCCCACGATTCGCCGACCTTCAGGTCGACGGTCGGGTTCTTGCCGTTCAGCTCGACGACGTGCGTTTCCATCACGCCGCCGCGTTCGACCGCGACGAGCGCGCTCGCGTAGCGGAACGGCATGCGCACCTGGAAGCGGGCCGTTTCGCCCGGTTCGTAGGACGTCTTCTCCGGGATCACGTCGATCCGGTCGGTGTTGTCGCCGCCGAACCAGAGTTGGTCCTCGCGCGTGACCCAGACGGACGTCGACGCATTCGACGTGCGGCCGTCGCCGTCCTTCGCGACCGCGATCAACTGGACGTTGCCGGCCTGTTCGAGCGTCGCGTCGCAGGCCATGCGGCCCTTGTCGTCGGTCTTGCCCGAGCACAGCACGCCGAGGTCGCGCGTATCGCTCTTGTTGTCGTAAGCATAGAAGCCGCCGACCATCCGCTTGCGCGACGTCGTCGTGATGTGCGCGACGCCCTTGATCTCGATCGACACCGAGGCACGCGGCTTGCCCTGCAGGTCGACCGCGAGCGCCTGCACCGGCACGCGCTGGCCGACCGACACCCAGCGGCCGGCCTTGATGCCGGCCACCACCGCGGCCGGCCACAGGATCGTGTCGCCGCGGATCGTCTGCACCTCGCCGTTCGGGTCCGCGAACGTCGCCTCGAGCGCGATGCGCTTCGGCGCGTCGACGTCGGGCAGGCCCTTGAGCGTGACGGAACCCGCGCCGTTGCGGTCGAGCGTCAGCGGCAGCTTGTCCGCGATCAGCTTCGTCGCGTCGGGATCGTTGTTCGCGGCGGATGTGCTGTCGCCGTCCTGCGCATCGTCGTTGGCGTTGCCGTCGCTGTGCTCCGGACGATAGGGCGTGAAGCTGAAGTCCTCGAAGCGATCCGCGAACGGCGGCGACGCCCACTTCATCAGCGCCGACACCTGCACGGGCAGGTTCGATGCGCCGCCGCCCGACACGTAGTCGATCTGTACCGCGAGCGGCGCTTCCTTGACCGCGACGAGCGGGCTCTTCTGCGCGTCGCGCGCGCCGATCGTCCCCTTGAGCACCGGCAGGCGGAACGCCTCGACGCGGAAGCTGCCGCCGTAGTAGCTGGCGGTCGGCGCATCGTCCGGGCCGCCTTCGAGCGACACGCTGTATTCACCGAGCTTCGCCGCGGGCGGCAGCGTGAACTGCGTGTCCGCGCTGTGGTCGGCCGACCACGTGAGCGGCAGCTTGTAGGTCTGGTCGGAGCCGAGATGGCGGATCGTCACGCGTGTCGGGTAGTGCGCCGGGAACGCGAGGCTCTGCAGCGTCTCGGTGCGCAGGAAGTGCTTCATCGACACGGTTTCGCCGGCCCGCAGCAGCGTGCGGTCGAACACGGTATGCGCGCGCACGGTCGGCGCGCTGTCGGTGTCGGTCGGCACGTTGAAGCGCCACGATTCGATCCCGCGGTTCCAGTTCGAGCTGACGAACGCCATGTCGCGGCCCGTCTTCGGATCGTCGACGCGTGCCGACACGAAGTAGTCGTCGAAGCGTTCCGACTGGCTGCATTCGTGTTTCGGCTCGAACGGGCGGTCGATCTTCAGCAGGCCTTGCGCATCGGTCTTGCCCGACGCGATTTCGTCGCCATTGCAGTCCGACACGCGGATCTGCGCGTTCGGCACGGGCTTGCCCTTGTCGAGCGTCGTGACCCACACGAGGTTGTTCTCGCGGCCCTGTTTCAGGTGCACGCCGAGATTCGTGACGAGCACGGTGGTGCGCACGTACATGCTCGACGGCTTCGCGAGCAGCGAGCGGCCGAGCGCGGGCGACGCGAGTTCGAGCACGTAGAAGCCGGGCTTGTCGATCGGCACGCCGACGACCTCGAACGGACGCAGCGCCTTCGGGTCGGCCTTCGGCAGCGTCAGCGCCTGCGCACCCGGTTCGCCGGCGAGCAGCGACAGCGAGCGCACGTCGATGCGGCGGTTCTGCGGCGCGGGCATCTTCTCGCCGGCCTCGAGCGGCACGTAGACGGGGTGCTGGCCCTTGCGCCGCAGCAGGCCCGGGACGCGTTCGTCGATCGTGCCGGCCGTCATCGACCAGTTGTCGAAGCGCTCGACGGTGCGCATCCATTGACGGATCGCGGTGTCGTCGTCGACCTTCAGGTTCGAGAATTGCGCGCCGCTCGTGTTGAGGCCCGCGATGCGCAGGTCGGCCTCGACGTTGCGCAGCGTGACGGGCACGAGTGCCGGCGTATCGGGTTCGGCGAAGCGCTCGACGATCCCGAACGTGCCCGACGAGAATTTCGCGAGCGGCGGCATCGGTGCGGTGCGCGTCGCGAGCGGGAACAGGTCGGCGTTCGAGAGCGTGCGCTCGGTCACGTCGCGCAGGCCGGACGGCAGTTCGATCGTCAGGTTCGCCTGCGCGGGCAGCGGCGGGTTGAACGTGACGGTCGTCACTTCGTCGCTGTGGTCGTCGGCCGCGAAGGTCGGCGAAAGCGAACCGTCAGGACCGCGCAGCCGGATCGCCTCGGCGTTCTTGCGCGAGATCGGTGCATTGAACGACAGCGTCAGCGGACGCAGCGGCGTGCAGGGCGCCTTCGCGTTCTCGCGCTCGCACGAGAAGCTCGCGGCGAACGGCGCACGCACCGTGAAGTCGAAGCGGCGCTCGGTGTCGTTCGCGATGCCGCTCGGGCTCGCGACGCCCTTGCCGTAGACGAGCTGCATCTTCGCGCTCGCGGGCAGCGCCTGCGCGCACGACAGCGTCAGCACGCGCGCGGCGTCCTTCTTCAGCCCGAAGTGATCGAGCAGCGCGTTGCGCGCATCGTCGTCGGCGGCCGTGACGGGGATGCGGTTGCCGATGCCGGCCGCTTCGCACCAGATGTTCGCGAGCGCGGAGCGTGGCTCGGCCGGTCCGTTCAGCTTCAGCACGAAGACCTGGCGCTCCTCGATCTCGCGCGAGCCGGGACGCACCGTCACCGGGAACGGGCCGCCGGTTTGAAACGTGAAGCGGCGCGGGCCGCTGACCGCATTGCCGGCGACCGAACGCAGCGTGTCGTTGAGCGCGACCGAGCAGCGCACGCCCGGCGGCAGGTCGTTCTCGAAATCGTAGACCCACGTCTTGTCGTCGAGCCAGTGACCCTGGCCGCGTGCGGCGGTGGAATCGTTGCAGGTCATGCGCGCGGGACTCGGCGCGGACGCCGAACCGAACGCGACCATCGGTTCGTCGAACTTGACGACGCTCTGCCGGACTTCGGTGACCGTGCCTTGCGGCGACACGCTCACGGTGCGTGCCGCGCCCGCATGCAGCGACAGTGCGGCGGCGGCGCCGAGCGCCGCGACGGCGCCGATGCGCCAGAGCAGCCGTGTGGTGTGATGGGTTGAATGTGTGTTGTTGTGCTTGTCGTGCTGCTTCATCGCTCGATGCCCTCGGAGGGAAGCTTTCTGTTTGATTGCACGCGATTCTAACCGACGGGCATGCGAGCGGATGACGGGAAGCGGCGTGTCGCCGGGTTGCGACACGCCGGCATCCCGATACGGAATTGTCGCGTCGACGACACAAAGATGCCGCGAAATGTCGATTGTCTCGGATTGCGGAACATTAAATGGACTATAAAAGCATTGTCCAATCCGAATTGAGCGCGTACATTTCAGGGCCGCGCGAAATTTTGAGAAATATCAAGCGTGGTTTTCCCGAATCCGGTGTTCGAGAGAAGGAAACATGCACAACGACAACACCCCCCACTCGCGTCGCGATCGCGACGCAGCCGCATCCGGCATCACGCGGCATCACGCGGCGTCAATGGCTGCAGGGCGCACTGGCGCTGACGGCGGCGGGCCTCACCGGCTCGCTGGCGTTGCGGGCCCTGGCCGATAATCCCGGCACCGCGCCGCTCGATACGTTCATGACGCTCTCCGAAGCACTGACAGGCAAGAAAGGGCTGAGCCGCGTGCTCGGCGAACGCTTCCTGCAGGCCTTGCAGAAGGGCTCGTTCAAGACCGCCGACGGTCTGTCGCAACTCGCCGGCGCATTCGCGTCCGGTTCGTTGACTCCCGATCAGCAAACGTCCGCGCTGTCGATTCTCGAAGCCTGGTATCTCGGCATCGTCGACAACGTCGTAATTACCTACGAAGAAGCATTAATGTTCGGCGTCGTGTCCGATACGCTCGTGATTCCTTCGTATTGCCCGAATAAACCCGGCTTCTGGGCCGAAAAACCGATCGAGAGGCAAGGCTGATGGCCGATACCGATACGCAAAAGGCCGACGTCGTGGTCGTCGGGTCCGGTGTCGCAGGCGCGATCGTCGCGCACCAGCTCGCGATGGCCGGCAAGTCGGTGATCCTGCTCGAGGCAGGCCCGCGCATGCCGCGCTGGGAAATCGTCGAACGCTTCCGCAACCAGCCCGACAAGACCGACTTCATGGCGCCGTACCCGTCGAGCCCGTGGGCGCCGCATCCGGAATACGGCCCGCCGAACGACTACCTGGTCCTGAAGGGCGAGCACAAGTTCAACTCGCAGTACATCCGCGCGGTGGGCGGCACGACGTGGCACTGGGCCGCGTCGGCGTGGCGCTTCATCCCGAACGACTTCAAGATGAAGACCGTGTACGGTGTCGGCCGCGACTGGCCGATCCAGTACGACGATCTCGAGCATTGGTACCAGCGTGCCGAGGAAGAGCTCGGCGTGTGGGGCCCCGGCCCCGAGGAAGACCTGTATTCGCCGCGCAAGCAGCCGTACCCGATGCCGCCGCTGCCGTTGTCGTTCAACGAGCAGACGATCAAGAGCGCGCTCAACGGCCATGACCCGAAGTTCCACGTCGTGACCGAGCCGGTCGCGCGCAACAGCCGCCCGTATGACGGCCGGCCCACCTGTTGCGGGAACAACAACTGCATGCCGATCTGCCCGATCGGCGCGATGTACAACGGCATCGTGCACGTCGAGAAGGCCGAGCAGGCCGGCGCGAAGCTGATCGACAGCGCG
Source organism: Burkholderia sp. BCC1988 (assembly GCF_905339895.1). NCBI lineage: Bacteria > Pseudomonadati > Pseudomonadota > Betaproteobacteria > Burkholderiales > Burkholderiaceae > Burkholderia > Burkholderia sp. BCC1988. The sequence goes on from NZ_CAJPHA010000043.1 coordinate 21,921, forward strand.
GTCGTGTACAAGCTCGAGACGGGTCCGGACAAGCGCATCGTCGCCGCGATCTACAAGGACAAGACGGGCGCCGACCATCGCGTCGAGGGCAAGTACTTCGTGGTGGCCGCGAACGGCATCGAGACGCCGAAGATCCTGCTGATGTCGGCGAACCGCGACTTCCCGAACGGCGTCGCGAACAGCTCCGACATGGTCGGGCGCAACCTGATGGACCACCCGGGCACGGGCGTGTCGTTCTATGCGAGCGAGAAGCTGTGGCCGGGCCGCGGCCCGCAGGAAATGACGTCGCTGATCGGTTTTCGCGACGGCCCGTTCCGCGCGACCGAAGCCGCGAAGAAGATCCACCTGTCGAACATGTCGCGCATCAACCAGGAGACGCAGAAGATCTTCAAGGCCGGCAAGCTGATGAAGGCCGACGAGCTCGACGCGCAGATCCGCGACCGTTCCGCGCGCTACGTGCAGTTCGACTGCTTCCACGAAATCCTGCCGCAGCCCGAGAACCGCATCGTGCCGAGCAAGACGGCCACCGACGCGGTCGGCATTCCGCGCCCGGAGATCACGTATGCGATCGACGACTACGTGAAGCGCGGCGCAGTGCATACGCGCGAAGTTTATGCGACGGCGGCGCAGGTGCTGGGCGGCACGGACGTCGTGTTCAACGACGAGTTCGCGCCGAACAACCACATCACGGGCGCGACGATCATGGGCGCGGACGCGCGCGACTCGGTCGTCGACAAGGACTGCCGCACGTTCGACCATCCGAACCTGTTCATCTCGAGCAGCTCGACGATGCCGACCGTCGGTACGGTGAACGTGACGCTGACGATCGCCGCGCTCGCGCTGCGGATGTCGGACACGCTGAAGAAGGAAGTCTGACCGTGCGGAAATCTACTCTCACCTTCCTCCTCGCCGGCTGCCTCGCGCTGCCGGGCCTCGTGCGCGCGGCCGATGCGGCCGACCCCGCGCAGGTCAAGCGCGGCGAATATCTCGCGGTCGCGGGCGACTGCATGGCCTGCCACACCGCGAAGGGCGGCAAGCCGTTCGCCGGCGGCCTCGGGATGCCGGTGCCGAAGCTCGGCAAGATCTACACGAGCAACATCACGCCCGACCCGGATACCGGCATCGGCAACTGGACGTTCGACGACTTCGAGCGCGCGGTGCGCCACGGCGTGTCGAAGAACGGCGACAACCTGTATCCGGCGATGCCGTACGTGTCGTACGCGAAGATCAACGACGACGACGTGCAGGCGCTCTACGCGTACTTCATGCACGGTGTCGAACCGGTCAAGCAGACGCCGCCGAAGAACGAGATCCCCGCGCTGCTGAGCATGCGCTGGCCGCTGAAGATCTGGAACTGGCTGTTCCTGAAGGACGGCGCATACCAGCCGAAGCCGGCGCAGAGCGCCGAGTGGAACCGCGGTGCGTACCTGGTGCAGGGCCTCGCGCACTGCAGCACGTGCCACACGCCGCGCGGCGTCGCGATGCAGGAGAAGTCGCTCGACGAAACCGGCGGCAGCTTCCTGTCGGGCTCGGTGCTGGCGGGCTGGGACGGCTACAACATCACGTTCGACCCGAACGCGGGGATCGGCGGCTGGACGCAGCAGCAGCTCGTCCAGTACCTGCGTACCGGCAGCGTGCCGGGAGTCGCGCAGGCAGCCGGTCCGATGGCCGAGGCGGTCGAGCACAGCTTCTCGAAGATGACCGACGCCGACATCGGCGCGATCGCGACGTACGTCCGTACGGTGCCGGCCGTCGCCAGCGGCGACGCGAAGCAGTCGCGCTCGTCGTGGGGCAAGCCGGCGGAAGACGGCCTGAAGCTGCGCGGCGTCGCACTGGCGTCGTCGGGCATCGATCCGGCGCGGCTGTATCTCGGCAACTGCGCGACGTGCCACCAGATGCAGGGCAAGGGCACGCCGGACGGTTATTACCCGTCGCTGTTCCACAACTCGACGGTGGGTGCGGCGAATCCGGCGAACCTGGTGCAGGTGATCCTGAACGGCGTGCAGCGCAAGGCCGGCAGCGAGGACGTCGGGATGCCCGCGTTCCGCAACGAGCTGTCGGATGCGCAGATCGCCGCGCTGACGAACTACCTGACCGGCCAGTTCGGCAACCCGGCCGCGAAGGTGACCGAGCAGGACGTCGCGAAGGCGCGTTGAGGCCGGGTACGATGCAGTAATGGCAGGGCAACTCTGACAAGAAGAGGAGGCACAGCACATCGGGCGGGCCCCGATGCCGGTTGTTGCAGAGCGGGGTGGGCGGCTTTGGCGGCCGCCCGCCCTGGTTCGTTGGCAATCCGGTGCGCGCGGTTCGCGTACCGCTTTCGTTGATCACACCATGACACCGAATCAACCGTTTCTCGCGTCCCAGCGCGATGTGCTGCTGCTGTTGTCCCGGATCCTGCTCGTGATCCTGTTCGTGATGTTCGGCTGGAAGAAGATCGTCGACTTCTCCGGCACGATCGCGTTCATGGGAAGCGAGGGCGCGCCGGCGCCGATCATTTCGGCGGCGATCGCCGTCGTGATGGAGCTGTTCGCCGGCATCGCGCTCCTCGTCGGTTTCCAGACGCGGCCGCTCGCGTTGCTGCTTGCGCTGTATACGATCGGCACCGGCTTCATCGGCCATCACTACTGGACGATGTCGGGCGGCGAGCAGATCGACAACATGATTCATTTCTACAAGAACATCGCGATCTCGGGCGGCCTGCTCGCGCTTTGCGCGGCGGGCCCCGGGCGTTTTTCGATCGATCGCGGGTAAACGGCAACGCCGGTGCGCGCATGGGGCGTGTGCCGGATGGTCGAGACTTTGAGGGGGCATCATTTTGCGACTCAAACATTTCGCATGGCTGATCGTGGCCGCCGCACCGGCGGT
>NZ_CAJPHA010000044.1:0-18736 GCF_905339895.1 Burkholderia sp. BCC1988
CGGGCTCCGGCACGGGCGGCCGCGCTGCGCGCCGCTTGTGCTGCAGCGAGCATTCGCTGACAGTAGAACGGCATGAAAAAACGCGCTCCGGGGAGCGCGTTTTTTGTTTCGGCAGAGCGGGTTGCCACCCGCTGGCACCGGCTTACTTCAGGACCGCCGCGACTGCGGTGGCGACCGCGTCGAGATTGCGCGTGTTCAGTGCAGCAACGCAGATCCGGCCGGTGCCGACTGCGTAGATGCCGAACTCTTCGCGCAGGCGATCGACTTGCGCCGAGGTCAGGCCCGAATACGAGAACATCCCGCGCTGCGCGTTGATGAAGCTGAAGTCGCGATCGACGCCGCTCGCCTTCAGGCGCTCGACGAGACCGTTGCGCATCGCGCGGATGCGGTCGCGCATTTCGCCGAGTTCCTGCACCCACGCAGCATGCAGTTCCGGCGACGCGAGCACGGCCGCAACGACGGCGCCGCCATGGGTCGGCGGGTTCGAGTAGTTCGTGCGGATCACGCGCTTCAGTTGCGACAGCACGCGCGTTGCTTCTTCCTTGCTCGACGTGATGATCGACAGCGCGCCGACGCGCTCGCCGTACAGCGAGAACGACTTCGAGAACGACGACGACACGAACGCGTTCAGGTCGGCCGCGGCAAACAGACGCACCGCGGCGGCATCGGCCTCGATGTTCTCGCCGAAGCCCTGGTAAGCGATGTCGAGGAACGGCACGAGGTTGCGTGCCTTGACGACGTCGACCACCTGCTGCCATTGCGCTTCGGTCAGATCCACGCCGGTCGGGTTGTGGCAGCACGCGTGCAGCACGACGATCGTGCCTGCGGCATAGCTGTTCAGCGCCGACAGCATGCCTTCGAAGTTCACGCCGTTGGTTGCGGCGTCGTAGTACGGGTACGCGACGACTTCGAAGCCGGCCGCTTCGAACAGCGCGCGGTGGTTTTCCCAGCTCGGGTCGCTGATCGCCACCTTCACGTTCGGGTTCACGGTGCGCAGGAAATCGGCGCCGATCTTCAGTGCGCCCGTGCCGCCCAGTGCCTGCGCCGTGACCACACGGCCTGCGGCGATCAGCGGCGAATCGTTGCCGAGCAGCAGCTTCTGCACCGCTGCGTCGTACGCGGCGATCCCGTCGATCGGCAGGTAGCCGCGCGGCAGGCCGGCGTCGACACGCGCCTTTTCCGCTTCGCGAACGGCGCGCAGCAGCGGAATCTTGCCTTCTTCGTTCGTGTACACACCGACGCCGAGGTTGACCTTGGTCGGACGCGTATCGGCGTTGAAGGCTTCGTTCAGGCCCAGGATCGGGTCGCGGGGAGCAAGCTGGACAGCGGAGAAGAGCGACATGATGATTCGGCAGTAGTGAAAAGAGGGTCAGGCTTTCAGCCGGCGGGGCGGGCGCAGCGGACCGCGCGCCAACGGGCACGGCGCCGGAAAGCGCAGCAGCCTGACATTGTAGCGAATTCACGCTGCCGGAGGCGGCGATTGCGCGCCGAATTGCGATTTCGGACCGCTGCCGCGCGTCAGGAGCCGTCAGCGGTCCGCAACGCCGCGAAGCGCTAGAATAGTTTTTTTGCCCTCGCTCCGGCCGCACTCCATGTCCGAACATCACGCCGAAGTCGGCGACGCGCTCGACGAATCGAAATTCGTGACCTTCGAAGGGTCGCCGTTCCAGTTGTACCAGCCATACCCGCCCGCAGGCGACCAGCCGACCGCGATCGAAACGCTCGTCGAAGGTGTCGGCGACGGCCTCGCATTCCAGACGCTGCTCGGCGTGACGGGTTCGGGCAAGACCTTCACGATGGCCAACACGATCGCGCGGCTCGGCCGCCCGGCCATCGTGTTCGCGCCGAACAAGACGCTTGCGGCGCAGCTCTACGCGGAGTTCCGCGAGTTCTTCCCGCGCAACGCGGTCGAGTACTTCGTGTCGTACTACGACTATTACCAGCCGGAAGCGTACGTGCCGCAGCGCGACCTGTTCATCGAGAAGGATTCGTCGATCAACGAGCACATCGAGCAGATGCGGCTGTCGGCGACGAAGAGCCTGATGGAGCGCCGCGACGTGGTGATCGTCGCGACGGTGTCGGCGATCTACGGTATCGGCAATCCGTCCGAATACCACCAGATGATCCTGACGCTGCGCACCGGCGACAAGCTCGGCCAGCGCGACGTGATCGCGCGGCTGATCGCGATGCAGTATTCGCGCAACGAACAGGACTTCCAGCGCGGCACGTTCCGTGTGCGCGGCGACACGATCGACATCTTCCCGGCCGAGCATGCGGAGCTGGCCGTGCGCGTCGAGCTGTTCGACGACGAGGTCGAGACGCTGCAGCTGTTCGACCCGCTGACCGGGCGCGTGCGGCAGAAGATCCCGCGCTTCACCGTGTATCCGTCGTCGCACTACGTGACGCCGCGCGACACCGTGATGCGGGCGGTCGAGACGATCAAGGACGAATTGCGCGAGCGCCTCGAGTTCTTCCACCGCGACGGCAAGCTCGTCGAGGCGCAGCGCCTCGAGCAGCGCACGCGTTTCGACCTCGAGATGCTGCAGGAACTCGGCTTCTGCAAGGGCATCGAGAACTACTCGCGGCACTTCTCGGGCGCCGCGCCCGGCGAGCCGCCGCCGACGCTCGTCGACTACCTGCCGCCCGATGCACTGATGCTGCTCGACGAATCGCACGTGCTGATCGGCCAGCTGAACGGCATGTACAACGGCGACCGCGCGCGCAAGGAAAACCTCGTGAACTACGGTTTCCGGTTGCCGTCGGCGCTGGACAACCGGCCGCTGAAGTTCCCCGAGTTCGAGCGCAAGATGCGCCAGGTGGTGTTCGTGTCGGCGACGCCGGCCGACTACGAGCAGCGCGTGACGGGGCAGGTGGCCGAGCAGGTGGTGCGGCCGACCGGGCTCGTCGATCCGGAAATCGAAGTGCGCCCGGCAAGCTCGCAGGTCGACGACGTGCTGACCGAGATCAACGCGCGCGTGAACGCCGGCGAGCGCGTGCTGATCACCGTGCTCACGAAGCGGATGGCCGAACAGCTCACCGAGTTCCTGGCCGACCACGGCGTCAAGGTGCGCTACCTGCACAGCGACATCGACACGGTGGAGCGGGTCGAGATCATCCGCGACCTGCGGCTCGGCACGTTCGACGTGCTGGTCGGGATCAACCTGCTGCGCGAGGGCCTCGACATCCCGGAAGTGTCGCTGGTCGCGATTCTCGATGCGGACAAGGAAGGCTTCTTGCGCGCCGAACGCTCGCTGATCCAGACGATCGGCCGCGCGGCGCGCAACGTGAACGGCAAGGCGATCCTCTATGCCGACAACATGACCGAGTCGATGAAACGCGCGATCGGCGAGACCGAGCGGCGCCGCGCGAAGCAGATCGCGCACAACGAGAAGATGGGCATCACGCCGCGCGGCGTCGTGAAGCGCATCAAGGACATCATCGACGGCGTCTACAACGCCGACGAAGCGCGCGCCGAGCTGAAGGAAGCGCAGCAACGCGCGAAGTTCGAGGACATGTCGGAAAAGCAGATCTCGAAAGAGATCAAGCGTCTCGAAAAGCAGATGGCCGACTACGCGAAGAACCTCGAGTTCGAAAAGGCCGCGGCGACGCGCGACCAGCTTGCGTTGCTGCGTGAACGCGTGTTCGGCGCGAACGTGGGCGACCACGTCAACGGCGGCCGGTAAATCTTTCCAAACGTCACTGAAACCTTCTGGTAACACCGTTGTAAGCCTTGTCGGATCAGGGGTTTACGCGGCGTCTCGTTTGTTCCGGAGCCGGTTCGGTGCTAAACTTCGCAAGTATTGAGAATAGTTCGCATTAACGTTATTCGTTGCGTTAGTGTTTCCAGCGCGCGGACCTGACCGGCGGCGCGCAAGTCACCAGACAAATAACAAGGAGTGTCCATGTTGGGTTCTTCGTTCATCCGCACGTCGGTTGCGGTAGCGGCGGCGCTTGCCGCGATGTCGGCAACGGCAGCCGAATATCCGATCGGCAAGCAGCAGATCCAGGGCGGCATGGAAATCGGCGCGGTGTACCTGCAGCCGATCACGATGGATCCGGAAGGGATGATGCGCAAGGCGTCGGATTCCGACATCCACCTCGAGGCCGACATCCACGCGGTCAAGAACAACCCGACGGGTTTCGCGGAAGGCGACTGGATGCCGTACCTGCAGGTCACGTACAAGCTGACGAAGCAGGGCGACACGAAGTGGAAGGCTGAAGGCGACCTGATGGGCATGGTCGCGAGCGACGGCCCGCACTATGGCGACAACGTGAAGCTGGCCGGCCCGGGCAAGTACCACCTGACGATGACCGTCAAGCCGCCGATGCAGTCGGGCCACATGGCGTTCGGCCGTCACGTCGACAAGGAAACGGGCGTGGGCGCTTGGTTCAAGCCCATCACCCTCGAATACGATTTCCCGTTCGCCGGCATCGGCAAGAAGGGCGGGTACTGATCGGTGGCATCACGGACGGCGCGCTTCGGCGCGCCGTCGGCGTAGAGAACCCAGAATGAAATTTCCCCAGAAAATCGTCGCCGCAGCCGCCGCGCTGTGGCTCGCCGGCGCGGCGCATGCCGCCGATCTGCCGACGTTCAAGCTCGAGATGACGGACGGCAAGCTGAATCCCACCCGTATCGAAGTGCCGGCCGGGCAGCGCTTCAAGATCGAGATCCGGAATACCGGCAAGGGCGCCGCCGAATTCGAGAGCGTGCAGCTGCGCAAGGAAAAGGTGCTTGCGCCGGGCGCCGATTCGTTCGTGGTCGTCGCCCCGCTGTCGCCGGGCGAATACAAGTTTTTCGACGATTTCCACCAGCAGGCACAGGGCGTGATCGTCGCGAAGTAATGCGTTTTATCTGCGTGCGGGCGTACGCGTGCCTTGCCCCGCACGTCAGGAGGATTCAATGGGTCAGATCTTGTTCATCGTCTGGCGGGAGAGCGTCGAAGCGCTGCTCGTCGTCGGCATCCTCTATGCATGGCTGAAGAACGGCGACGACGACGCGCGCCGCGGCCTGCCCTTTCTCTGGACGGGCGTGGCAGTCGGCCTGCTGATGGCCGTCGGTCTCGGCGCCGCGCTCGTCGGCTTTACCGAAGTGCTGTCCGGCGACGCGCAGGACTATTTCCAGACCGCGATGGTGCTGATCGCGTGCGTGCTGATCGTGCAGATGGTGCTGTGGATGCGCCGGCACGGCCGCACGCTGAAGCGCGACATGGAGCAGTCGCTGCAGCAGAGCACGCGCGATTCGAACTGGTGGGGCGTCGCCGTGCTGGTCGCACTCGCGATCGCACGCGAAGGCAGCGAGACGGTGATCTTCCTGTACGGCCTCGGTTTCGGCCAGTCGGGGCACGTGGACGGCGGCCAGATGCTCGCGGTCGTGATCGGCCTCGGCCTCGCGCTCCTCACGTTCTATCTGCTGCAGCTCGGCGGCAAGTTCTTCTCGTGGCGGCATTTCTTCCGTGTCACGGAAGTGATGCTGCTGTTCCTCGGCGCGGGCCTGTTCCAGACCGGCGTCGACAAGCTGATCGACAAGGAAATCCTGCCGCTCGGCATTTCGCAGGTGTGGGACACGTCGGGGATCCTCGATGATTCCGGCACGTTCGGTTCGCTCGTCGCGACGCTGACCGGCTATCGTGCGCATCCGGCGCTGACCAACCTGATCGCCTATGCGGTGTACTGGGCGGTGGTCTGGCTGCTGATGAAGCGCGCGAGCCGTCGTCCGGCCGTTCCTGCAGGCCGCGCGGCATGAGTGTCGTCGCAGCAGCCAAGCCGGGCTGGCTCGCGCAGGCCGGCCAGTGGATGCAGCGCCACGGCGCGGTGATCCGCGGCATCCAGTGGGTCGTCGTCGGCGTCTACGCATTCCTGATCATCGTGCCGGCGGTGTTGCCGCTGCCGGACGATTCCGCGCACCTCTGGAACAATCTCACGCTGATCGCGCAGTTCGTGTTCTGGGGCATCTGGTGGCCGTTCGTGCTGCTGTCGATGGTGATGCTCGGCCGCGTCTGGTGCGGCGTGCTGTGTCCGGAAGGCGCGCTGACCGAATATGCGAGCAAGTTCGGCCGCGGCGGCGCGATTCCGCGCTGGATGCGGTGGGGCGGCTGGCCGTTCGTCGCGTTCGGGCTCACGACGATCTACGGGCAGATGGTGAGCGTGTACCAGTACCCGCTCGCGGTGCTGTTCGTACTCGGCGGCTCGACCGTCGGCGCGATCGTGATCGGCGTGCTGTACGGCCGCGAGAAGCGTGTGTGGTGCAAGTATCTGTGCCCGGTCAATGGCGTGTTCGGGCTGCTCGCGCGGCTCGCGCCGATGCGCTACAAGGTCGACGAGGATGCGTGGCGCCGCTCGTACAAGAACGGCGAGCATGGGCATCGCGTGATTCCGATCAATTGCGCGCCGCTCGTGCCGTTGCGCAACATGAAGGGCGCCGCCGCCTGCCACATGTGCGGCCGCTGCAGCGGGCACCGTGACGCAATTGAGCTGTCGTGGCGCTCGCCGTCCGACGAGGTCGTGAACCTCGGCGCGCAGCAGGCGAGCCCGTGGGACACGGCGCTGATCCTGTACGGCCTGCTCGGCGTCGCGATCGGAGCGTTCCACTGGACCGTGAGCCCGTGGTTCGTGCAGATCAAGCAATGGCTCGCGGGCTGGCTGATCGATCACGACATCACGTGGCCGCTCGAGACCAATGCACCGTGGTTCCTGCTCACGCACTATCCGGATCGCAACGACGTGTTCTCGTGGCTCGACGGCGGGCTGATCGTCAGCTACATCGTCGGCACGGGGCTCGTGTACGGCACCGCGCTGCTCGTGCTGCTGGCTGGCGCGACGCTGATGCTCGGACGCTTCGATCGCACGCGTCTCCATCACCTCGCGCAGGCGCTGATCCCGATCGCAGGAGCCGGCGTGTTCCTCGGGCTGTCTGCGACGACGCTGTCGCTGCTGCGGGCCGAGCACGTGCCGCTCGGCTGGGCAGCCGACGTGCGCATCGCGATTCTGGTCGGCGCGAATGCGTGGAGCGCCTGGCTCGCATGGAAAGTGACCGGGCGCTATGCGGCATGGCCGCGCCGGCTGGCTGCATTCGCGTGGTTCGCGGCAGGCCTGGCCGTGGTCGACAGCGCATGGTGGCTGATGTTCTGGGGTTTCTGATGCGGGATTGAAGGCCTTGCGGCCGGGTTCCGGCGCAACCGGAGAGGGTGGTCCCGCTGCGTGGCTCCGGAACGCGTCGAAGCCGCAGCGCAGACAACCGCGATGCTTTTTCCCTTGCATCCGGACGCCCAAACGAAAAAGCGACACGTCCTTCGACGTGTCGCTTTTTTCTTCCTTGTGCGAGAACCAAAAAAGTGGCTTGGCTTGCTGCAACGGCTGCTTGAGTGTGTTTGCACGAAGGGGTCTAGATCTCGCGTGCAAGCCGTTACGCTGGCTACTGCCCAACACCTCTCAGGGAGGTGGTCCCCACAATACTCTGTCGTTACTTCGTCAGGATCAGTTTGCCGAGCCGCGTGGCACGCAACTGATACGTCTCTCCGTTATGCGCGATGCTGATGTGGCTGTGGCCTTGCAGCAGCGCATCGCTGCTGAGAGTCCGGGTGCCGGCATCGCGGCTACTAGCGGCGGGTTTCGCCGGCGTCGTGACCGCTGCCGTCTTCTGACGGTTGGCGCTTGCGGTGCCGGTCGGGCGGCGCAAGCTCAGCGTAGTCGGGCGCGTGGTGTCGGTCATTCGGTTGATCGGTGACTGTCGATACGATGGAATGAATTCTAAATGATAACTATTCCCATTTACAAAAACTCTTTATCGATCGATATGACGAATTCGATAGCCTGAGTCAAATGGGCGGCCCGCAGGCCGCCGCCGACGTCAGTGGAGCGGGTCGGGGTCCTTGCGCCCCTGAGCGTATTCGCGAATCAGGCGCACGGTGTCGATGTCCGACGTGCGATACGCTTCCTTGACGATGCCATGCGTCTGGCGCGCTTCCTCGCTGTCGTCCGTGACGGTCAGCGTCGTGCGGTATTCGAAGCGCAGGAACAGCTCGTGGTCGTCGCGCTCCTCGATCGTCATCGTCAGCGAGCCGCCGATTTCGCCGCCGGCCGCGTGGATGTCGTAGCGCACTTGCTGGTTCGGGGTGAACGTCACGCGGTCGCGCACGGTCGCATGCCCGTAGTGCAGTTCGCGTTCGAGCGTCGTGTCCGTCCGTTCGTGGACGACACAGCTGTCGAGGCCGATCACGAACAGCTGCGGCTGTTCGGCGCGCAGTACGAGGCCTTCCCAGAGCTGGTCGCGGGTCAGGGACGGCACGGCCGGATCGTCGGAGTTGATCTGGATCAGATGTTCGAAGTTCACGGGGGCGGGTTCCTTCTGGTGGCGGGCAGCCACATGGTTCAAGAAGTCATTGTGACGCAAAACGAGCGGTTTCGCGGCACCTGCGCCCCCGATCGGACGTCACGCTTCGATGCGACCCATGCGGCCGGTCTGGTAGTCGACGACGGCCTGCCGGATCTCTTCCTCGGTATTCATCACGAACGGGCCATAGCGGACGATCGGCTCGTTGAGCGGCACGCCGCCGATCAGCAGCAGGTCGAGCGGCGTATCGCCGGCCTCGAACATTACCGCATCGCCATCGTCACCGTAGACGACCATGTTCCGTGCGTCGACCGGCTGCCTGTCGGGCCCGTAGCGGCCGGCTCCGTCGAGCGGGTAGGCGAACACGCGATACCCTGCCGGCACCGGCTGCGTGATCGTTGCGCCCGGTTGCAGCGTGAAATGCTGGTAGAGGATCGGCGTGCGCGTCTCGATTGCCGCACGCACACCGAACGCTTCGCCGGCGATCACGCGGACTTGCGCGCGGCCGTCCGGCGACGTCGCGCTCGGGATGCGGCCGGCCGGGATCTCCTGGTAGCGCGGTGCGATCAGCTTGTCGCGGCGCGGCAGATTGACCCACAGCTGGAAGCCGTGCGAACGTCCGCCGGCCCGAGCGAACTCGGGATCCGGCATTTCGCTGTGCACGACGCCCGCGCCGGCCGTCATCCACTGCACGTCGCCGGGCCCGAGCGTGCCGGCATGGCCGGCCGAATCGCGATGACGAAAACGCCCGTCGAGCACGTAGGTGACGGTCTCGAAGCCACGATGCGGATGGTCGGGCGCGCCCTTGGCTTCGCCAGGGGCATAGTCGACGGGGCCCATTTCATCGAGCAGCAGGAACGGATCGAAATCCATCAGCAGCCGGGTCGGGAACGGACGGTGAACCACGAAGCCGCCGCCTTCGGTCGTGCGAAGCGCGGGGTACGTGCGGTCAAGCGAGCGAGCGGTCGTCATGCATAAGCCCTCGATAACATCGGAATAGCGTCATTTTTGAAACATAGCGCTATTATATTGGGCGTTTTACCGGCCGATTTGCGGCGGTTCGCAATGGATTGTTCTGAAATTGGAACGATGACATGAACATCGATGCACACAACCTGAACGACCTCATGTACTTTTCGCAGGTCGTCGAACACGGCGGTTTCTCGGCGGCGGAACGCGTGCTGGGCATCTCGAAATCGCGCCTGTCGCGGCGCCTGACCGAACTCGAGGCGGCGCTCGGCGTGCGCCTGCTGCAGCGCTCGACGCGCAAGCTCGCGCTGACCGAGGCGGGGGAACTGTTCTACCAGCATTGCCAGGCGATGCTCGCCGAGGCGCAGGCCGCGATGAACGCCGTGCAGCAGCTGCGCGCGTCGCCGCGCGGCTCGGTGCGCGTGAGCGTCCCCGTTACCCTGTCGCAGACGATGCTGTCGCGCATCCTTCCCGAATTCCTGCACCGCTATCCCGAGGTCAAGGTGCACATCCGCGTGACCAACCGCGTGATCGACCTGTTCGAGGATTCGATCGACGTCGCGTTGCGCGTGCGCTCGGAGCCGCCGCAGAACGCGAACATCGTCGTGCGGCCGCTGTGGCGGACCGAGCAGATGCTGGTCGGCGCGCCGAGCCTGCTGAACCAGAATGCGCCGCCGCTCGTGCCGGACGATCTGGCCCATTTCGAGACGCTCGATACGCCGAGCGTCGACGGGCGGCACGTGTTCAGCCTGATCGCACCGGATGGCACGCGTCATTTGCACGAGCACGATCCGCGGCTCGTGACGGCCGACCTGATGACGATCCGCGAGGCCGTGCTCGACGGCCTCGGCATCGCGGCGCTGCCCGAGATGATGTACGGCAATGCATTGCGCGCGGGGCAGTTGTCGCCGGTGATGCCGGGCTGGACGCTGCCGGTGCCGCAGCTCTACGCGGTGTTCGTGTCGCGGCAGGGGATGCCGCCCGCGGTGCGCGCGTTCGTCGACTATCTGGTCGAGAAGCTCGACCACGGCGAATACAAGCAGCCGGGCTGTCCCGAGCGCGCTAAGAAGGATGCGGCGGCGGCCGATGCTTCGGCCACCTGAATGCAAGATGCGCGGCGTGGCAAATTTGTTTTGTCATTGAAGCGCCGCCTGCAATCGCAAGTTTCAATCGCCGGGACCTTGAATGCATCCGCGGGCAGGCCTATATTGAAATCCCATTTCGCGAAGGAAGTTCTGAGCGGAATCAGGTGGCCGCATATATTGCGAGCCAGATAGGGCAGAACGCGCAGTCCGTGCAGACCACGGTAGCCGCATTTGCGTTGCTCGAGGCGCAACCGATACCGCCGAAGAGCCCGCCGCCCGAAGGCGCCCGCGTGCGCATGAAAAAAGGCCTTCATCTGGCGATGAAGGCCTTTTACTTTGTGCGCGGCCGGCTAGGCGCGGCCGGCTAGGCGCTGCCGGCTAGGTGCGGCCGGCTAGGTGCGGCCGGCTAGGTGTGGCCGGCGAGGCGCGGCCGGCCAAGCGACCGACCGTCGCGTAGCGAAATGCGCGTGCGTTACTTCGCCTTCGCAGTCGGCTCCGTCACGAAGCCGAGCTTCGTCAGGCCGCCGGCCTGCGCATCGGACATCACTTCGGCCACACGTTCATAGGCAACCTTGCGATCGGCACGCAGGTGCAACTCCGGTTGCGGCTGATGCTGTGCCGCTTCCGCGATGTGCGCCTGCAGTTGCTCGCGCGTGACCGTCTGTTCGTTCCACAGGATCGTACCGTTGCCCTGGATCGCGACGTCGACGGTCTGCGGCTTTTCGTCGACGGGCTGGCTGCTCGCGTGCGGCAGGTCGATCTTCACCGCATGCTGCATCGCCGGGATCGTCACGAGGAAAATGATCAGGAGTACGAGCATGACGTCGACGAGCGGCGTCATGTTGATCTCGCTCATCACGCCATCGTCGTCGTCATCGCTGAAGCCGGTGTTCATTGCCATGGTTCACCCCGTCTCAGCTGGCGCGCGAAGCAAGGCGCAGGCCGTCGCGGGGCGACGACGATGCGAGGCGCGCACCCGTCACGAAGTACGCGTGCAGACCGTGCGCGAAGCGGCGCAGCTTGCTGACGACACCCTTGTTCGCGCGGGTCAGTGCGTTGTAGCCGAGCACCGCGGGAATCGCGACGAACAGGCCGAAGGCCGTCATGATCAGCGATTCGCCGACCGGGCCCGCAACCTGGTCGATCGACGTCTGGCCGGTTGCGCCGATTGCCAGCAGCGCGTGGTAGATGCCCCAGACCGTGCCGAACAGGCCGACGAACGGCGCCGTGCTGCCGATCGACGCGAGAATCGCGAGACCGGCCTGCATGCGCGAGATGCCTTCGTCCATCGTGTCCTTCAGGCAGCGCGTGACCCAGTCCGACACGTCCATGCGGTCGTGCAGGTGCGGTTGCGTCTGATGGTGGTGATCGGCGGCTTCCTTGCCCGACAGCGCGAGCGCGAGGAACGGGTTGTCGCTCGGCGTCGATGCGGCGAGGCCGAGTTTCTTGATGCCGTCGTCGAAATCGTCCGAATGCCAGAACGCCTGCTCGGCATTCTTCGTGAGACGGTTCAGGCGAACCACGTTCCAGCCCTTGACGATGATCACGATCCACGACAGGACCGACATCACGAGCAGCGTGATCGCAATGGCGCGCGTGACGAAATCACCTTGCGCCCAGACGTGCGCGATACCGTAGCTTTGCATTTTTGTTTCCTTTGAATCTTCCGAATGAGGCGGGTTAATCGTCGAGCGTGAAGTTGAAGGGCAGCGTATGGGCGGCGCGAATCGCTTGCCCGTTCTCGATGTACGGCGGACAGGTGCTGGCGCGCGTCGCATCGAGCGCGGCTTCGTCGAGACGCGGGTAGCCGCTGCTCTTCTGCAACTGCACGCTTTCGATCTTGCCCGTCACGCCGATGATGAAGTGAACATAAGCCGTGCCCGTTTCGCCGCGGCGGCGCGACATCGACGGATAGGTGGGCTTCACGAAATTGCAGCTGAGTGCCGATACGTTCTTCGGCGCGCTGACCTGCATCGTCTCGCGAGCCGGGCCGGGTGCGGCGGCCGGCGCGGCAGGAGCAGGTGCGGCAGGAGCGGGTGTCGGATCGGCAGCCGCCGGCGCGGGCGTCGGCGACGGGGATTGCGCGACCGGCTGAGGCGTCGGCTTGACCGCCTTCTGCACGGGCTTCGGCTCGACCTTGGGCTTCTCGCGCGGCACGGGCTTCGGCGGTGCGGGCTGCGCGGCCGATTGGACCGCGACCGGTTGAGCGGCAGGCGCAGGCGGGATGAGTTGCGCGGTGATCGACTGGACCTCGATCTCTTTCGGCGGCGGCGCGTTGCGATGGAGCCAGGCGGCCGCCAGCATGATCGCGTGTGCGGCAAGCACACCGACCGCGACGGTGATGACCCGGGGATTCATACGTGGGGCAGCCGGCAGGACGCCGGCAGGAGCGGATTGCGAAGCCTGCATGTTAGCTTGAAAGGACGACGTCGCACCCGGGGCGCGGCGGGTGAATCGGTGTTACTTGCGGAAGATCAGCAGCGAGATGCACACGGTGGTCACAAATCCGATCAGCAATTCCATGACAGGCTCCTTGGCAGGTAAGCCGCTGGCTCGCGCGGAAGATGGCTTGCTGACGGTCGGACATCGAATGCGGCCGCAGCCGCGTGCGTACGCTCGGCGCCGCTCAGGCGGCCTTGCGGTCGTAGAACGTGACCGGGATCGGGTGAGCGTGGTGCTCGACGCCGCACCGGCTCGCGCAGACGCCTTGCTCGGCCATGAGGTCGCGTACGGACTCCTCGCACTTGCCGCAGCACGTGGCCACGCCGAGCTCGAACTGGAGTTCATCGAAGGAACTCACGCCCTCGGCGAGGGACGCGCGAATCTTGCGATCGGAAACAGACTTGCACACGCAGACGATCATGATGAGTTGCGATAGCTAACGTTAATGCGAATTATTATCATTAAATTTGCGGGCGCTGACAAGCCTGGGTTCGGCTTTTTTTAAGGTCATCGGACCCTTGAAATGGAGGATGCGGCGCAGCCGCGGCGGGAGAGGGCGAACCGGCGGTATGCCGGCCCGCTTCAGGCGGTCGCGCAGGCGCGCGCGTTCGGCGAGGAAATGGTGACGGATTCGACCGGAACGTCCAGGCCGAGCAGCGACGACGCGAGCGCGCGCAGTTGCAGGCCGTCGCTCGTCGAGCAGAAGCGCGGCGGCGCGGCACGCGTGCCGGCCGGCGCGCGCAGGCCGCGTTCGTCGAGCACGCGCGTGAGCTGGCGGGCGATCGCGTCGCTCGTGTCGACGATCGTCAGGCGGTCGCCGACAAGGTCACGAATCGTTTCCGTGAAGAACGGGTAGTGCGTGCAGCCGAGCACCAGCGTATCGGCGCCGTCGTCGAGCATCGGCTGCAGGTAACGCTCGAGCAACGCACGCAACGCGGGCGAGTTCGTGTCGCCGCGTTCGATCGCTTCGACGAGCCCGTGGCCGGGCTGGCAGATGAAGCGGCGGCCCGCGCCGTAACGGTCGAGCAGCGCCTGGAAGCGCGGGCTGTTCAGCGTCGATTGCGTGGCGAGCACGCCCGCGATACCGGTCGCGGACACGGCCGCGGCCGGTTTGATGCCCGGCTCGACACCGACGAGCGGTATCGCGAGGCGTTCGCGGATGGCCGCGATCGCCCGCGCCGTTGCCGTGTTGCAGGCGATCACGAGCGCTTTCGCCCCTTCGCGGGCGAGCCACTCGCCGATGGCGAGCGTACGCTCCGTAATGAACGCCTCGTCGCGCGGACCGTACGGTGCATGGTGCGAATCGGCGACGTAGACGAACGACTCGCCGGGCAGGTGCGCGCGCACGGCGCGCAGCACCGACAGGCCGCCGAGCCCGGAATCGAAGATGCCGACGGGGGCGGCGCGGTGGTTCGTCATCGTCATGCGGAAGGCGAGGTGGCGATCGAGGGGGGACGATTACTCGGGCGAACCCATCATCGTCTGCTGGTAGTTCTGCAGGCCGACCTTGCCGATCAGGTCGATCTGCGTTTCCAGCCAGTCGATGTGCTCTTCGGTGTCGTCGAGGATCTTTTCGAAGATCTCGCGCGACACGTAGTCACGCACCGATTCGCAGTAAGCGATCGCTTCCTTGCACGTCGACTGCGAGATCTGCTCGAGCTTCAGGTCGCACTTCAGGATCTCTTCGGTTTCCTCGCCGACCAGCAGCTTGTGCAGATCCTGCAGGTTCGGCAGGCCGTCGAGCATGAACACGCGCTCGATGAGCCAGTCGGCGTGCTTCATTTCGCCGATCGATTCGTCGTATTCGTGCTTGCCGAGCTTGTCGAGGCCCCAGTGCTTGTACATGCGCGCATGCAGGAAGTACTGGTTGATCGCCGTGAGTTCGTTCTTCAGTTGGGCGTTCAGGTATTCGATGACTTTCTTGTCGCCTTGCATGGCTGTTCCTTGTTCAGTGGGGCTTCAGAAACCGAACGATAATCGCTCGAACGGGAAATGCCAAGCCTCGGAGCCTTGCCGGGCCTGCCTTTTGCCGGGAATGAGAATCAGCGTCGAAGCACTGGCCGCGCACAATAATGAGAATGAGAAGTAAAAAGGCCGGATCGTCGTCCGGCCTTTCGTGCGAGTGCGCTTAAGCGGTTGCGACCGGGATCTTGCCGATCTTCGCCTGCCACTCCTTCGGACCAGTCTGGTGCACCGACGTGCCCGACGAGTCGACGGCCACCGTCACCGGCATGTCCTGCACGTCGAATTCGTAGATCGCTTCCATGCCGAGGTCTTCGAACGCGAGCACCTTCGCGCCGCGGATCGCCTTCGACACGAGGTAAGCGGCACCGCCGACCGCCATCAGGTAGGCCGCCTTGTGCTTCTTGATCGCGTCGATCGCGACCGGGCCGCGTTCGGCCTTGCCGACCATCGAGATCAGGCCCGTCTGGGCGAGCATCGTCTCGGTGAACTTGTCCATCCGCGTGGCCGTCGTCGGGCCTGCCGGGCCGACCACTTCGTCACGCACCGGATCGACCGGGCCGACGTAGTAGATCACGCGGTTCGTGAAGTCGACCGGCAGCTTCTCGCCCTTCGCCAGCATGTCGGCGATGCGCTTGTGCGCGGCGTCGCGGCCCGTGAGCATCTTGCCCGACAGCAGCAGCGTCTGGCCCGGCGTCCAGCTCGCGACTTCTTCCGGCGTCAGCGTGTTCAGGTCGACGCGCTTGCTGGTTTCCGTGTTCGGTTCCCACTGGACCTTCGGCCAGGCGTCGAGCGACGGTGCTTCAAGCTTGGCCGGGCCCGAACCGTCGAGCACGAAGTGTGCGTGGCGGGTCGCCGCGCAGTTCGGGATCAGCGCGACCGGCTTCGATGCCGCGTGCGTCGGAGCAGCCATGATCTTCACGTCGAGCACGGTCGCGAGGCCGCCGAGGCCCTGCGCGCCGATGCCGAGCGCGTTGACCTTCTCGTGCAGTTCGACGCGCAGCTCCTCGACCCAGTCCTTCGGGCCGCGCGCGATGATTTCCTGGATGTCGATCGGCTCCATCAGCGATTCCTTCGCCATCAGCATCGCCTTCTCGGCGGTGCCGCCGATGCCGATCCCGAGCATGCCCGGCGGACACCAGCCCGCGCCCATCGTCGGGACCGTCTTCAGCACCCAGTCGACGATCGAATCGGACGGGTTCAGCATCACGAACTTCGACTTGTTCTCCGAGCCGCCGCCCTTCGCCGCGACCTGCACGTCGACCTTGTCGCCCGGCACGATCTCGTAGTGGATCACGGCCGGCGTGTTGTCCTTCGTGTTCTTGCGGGCGCCTTCCGGCGGATTGACGATCGACGCGCGCAGCACGTTGTCCGGGTGCGTGTAACCGCGGCGCACGCCTTCGTTGATCATGTCGGTGAGGCCCATCGTCGCGCCGTCCCAGCGCACGTCCATGCCGACCTTCACGAAGATCGTGACGATGCCGGTGTCCTGGCAGATCGGGCGCTTGCCCTCCGCGCACATGCGGCTGTTCGTGAGGATCTGCGCGATCGCGTCCTTCGCGGCCGGGCTCTCTTCCAGCTCGTACGCGCGGCCGAGGGCCTGGATGTAGTCGAGCGGGTGGTAGTAGCTGATGTACTGCAGCGAATCCGCGATGCTCTGGATCAGGTCTTCCTGTTTGATGACGGTCATGGCTGAGACTCTGTGGGGACTGTGGGGAATACGTTTATGCGTGGACGGCAGGTTCGACCGATTTGCGGGACGCGGCCGGCGCCGGCGCATGCGTCTCGTGGAAATGGGCCGGGTGCGTGTGGGTCGTCAGGCGGTCGACCCACGCCATCACGAGCGCCGACACGAGGAACGACACGTGGATGAGCACCTGCCACATGATCGCGTGCGTCGTGTGCTGATCGGGGTTGATGAAGGTCTTCAGCAGGTGGATCGACGAAATGCTGATCAGCGCCATCGACAGCTTGACCTTCAGCACGCCCGCGTTCACGTGGTCGAGCCACTCGGGCTCGTCGGGATGGCCCTCGATGCCGAGGCGCGACACGAACGTCTCGTAGCCGCCGACGATCACCATGATCAGCAGGTTCGAGATCATCACGACGTCGATCAGGCCGAGCACCGCGAGCATCACGCTGATCTCGTCGAGGCTGGTCGCGTGCGACAGCAGGTGCCAGACTTCCTTCAGGAACAGGAATACATAGACGGCCTGCGCGACGATCAGGCCCAGATAAAGCGGAACCTGGAGCCAGCGGCTCATGAAGATCAGCGCGGGCAGCGGGCGCAGGGGACGACGGGTGGAGCCGGGCGAATGCGGGGCAGACATGATGGTGGTACGGGCGCTGTGCGCAGGTATCGGGGGTAATCTTGAAAAGGCGCGCTATTGTAACGCGTCGGCTGGCGCGACTGCAGCGACGCGCCGGCGCTGCCGGGGACGGATCAGGACGCGGCGGCCGGTACGCGCTTCACGCGCAGGCTCGCGAGCACGATGCCGGTCACGACGCACGCGAGCGCGATGCCGTGCGCGAGCGTCGGGCGCTCACCGAGGAACGCGATGCCGTACGCGGCGGCGGCGACCGGCAGCACCGCGCTGAACACGCCGGCGAGACTGCCCGGCACGTGCCAGATGCCCTTCATCCACAGCCAGAACGAGAAGATGCTGGCCGACAGCCCGTACCAGACGACGAGCGCCCACGTACCGGCCGGCACGCTCGCGTAATCGAAATGCCACAGCGCCGTCGCGCCGAGCGGCAGCATCAGGCACAGGCCGAACAGGTGCGTGTACGCGCAGATGTCGATCGGCGCGAGCGTCTGCGTGAGCCGGCGCGACAGGATCACGTAGATCGATTCGCAGCACACGGCACCGAGGATCAGCAGGTTGCCGGTCAGCGAGCCGGACGACGAGCCGGCGCCGTGCGCGGACGTGCTGCCTGCGCCGCCGTTGGCGAGGTTGATCGTCACGACGCCGGCGATCGCGAGCGCGATCGACACGAGCGCACGGCCGTTCGGTTTTTCCCGCAGGATCAGCCACGCGAACAGCGCGACGATGGCCGGGATCGTGCTCGTGATTACGCCGGCCGCGACCGCGCTCGTGCGCTGCACGCCGTTGAGCATCAGCAGCGTAAACATGAAGGTGCCGAAGAATGCCTGCAGGAACAGGTTCAGCCATTCCGCACGCCGGACCGCGCGCATCTTCACCGGGCTGAACAGCGGCCACAGCACGGCGATCGCGATCACGAAGCGCAGCGTGGCGAGGATGGCGACCGGGACGAAGACGACGATGGATTTACCGATACCGACGTTGCTGCCGACGAACAGCATCGACAGGATGAGGAAGAGGGCGTAGCGATTCAAGCTGGAGTCCGGGGGGCGAGTTCAGTTAGGATTGTAGGGTCGCGTTTGTAACAGCGTAAAGCCGGCTGTCATGCAGCCGACCGCACGGCGGCGCTGGCGTGCGAAACGGTGATGCCGCGTAAGTGACGGGTAAGTTCGAGCGCTTATCGTGGATATCGCCGGGCCGCACGTCCATGTCGCATGACGTGGTGCGGCGCAGCATCGTGCGTAGCCTCCGGGCCGCGCGCGGGTGGGTGGGAGACAGCGGCGCACATGCGCCGGCCAAGACGCGCGGCGCGCATGATCGCGCCGCCATGCAGAGGATTCATGTTCACCAAGGGGTTGTCGATGTCTGCGATTGAATCGGTTCTTCACGAAACCCGTCAGTTTGCGCCGCCCGCGGCGCTCGAGAAGGCGGCCAACATCTCCGGCATGCCGGCCTACCGCGCGCTGGCCGCCGAGGCCGAGCAGGATTACGAAGGCTTCTGGGCGCGTCTCGCGCGCGAAGGCCTCAGCTGGCACAAGCCGTTCACGAAGGTGCTCGACGAGAGCGACGCGCCGTTCTACAAATGGTTCGACGACGGCGAACTCAACGCGTCGTACAACTGCCTT
>NZ_CAJPHA010000045.1:0-14894 GCF_905339895.1 Burkholderia sp. BCC1988
TTCACCTCGTTCATCGTGCGCAGCAGATCGCGTGACGTCGCGAAAATTTCGCGCGACGTCGCACCGATTTCGGTCGTCGTCGCCGCGGTTTCGTTCGCGGTCGCCTGCTGCTCGCGCGACGTCGCCGCGATTTCGGCGACCGACGTCGTCACCTGCAGCGACGACTGCTGCGCCTGCGACACGAGGCTCGCGAGCTGTTCGGCCATCCGGTTGAAGCCGTCCTGCAGCGTGCCGAACTCGTCGCTGCGGCGCAGGTCGAGCCGCTGCGCGAGGTTGCCGGTGCGCATTGCGTCGTGCACCTCGACGAGCCGCGCCATCGGCCCCGTGATCGCGCGGAACAGCGCATAGCCGGTCGCCAGCGCGACCAGCAGCACGACGCTCAGCGCGGTCGCGAGCGTCGCTTCCGCCGTGTTGACCGACGTGCGGATCTGCCGTGCCGAATCGTCGGCCTGGCCGCGGTTTTCGTCGACCAGCGCGTCCGCGACACGGACTACGTTCTCCCACGCCGTCGTCACGTGCGCGAAGTTGGCCCGCGCAGCCGCGCGGTCGCTCGCCGCCGCATGCGCTGCGTCGTTCAACAGCGGCAGGTACTGGTCGTATGCGGCCCGGAGCGCGGCGAAGCGCGCCTTGTCGTCGTCGCGGAACAGCGTCGCCTCGTATTGCGTCGACGCCTGATCGAAACGCCGCAGCGCTTCCGGAATCCGGTCGAGATCGCGCTTCGTGCCGTCCGAATCGCCGTCGCTGAAGATCGCGCGTTCGACCATCGTATAGCTTTGATTGGTCGCGGCGCGCAGCGACGTCGACAGGTACAGGCCCGGCACCGAATCCCGCTGGAGGCTGTCGGCAGCGGCGTCGATCGCCGTCAATCGGGTGTATGAAATCGCGGCCATGACCAGCATCAGTACGAAGATCGCGCCGAAGCTGAGCACGATGCGCTTGCCGAGCGTGAAGCGTCCGCCGCGCAGCAGGGCGGGCAAAGGGGGCGTGCCGGCGCGGGGCGTCGTCGCAGTGGCCATGTCTATCTCCCGTAGGGCTTGGGTCGCCTGGATCCGGCGGCGCGAAGTGCAGAGAAAACGATTCGGTCGCGGGTCGGCGCGATCGATCGAATCGTTCCGGATGGGTGCCCGATTGCCGACGCCCCGCATGCTGTCATGCGGCGCGTCTGATCGCAATCGAATTTTTTACGCATTGAGCCATGCTTTTTTCATCCCATTAAAGATAGGTCAATACGCAGACGTTTGCGGAAATTTGAAAGGGAGCAGGGGTAGGTTGCTGCCGGTATTTCGGCTGGCCCGCCGACGACGGGGCATCGGCGGCCTGAAATGCGGAACAATGACGCATGATCGAATCGTTTGAAATCCAATTGAAATGTTTCCGATATGGGGATGTGAGCACGACTATCGATTTTCGTGTCGCCCAACTCGTGAAAGCCGTGCAAAGACTCTGTAAGTTGGTGAAGAGGCGGCGGGAGAATGAAGCGATGAAGAAGACGAAATAGCTATATCAAGTTGATAAGTGCATGCCACGCGTCTTCCTCAAGAGTCGTTATCCTTATCAGATAACTTCGTTGGCTGCGGGAGAGGCAGTCCAACCATTGGCACGTGGCGAGGCGTTCTTTGAGTATGGCGCGATGACATACCGCGTTCATCTGACGTCTCGGCAGGGAATTTCAGCCTTCACCGCCGGATAACTGCGCAGTTGATCGGTCACAATCTTACGCAGCACCGGGTTTGAGCGCAGCATCCGCCGAAAGAAGCGCTTGCGTGCTGGCAACGCAAACCGCCACCGGGATTGCTACTGCACTCCGATTGCGGCGCCCAATACGTCAGTCGCGCGTACCGGAAATTGACCGCCGCGTTCAAGATAAACGTTTCAATGAGCCGCCGTGCCAACGCCTGGGATAACGCCCCCCGATGGAGAGCTTCCTCAAGACGTTGCAGGTCGAAAGAATCTACCAGACTCACTACGATACGCGTGCCCACGCCCGAGGCGGCGCTTGACCAGGCGCAGCACCGATTGATCGATATAGGTTTGCCGACATCCCACTGCTCTGCCGCTTAAGCCCGACTCACCATAGCGACGACTGAAAGCTGTAGCTTGTGTCGGCACTTTGATTTGGCATTGCGGATGATTTGCGATGAGAGTGCAAAGTTGAACGACAAACATGTAGTCGAACGGCTCCGGCTTATCATCCTCGCGCAGCCTGTCGGACGAAGGGCTGGAGGATGCGCTGTATGACAGCATTGCGATGCGGGCGTTTGCCGGGATTGGTCTGGCCGTCGAGAACATGCCGGATGCGACCACGCTGCTGAAGTTCCGGCGCCTGCTTCTCGCACATGACCTGACGCGCAAGCTGTTTGACGAAATTGGCATCTCGCTGTGCGAACGCGGGCTGATGATGAAAGAAGGCACGCTGGTCGATGCGACGATCATCGAAGCGCCGCCGCCGACCAAGAACGCCGAGAAGCGTCGCGATCCGGACATGCATCAAACGAAGAAAGGCAACGAGTGGCACTTCGGCATGAAGGCGCGCATCGGCGTCGATGCGGATTCGGGGCTGGTTCACAGTGTGGTCGGCACATCCGCCAACGTGTCGGATGTTTCGCAAGCGCACGCGCTGTTGCACGGTCACGAGCAAGAAGCGTTCGGCGACGCGGGCTACATCGGCGTAGACAAGCGCGATGAAATGAGAAGCAAGTCCGTGAAGTGGCGCGTGGCGGCCAAGCGAGGAAAGATCAAGGCGATGCAGGACGGTGCGCTGAAGGATCTGATGATCGCGCTTGAGCGAATCAAGGCGCAAATCAGTGCGCGGGTCGATGTGGGCTCTCAGAAAAGATGTCTTTGCCCCTCTTGAAAAATCAAGGACTTGGACATCTTTTCTGAGACGAGTGCACGCTGCTCGTCTCAGAAAAAGTGTCCTTGGGCACGAAAATTCTCAGAAAAGCTGTCTTTGGACGGTTGTCCGGCTCCCTCGGTACATCTCGTGCAGAAAGCGGCGAGCGCGCCGGTGTGACTCTTATCGGCGGTGGCCACACTCGGTCCTTGAATAGGATCTTGGCTGAATCCGATGAGAATTCGACGGAACTCGGCGTGCATCTCGATCGTTCGTGGCTATACGATGGACGCGATATTTCCTCGCCCCATGCAGTTCGCACGGCTCGTTAGTCCGGGCAAGTCTCACGGCTCATTGTCGTGGCCCTATTTATTTCACTTCCCGTCCCGGGTGATCACCGATGCCTTACGGGGCCCGTGATCACCGTGGCGTGGGAACGCAAACAGGAGCGACGGCACAACGCGAGCAGGTCCGGGAGATCGAGCGCGGCATCCGGAGACTGCAAACGACAACGAGGCCGCAAGTCCCCGTCGCTTGTTTCGAAGATGTGCCCCATTACAACCGGTAGCCGACAGTGGCGAGCAGCGCGCCCAACGAGAATCACCCTACCCAGCCCAGGCGCTTGTTCAACGCCTGGATGGCTGCGCCGACCTCTTGGAGTCCAAGACCGGTGTTCGAATCCGCCTATGTATCGAGCACGCGATGCACGTCTGCCCGAGTGGCCAGCAAGTCCAGATCATCGAGGTCAGTGGGTACCACGTTGCTGAACCACGATAGATGCTCGAGATCCATCCGTCCGCCCCCTTGTGAAGAGGTTGTGGGCAGCAGATCGGTGTGCTGATCGGTGTTGATCATCGCCTAGGAGGCTGCACGCAACTCGGCTCGATGCTCTTGCCCCCGCCACAACTAGGTATGCGTACCATCTCGTCGAGCCCCATGGCGCCATCGCGCTCGGTGGCTGCGGCGATCTGGTCCGTACTCATCGAACGCGACGCATATACCACTGCGCGCAGCGCAGGATCGTCGCTTGTCAGGAACTCGTCCGTCCGATTGGCATCCTTCGGCAAGGCGAGGCACACGAGCCCCGTGCGGACGTTTTGGAACGGTGAGAGTGATCCGTGTTTGATGCCCTCGTCATCGGCGGGCATTCACGCGCGTACTCGTCGATCACCGCTAGTCACTTCAACTGCTGGTTCCCCGTTCTGCGCGAACAATCTGGCCCCGCACGGCCGATCGCCCCTCGACGAAAAAGGGGCGGAGCCTGCCAGGGCCTTCGTCCAAGTCAATACGGTATCGGTGGCAACGAGCAACCCTTCGGCGGGCCGTCCCCGACTCGGGGCGCGACGGTATCTCTCGTCGCACACATGAAAGCACGGTGATACGTCACCATATGGCCCTTCCATGTTGAGAATGTATAGTCGTTATCCCATCGCATTTCGTAACGATAAGGTCCACAGCCCCACTGGGTACACGTCGGATTCTGCCTTTTTCCCGTCGCCCTCCAAACACCTCTATAATCCGCCGCCGGAATGTACTTATCGAGCGCGATTATCATCGCATACGCCGTAGATCCGGATGGCACATAGATTGTTTGCCCAATGGTGAAACTCTGCTCTTGCGTCACGGCCTGACTATAGGAGGCACTTAGGCCGCCGCCTTGGCTTTTGAAGGTCGGGGATAAATCGATACCGATCGTCCACTGCCTCGTGATCGACGTGCTACGGCCTTCTGTCTTGTTCGCTGTGCATCCACTATTCGACGGCGTACTGCAACTGAGCGTAAATTCAGGATAATATTTTTGGACCCTCCACACCCAATACGTTCCTTGGGCACCTTGATTGGAATAGTACGAAATATACGAATTATTTCGATCAGCGGAAATCGTTGGGTTCGTCACCCACTTCGTTGTTCCGGTAGCGAGAGCGTGACTATTTTGGGAAAGCAAGCCCAGGCAAGCCGTGAGCAATGTTGCCAGAACGGCATATCGAGAGGATTCAATTTTCATTCGATTCACCCCGCAATCATTGCGTTTTTTGTTTAATCAACGAATCGCTTCCGCGTCGCCCGAGTTTGGGCAAGAGCGTGGCCAACTCATCTCGCTCTGCGGCATCAAATGCGAGTACGCCTACCCCCTCATCCGGCGCCCCCTTATACAGCAACGCAACCGCTGCTTTGCGCCCGACATGGGCCAGTTCGATACTAAGATCGAGAACGCGCTGTTGACTATCGGCACTCCCCGATGAATCGATGATTATCAGATAGCCTTCGTTCAGCGCACTGGATACTTTCTCTTTATAGCGACCGAAATCTTCATCTGCGTTCACAATCACCCCGTCAAATTGATTCTGAATTGCGGGATTCACCGAATCGCTGGACTGGATTGTTGCAGAACGGCCAAGTTCTTGCATTGCAATCCCCACGGATCCACTCGACAAGTTGGCCCATGCAGATTTTCTTACGGAATAGTCCTTATCGATCGCGACGGAATTTTTCCCGGCGGTCGAAAGGGAGTTCGATTCGAACTGCTGCCCGGATGCAGACTGCTGCGTCAGCACACTGGCAGGAGAACCTACAGCTCCGTCATCCCCTCCACACGCACTGACCGCAAGCGACGAAATTCCCATGAACAACGCAATGCGCCACCTCATCCGACACCCCCAAATTCATTGAAAGTTTCTAAGTTTCAAATAACCACCCACAACAAAACAACCAATACATCAGCACACCGCATCATTACAGCGAATCGATATTTGCAAAAAGCCGCATCGAATACCGTGCAGCGGGTCCGATTCGGATAATTACCTCGGAAGCACCACCGGGCCGTGACACCACCCCACACGACCATAACTCATTCTTGACTCCAATTTACAACCCGCAGCCTAACCCGCCTCATTTTTACGAGGAAATTAAATATCTCGATAAGTGTTATTAATTATAATAATATGCCTCTCATGCACACCAGCTCAGCCATTCCACATACAATCACGATCGACTATTTGAATATGTGAAGATCAAAAACTCCCATTTTATTCATCAAATGCCAAACCGCCTTACTCCCAGCCACCACATGCGATTCGCGACAATTCCATGGATGGCGCTCCAAGCAAGACGGAAATCTTGATCCGTCGAGCAAAACTATTGTTCCGCGCCACCGAATGACAATCGTCAAGGAAATGAATTACTGTTTCTAATTCCGAGATTCAGCACATCCCGATAATGATTGACCTCGATCTATTGAACACCCTGCTGTGCGTCGTCGAAGAGCGGAACTTTACGAGAACCGCGGAGAGAATCCACAAGACGCAATCCACAGTAAGTCAACAAATATCGAGGCTCGAGAGATCACTTGGACACACGTTGCTCGTCCGTGATAGAAGTGGTAACAATGTTGTCGTCACGGAACAGGGTGAAATATTGGCGACCTACGCGCGTCGTCTTATTGAACTTGCCCAGGAAGCAAAAAATGCTCTTGCGGCCAACCGGGATTTGATTCAAATTCGAATTGGAATACCCGAAGATTTTCGGGTCGACCGGATTACGCAAGTTCTTTCCGGATTCGCCTGTATAAACCCGTCCATTCGACTTGAAATAGCAAGCGGCATGAGTATTGATCTGCATGCGAAGCTTGCTGCTGATCAGCTTCAACTCGCCTTGGTAAAACGGGAACCCGGAACGGGGGCGTGTGTGGCGTCTTGGCCAGAGTCCGTCGTCTGGGTGACAAACCGGCAGACTGTCACGCCGTACGACGTGTTGCCATTGGCAGTCTTTCCTCGAGGATGCATCTACAGGGCACGAGCGGTATATGCTCTCAAAAAAGCAGGAATACGATGGAGAGTTGGTTTCGAAAGTCCCAGCTTGACCGGAATTCAAGCCGCGGTATCTGCCGGCTTGGCCGTTGGCGTATTGCCAAGATCTGCCGTCTTGCCCTCCCATCGGATCCTGTCGTCCTCCGATAAGCTGCCCGATTTACCGGGGACCGAACTTGCCTTAATTGCAAAAGTGAATCCAGTCAGCTTTGAACAACGTCCTCTCGTAATTTTTCTTTGCAGTGAAATCGAAAAAATCCTAGACGATCAGGAAAATTAAAGGAATGATGGCGTAAGAGATCAGTCTATTCGCCGATGATCAACATCCTCTCGCGGCGATGAATCAGAGCGCCGGAGAATGATCTGAAACAGCCACGGTTTCGACACAAGGCATAAACGGACTCGTATCGGATCGCCGAATTTAACCGCGCAATTTCAGGTTGCTCAGGCACATGGCTTTCAGCATCCTTCGCCGTCACACCAGGAGCCAATGCCGCAAGCGCACACGCCGTTCTATTCTCGATTGGCCATAAAACGGCTGTCGCCCAATACAGATGCAGCCCCGACTCCCAATTACTTGCCGCCGATCGATATCCGCCATAACTCGTAGCGCTCGTGACCGTTTGGGACCAGACCTGCGACATGGTCACTCAGCGCGCTCGACGTGAAGACGAGATCGCCGGTCGGAAGCAGAGCCGGAGTGTCCGGCCAATGCACGCCATCGTCGGATGCGATCAACGACATCGATTTCGTGCCCGGTTCGTACTTCACGATGCCATTGTGCGTGACATCGGTAATGTAGAGCACACCGTGCGAATCCGTCACGATTCCGTCCGTGTTGCCACCGACAGCACCAAGATCACGAATCTCCGTGGCGATCTGCTCATCTGTCGCACCGTGCAGCCTAAGAACGGCGGTCGAAACCGAACGTGCGCGTGTTCCTGTCGTCACGGTCCAATACAGCGTCGCACCGTCCGGCGACAGCGCGATACCATTGATACCTATCAGCAGCGGCTTTTCCGGCCATACTTCAACGCCATGGGAGACGACCTTTACCCCCGCTTCGACCTGCAAATACGGATGCCCGTCCAGCACACGTCGCGCCGTGCCTGACGCAAAATCGGCGACGATCAGTCCGACCTTGTTATGCGGTGAACTGCGCGAGCCACTGTCGGAAACATACGCGATGCGCCTGTGTTCGTCGACGACGATGTCGTTGAGGAAGCTGCCGACACGATCGGCCACACCGTCGAGGGCGATGCGCTTCACGATTCGTCCGGATTTCAGATCGAACACCACGATTTTCTGGGCTCCAGCAGGTGCCTCCGATTCGCCGGCAACGAACCCCATGTCAAGTGCCCAGAGCCAGTCGTTTTTCCGATCGACGTAGAAGCCCAGCACGTTGCGCAAATGCTCGCTCGGAGCAGTTGCTGTGGAATTGCCTTCCATTGACGGAAATGGCGTCAGTCGCGCCGGGCCGGTAGTTGCCCGAGTATCCAGCCTGCTCAGCGTCGCCGGTGTCGACGCGGCGACAAACCGCGGGGTACTCACATATGCGGTACCGCGTGCGTCGAAATGAAGCCCGGCAATCGGCGCATTGACCGAGCCAGCGAACGGCGCGGGATCCCCACCGTCTTTCGGAATCTCCCAACTTACTCCGGCGTAGCTCCGCCAGCGTTCGAGCCGGGTATCGGCCACCGCAGTCGCTGCGGTCGCGCAACTGATGAAGGCAATTGCGAAAGCAAATGGCGTAACTCGACTCAAGCGCTCGAACATGATGAAGGATGGTGAATTCGTTAGATGCGGTTATGCGACTTGATGCAGATGCAGCAATTTGAAGGTTTCGATCCATTGACCGGCGGTCGCGCGGAATGCGTCCATCAGCGGGCTGCGCATGTGGTACTCCCACGACGCGCGGTCCGCCCATTGCTCAAAAAAGACGACCATCCCCGGCTGATCCAGCGATTCATGCAGTTCGTAACTGAGACAGCCGGGCTGGTGGCGCGCCATCTCGACGAGTTCCTGCTGGGCTTGAACCAGCGCCGCTTCGCAACCGTGCTTCGCCTCTACGAGTGCGACAATGACGTGGGCTGACATATCGAGGCACCTGTTCACAGAATCGACCGAAAAGTGCCGCCTTCGACGCGCACCGCAGCACCGTTGGATGCGGCACCCAAAGGACTGACCAGCAACGCCACTATGGCGGCAATCTCGTCGGCCTCGATCATGCGGGCGATCAGTGAGCTCGGACGATACGTGTCGAAGAAGTGGGATTCGATTTCCGCATCGGTCATATCGGGTCGTGGCGCGGTCTGCCGCAAATACGCGACGATGCCTTTGGAGCGCGTAGCGGACGGCAGTACGCTGTTGACGGTCACACCCGTACCCTTCGTCAGTTCGGCCATTCCGCGCGAGACCGCGAGCTGGGCCGATTTGCTGACACCGTAGTGCACCATGTCCGGCGGCGTGAACGCCCCGACTTCGCTGGACATGAAGATGACACGCCCCCAGTTCTTCGCAAGCATGCGAGGAAAGTAATGACGTGACAGCCGTACGCCCGACATGACGTTGACATCGATCATTCGCAGCCATTCGTCATCAGTGATCTCGGCGAAGGCCCTGGCTTCGTAGTAGCCAAGGTTATTCACGAGAATATCCGTATCCGGCTGCGCTTCGATCAGTTCCGCGACACCTCGCTTGCCGCTCACATCGGCGACGATTCCGCGCACGCTGCCGCGATGCGCGGTAGCGGATATCTCGGCGACGGCGGTGTCGAGTTTGTCACGCTGACGCCCGGTGATCGTGACCGACACACCTTCGCCGGCCAACGTTCGTGCAATGGCCATACCGATGCCAGCGGTGGCGCCGGTGACGATGGCAGTTTTACCTTCAAGTTGCAGATCCACCGTTTGCTTCTCCCTTGCTCGTCGAAGGACCGGCTACGCCGGTCCATTGCGTGGCATTACTTCAGCCGCTTCAGCATCTCGCCCGCGACGTCGAGTGCGGAGGCCGGATTCTGACCGGTGATCAATTCGCGGTCGGTCACCATGTGCGCGGTAAATGGCACCTCGTTGCTGCTATAGATGCCGCCGGCCTGCTGCAGCGCGGTCTGCGGATAGAACTTCATCACTCCGCCGCCAAGCAGTCCTTTTGCCTGCTCCTCTTCCGCGTTGCTGATCACCGTCATGCGGTAACCGGAATAGATCCATTTCTGGTAGCTGCCGCTCGCGTTCCCCGAGGCGAGCTTTCGTGCAAAGCCCTGTGCATCGGGCAGGGTCGACAGCAACGCAATCGGACCATGACAAACGAGCGCCGTGGTCTTGCCGCGCGCGTGAAAATCGGCCAGCAGTCGGCCCACCGCGGGGCTGGTCAGAAGATCCTGCATCGGCGCGTGGCCGCCGGGAACATAGACGGCATCGAAGTGCCCGTAACCGATCTGCTCCACCCGCGACAGACTGATCACGGGAGAGTGCGAGCGCGACGTGATTTGCAGCTTGTCGAGCAAAGCCTGGTAACCGCGCATCGCCTTTTCGTCGCCGTTGAAGTACATCTTGTCGGCAGACGTCGCATCCATCGTGGGCGCGTTGCCCTCGGGCGTGGCGAAGGTCACCTGGTGGCCGGCATCAAGCAAGGCCTTCACGGGCTGCATCAGTTCGTTCAGGTAGAAGCCCGTCGCGAAGACCTTGCCGTCCTTCAGATCGAGGTGATCGGAATCCGACAACACCACGAGCACGTTGGCCGCGTGAGCGCTGTACGCTGCAATGCCGAGCATGGCGGCAACGGCGAGCTTGCGCATCGAATGCATAGCGTTCTCCATGGGGAATTTCAGGCCTGCCCTGAGTGATTCAGCAACAGATAACGGATCGCCGCGCCAACGCCGGAAGCCGACTGCGGGTTCTGGCCGGTCACGAGACGTCCGTCGACGACGACCTTCGCCGTCCAATTCGGTACGGGATGGTGATGCGCGCCGCGCTGTGTCAACGTGCTCGCGAGCAGGAAAGGCACGACGCGATCGAGTTGAACCGCGCGCTCCTCTTCATCCGTGAATGCGCTGAGGTTCTTGCCGGCGACCAGGTACGTTCCGTCGCCGAGGGTCACATCCACCAGCGCGGCGGGGCCATGACATACCGCGCCGACCACACCGCCTGCCTCATAGACCGCGCGAGTCACCTTTTGCACGTCGGGATTGCCCGGAAAATCCCACATCGCACCGTGACCGCCTGCAAAGAAGACAGCCGCATATTTCGACGCGTCGACATCGCCCAGTCTCTGCGTGTGGCGCAGCGCGTCGCGGAAAGCACTGTCGTTCCAATAGCGCGCGTTGACTTCGTCCGTCAGGTCAAGCCCGTCGACGGGCGGCTCGCCGCCCAGAATCGACGCGAATTCGACCGGGATGCCGGCCGCGTCGAGTTCGGCAAGCGGATGCGTCACTTCGCCGAGATAAAACCCGGTCGGCTCGCCGGTCGAGCCTTTCGTCGCGTGGCTCGTGAGTACGAACAGCACGGACAAGTCCTGCCGGTCACGATGTTCACTATTCATGGTTCGCTCCTCGATTTCAGTGGGTGACCCGACGACGGATCACAATGCGCCCACTTTATTTGGCTCAATGGAGGAGATAAACTGAGTCAGAAGTAAATCTTCTGTTCTCCGGAGGACAAGATGGGGCGAAGATTCGACCATCTCGGTGATGTGGAAGCGTTTGTCACGGTAATTGAAAAAGGCTCGATGACCGCCGGCGCGGTGGCCTTAGGCAGCACACCTTCGGTTCTGAGCCGAGCTATCACGCGCCTGGAGACTCGGCTGGGTGTGCAGTTGCTGCGTCGTTCGACCCGACGGTTGAGCCTGACGGAGCAAGGCAGGCTCTATCTGGAACAATCGCGCGCAGCGTTCTTGTTGATCGACGATGCCGAGCGCGCCATTCAGGGGCAGGACGGCGCGCTGACAGGTCATGTCCGGCTCAGCGTACCGACGACGTACGGACACTATCGTCTGCCACCGCTGCTTCGGCAGTTCACGCAGCAACACCCGCAGGTTCGCGTGGAGTTGAATATCGCGAACCGGAACGTCGATCTGGTGGCCGAAGGTTTCGATCTGGCGATCCGGCTAGGCGCATTGCCCGACAGTGGACTGGTCGCGCGCAAGCTCGAAGATGCAGCGTTATGCCTGGTAGCGTCGCCCGATTACATCGCCAATGCTGGCATTCCGGAAAACGTGGCCGATCTGGAGCGCCACCTTTGCTTGCCTTTCATGCTGCCCAGCAGCGGCCGTATCGCACCGTGGGTGTTCCAGGACGGCGGTCAGGACATCGACTGGCTGCCGCCTTCGAACGTCGCGGTCTCCGACGATGTGCTGGGTGTCGTTTCAATGGCGCAGAGCGGCGCCGGCATCTGCCAGACCTATGATTTTATTGTTCGGGACCGGATTCAGGCCGGAACTCTCGTCGAACTGCTGCCCCACCTCCGCGGCCGCACACGGCCGTTTTCTGTGATTTATGCGCCTCATCGTCGCTTGTCTGCGGCATCACGGGCCCTGATCGACATGCTTGTCGCGTCTACCCCCGATGCATCCAAATGAAAGCAGAATGATGGTTGATGGACTCTCAGCGCTCAGCACGGGTTCGGGAAATTCGAACGGCTCACTGATTGCCACGATTGAACGACACTAATGAATGCAAGTGGCGTAGCGGCTTCATGCAACGATTCGAAGCACGTTGAAATCAGCCTGAAGCCGGCATGTCTTAAGGCATTTCGTATTCGGGCGGTTACGCGCGTTTGATTTGCTTGATCAAAAAATCGACCATATCTCGCTGTGCGTTGTCAAGAATATCGCCGGTGCCGACTAGCGCAAGCTCTGACGGTGGCAATGGAGGCAAATCGGTGCAGACTCGATGCTCCGGCAAGATCGCAGACTTCGGTAGCACCGAGATAGCCAGACCTGCGGCGACCGCTGCCTGAATCGCAGTAAGGCTTTGGCTGCCAAACGCTATGCGCCAGGCACGCTGCGCCTTGTCGAGACTGCGGATCGCCCGCTGACGGTAAATACATCCGTGGGGAAAAAGCGCAAGCGCGATCGGCTCATCCGAATCCGGCTTCGGGGGATCAGCATCCCGCCCCCGCACCCAAGCAAGCGACTCCGGCCAAGCCGCGAAGCAGTCGCCTCTGCCGGGTTCCCGCTTGACGAGTGCTAGGTCTATTTCCCTCGCGGCAAGCTTGCCTTGCAAATCCGCGCTCATACCCGCCGACGTTTCAAGCCTCACATCCGGTCGGACCTTCAGAAAACCCGAGAGTATTGCCGACATGCGCCGCGCATCGAAGTCCTCCGGGACCCCGATTCGAACCGGCGAAAGCTTGACGTCGCGCTGGAGCACCTCGCGGGCTTCCTGCGACAACGCCAGCAGCCTCCGCGCGTACTGCGCGAGCAAGACACCGTGTTCGGTGGCAACGACATGATTCCCCGAACGGTCCCTGAGCAGCAGCGGGCGACCTACCGACTCTTCCAGCTTTCGCACCTGCTGGCTAACAGTCGACTGCGTGCGATGAACACGTTCGCCTGCACGAGTGAAGCTGCCTTCATCAACGACGCAAATCAGCGTCTTCAGTAGCTC
This sequence comes from Burkholderia sp. BCC1988, assembly GCF_905339895.1. NCBI lineage: Bacteria > Pseudomonadati > Pseudomonadota > Betaproteobacteria > Burkholderiales > Burkholderiaceae > Burkholderia > Burkholderia sp. BCC1988. The sequence continues at coordinate 13,244 of NZ_CAJPHA010000045.1, forward strand.
GAGATCAAACATGGTCAGTCATTTGAAATTTAAATATCCATGATTTTATTATCTAATTTCTAAATATGAGACCTTCTGCCTATGATGCGAATGTCTTCTAGCCAAACAGGAACAATGATGTCACTGAAAGATACGAGTCGGCCACAATGGCTGACATTCGACTGCTACGGCACGCTCATTCAATGGGACGAAGGTTTGCTGGCAGCGGTACGCGAGATTCTTGGAAAACGGCAGGCAACGGAGGTCGACGCATCCAGATTCATCGAGGTTTACGACCGGTATGAACATGAGCTCGAGCAGCAATCGCCCCACCGCACCTTCCGTCAGGTTTCCGGCCAGGGCCTTCGACTTGCGCTGGAGGAATTCGGGCTTGCCGGGAGCGAAAGCGACGCCGCAGTGCTGACTTCGAGGATTGCGGCGATGCCACCGTTTCCCGAGGTCGTCGGCACGCTAGGGAAGTTGAAAGCAATGGGATACCGTCTGTGTATTGTCTCGAATACGGACGACGACATTATTGCAGGCAACGTAGCACAACTTGGCGGCTATATCGACAGGGTCATTACTGCACAACAGGCCGGGGCCTACAAACCAGCACGTCGGCTGTTCGATTACGCGCACGAACAGCTTGATGTATCGAAGGACGACGTTGTTCACATTTGCGCCAGCCCGCATCTGGACCATGCAGCGGCGCGAGACATCGGATTTCGTTGCGTGTGGATTGATCGAGGCACGGGTCGAAAATTGCTGCCGGACTACACTCCAGACGCGACGTTACAGACGCTGCACGAAGTACCGGAACTCTTTGCTACGCTCGACTGGTAGTCCATTGTCCCGTTACCCCGATCACGGCTTGCCCAAGTGCATGCAATATTGCCGGAAGAAGCGACGCGTTCCGATCGGGGTACATCACACACGCTTCTCATCATCGACATACTGATCGCGGTCCGGCACATAAACCCTGATCCCAGAACGACACGTAACGATTTGCATCCGGTGACCCGAAACGTCGACGCTGAATCCCGACGCAAATCAGGATGACTCTCGCTCCAGGACTGCCCCGCTCCACCACCCATCTTGCTCCGCTTCCGACACCGGCAAGAACCCGTTGGTTTCCCAAGATCACTTGTCGGACCGGCCGCTGAAAAACTTGATCGGCATGGTGCCGGTCTACTTGGTAAGGCGACTGAGACTTCTCTCTTTGAGCCGTTGAAGGGCGCTCAGGTCGGATCCTCTTGCTCCCGATGCCAAAGGTCGCGGATGCTTTGCTTGCAACGCGCTCCAACTTCCAACGATGGCCTCAAGCTCAGTGCGCTCCAGCACAAACGCATTCTGCCGACTCATGCGGCTGGATCATCTGCATGATTGGTCCCGGTACTGGCCTCGACACATCCGATCGCAATCAGTCGGTTCGGTCGATGCGAATGTCCGGACTTTCAGGACACGAAGGCGTGAGAGTCAAGTCATGTGATATCACTCCCTGCATTGCTCGTTTCGACCAGCATCGTCGGCATGCCGCACTTGTTCACGAGGTTACTCACCCAGATACGCAGCCCGCACCTTCGGATCGTCGAGCATCTGCTTCGCGTCGCCTTCCATCGTGACCGTGCCGGAATCCATCACGTAGCCGCGGTCGGCCGCTTGCAGCGCGAGC
>NZ_CAJPHA010000046.1:0-11957 GCF_905339895.1 Burkholderia sp. BCC1988
GACTTCCGCGTCGTTGCCGACCGCGACGAAGCGGCCGTCCTTGATCGCGACGGAGGTCGCGACGGGGTTCGCGCGATCGAGGGTCGTGAATCGTCCGTTGTGGAGGATCAGATCCGGTTGAGTGTCGGGTACGCTCATCAATATGTCCTCGATGCAATCAGAAACCGAGCCAGTGACGGACCGGTGCAACGGCCGCCACGCCGATCAGCATGCCGGCCAGCCCGACCAGCGCAATCAGCGGCGGTGCGGGCGAGCGCACCTTGATCACGCTGTACACGACGCCGACCAGCACGCCGGCGCCCAATGAAACCAGATACGATTCCATACGTCCCTCCCGACTGAATTAGAATGTGCCGCATTACCGCCCGGGCGCCGGGCGCCGTGCGCCTGCGGCCCGATCCGCTGCCGTCCCGTCCGCTTCACTTCGCCGCCACGCTTTCCAGCCATGCAACATCTGCCCGACCTCGAAGCCTGGGCCATCTTCGCGCGGGTCGCGGAGACCGGTTCGTTCGCCAAGGCCGCCGACCTGCTCGGCATCACGCAACCGACCGTGTCGAAGGCGATCGCGCGACTCGAAAAGCGCCTCGGCGCGATGCTGCTGTACCGTACGTCGCGCAAGCTGTCGCTCACACCGACCGGCGAACTGCTGCGCGATCGTGCGATCCGGCTGCTCGCCGACGCCGAACTGATCGAGGACGAGGCATCCGCGCACGCGCTCGAACCGCACGGCCTCGTGCGCGTGAACGCACCGATGTCCTACGGCCTGTGCAATCTCGCGCCGCTGCTGCCCGCGTTTCTCGAACGCTATCCGCGCGTCGACGTCGACCTCGTGCTCACCGACAACTTCGTCGACATCGTGTCCGGCGGCTTCGACGTCGCGATCCGGATCGCCGAACTGAGCGATTCGTCGCTGCGCGCACGCCGCCTGTGCGCGGTACGCCGGCCGCTCGTCGCGTCGCCCGCGTATCTGGACCGGCACGGCCGGCCGACCCATCCGAGCGAACTCGACCAGCACGTGTGCCTGACCTACACGAACATCCCGACGCCCGAATACTGGCGCTTTCGCCATACGACGTCGGGCGACGAATTCGGCGTGCCGGTGCGCGGGCGCATCCGTGCGAACAACGCCGACGTCCTCTGTCCCGCGCTGATCGCCGGCCACGGTATCGCACTGCAGCCGGCGTTCCTGGTATGGAATGAACTGCAAAGCGGTGCGCTCGAGGAAGTGATGCACGACTGGAAAATCCCGGACCTCAACGTCAACCTCGTCACACCGCCCGGCATGCTGCGTGCCGCGCGCGTGACGGCGCTGCTCGAGTTCCTCGTCGAACATCTGTCGCACGCGCCGTGGGCACTGCCGCCCGTCTGAGCGGGCGGCCCGCGACCCGTTACTTCGCCGGCACGGCCGGGATCGACTCGTGCGGCGTCGCGGTGCGCTGTGCCGCCTTGTGGACCATCGTGTACGCGTAGTCGACGCCCATCCCGTACGCGCCCGAATGCTCCTTCGCGATCGCCATCACGGCGTCGTAGGTATCGCGGCGCGCCCAGTCGCGCTGCCACTCGAGCGCGACCTGCTGCCAGGTGACGGGCACGACGCCGGCCTGAATCATCCGCTGCATCGCGAAGTCGTGCGCATCCTTCGACGTGCCGCCCGACGCGTCGGCGACCATGTAGATCTCGTAGTCGCCTTCGAGCATCGCGCAGAGCGCGAACGTCGTGTTGCAGACTTCGGTCCACAGGCCGGAGACGACCACCTTCTTGCGGCCGTTCGCGGCGAGCGCGTCGCGCACCTTCTGGTCGTCCCACGAGTTCATCGACGTACGTTCGAGCGTCTTCTGGTTCGGGAACACGTCGAGCAGTTCGGGATAGGTGTAACCCGAGAAGCTGTCGCTTTCGACCGTGGTGATCGTGGTCGGGATGTTGAATGCTTTCGCGGCCTTGGCAAGCCCGACGACGTTGTTCTTCAACGTCTGGCGATCGATCGACTGCACGCCGAATGCCATCTGCGGCTGCTGGTCGATGAAGATCAGCTGGCTGTTCTGGGGGGTGAGGACTTCAAGCTTCGGGTTGCTCATGGCGCGTATCATCCTTTGGACAGGAAACGTTTAAGGCTTGCCTCGATCGGAAACCGAGAGGAGCCGACTGTGCGTTACCCCGGATCTGCGTCTTCCGGTTGCAGCCATTTAATCGGAAAAGCCGCGGCTCGAACATCCAAGAAATGGAATCGATCGAATTCCGAAAGAGGGGGCTCTCCAACGGCTGTCCGCCCTTTTGTTCCACACGTAAACCCGATACGCTTCCAGCACGTTGAAGGCGCGCCCTTCGCCCCCGATCAGCCTATCACGAGAGGTTTTCATCATGAAGCCGTATTTTCTGTCGCTGTTCGCAGGCATCCTCGCCGGCGTCATCTACGGTGCGCTCGGCGTGAATTCGCCGGCACCGCCGATCATCGCGCTCGTCGGCCTCCTCGGCATGCTGGCCGGCGAACAGATCCTGCCGCTCGCGCGCCGGATGCTGGCCGGCTATCGGCTGAATACCGCGTGGCGCGATGCACAATGCAGCCAGCACATGTTCGGCGCGCTGCCGGGCGCCGCCGCGAACGATCGCAAGCCGTCGTGATGCAAGACTCATGACCAACGTCGAGCTGTTCCACTACCTGCTGCTGTTGATCTGCGGCGCGGGCGCGCTCACCTGGCTCGCGGAGCGCGTGTCGATCCCGCCGGCCGTCGTGCTGCTGCTCGGCGGCTGCGTGGTGGCCATCGCAGGCAAGCGCACGCCCGACATGGATCCGGCGCTGCTGCTCGTGGCCGTGCTGCCGCCGCTGCTGATGTCGAGCGGCTTCTATACGGCGTGGAAGGAATTCCGCCACGAGCTCGCGTCGATCGCGTCGCTCGCGCTCGGCGCGGTGGTGTTCACGACGGTTGCGGTCGCGCTCGCCGTGCATGCGGCCAATCCGGCGCTGCCGTGGGCCGCGTGCTTCACGCTCGGCGCGATCGTGTCGCCGCCCGACGCGGTCGCCGCGAAGGCGATCCTGCAGCGCCATCCGCTGCCCGCGCGGCTCGTCGCGGTGCTCGAAGGCGAAAGCCTCGTCAACGATGCATCGGGCCTGCTGCTGTACCAGATGGCCGTCTCGGCCGCGCTCGCCGTCACGATCACGACCGCGAGCGCCACCGGCCTGTTCTTCTCGCTCACGCTGATCGGCATCGCGGTCGGCCTCGCGTGCGGCCATGCGATGTGCTGGGTGCTGCAGCGCCTGCGCGAGCCGATGCTCGGTATCGTCGTGACCTTCGCGATGGCGTGGGGCAGCTACGGCATCGCGGAAGCCGTGCACGGTTCGGGCGTGCTGTCGGTCGTGACCTGCGGCCTCGTGCTCGGCGTGCGCCAGCATCGCGTGTTCGGCGCCGACATGCGGATCAAGGCGAAAGCGACCTGGGAAGCGATCGTGTTCGTGCTCGACGCGCTCGTGTTCATCCTGATCGGCCTCGCGCTGCACGCGATCCTCGCCGGCGTGAACCACGAAGGCGCGGTGCTGATGGCCGGCCTGCGCGTCGCGCTGCCGGCCACCGCCGCCGCGATCGCCGCGCGCGTCGTGTGGGTGTTCGTCGCGATGTGGCTGCCGGGCCGCCTGCGCGCGCCGCGCGCGGGCCATGCGCCGTGGTCGTGGCGCGAGGCCGTCGTGCTCGGCTGGTCCGGCATGCGCGGCGTCGTGAGCCTCGCGGCCGCGATCGCGCTGCCGGGCAATTTCCCCGGGCGCGACCTGATCCTGTTCAGCACGTTCCTGCTGATCATCGCGACGCTGGTCGTGCAAGGCGGCACGCTCGCGCCGCTGATCCGCGTGCTGAAGCTGCGCCCGGCCGCGCGGCACACGATGTCCGAGCATGCCGTGCGCGCCCACACGTTCGGCGCGGCGCTCGCCGAACTCGATGCGCGCGAGCAGCGCGGCACGCGCCTCGAACGCGCATCGCTCGACCGGCTGCTGACCGAATACCGCAGCCGCGTCGCGCTCAACGAACGCGCGCACCGCGACGGCGCGGAACCGGCGGACGTGCGCGCGCGGATGCTGCGCGTCGAGCTCGAGCTGGTCGGCGTGTCGCGCGATGCGCTGCTCGCGCTGCATCGCGACGGCCGGGTCGACGACGCGGTGCTGCACCGCATAGAATCCGAGCTGGATTTCGAGGAACTGCGGCTGCAGCGCCTGCTCGAACCGTAACGTCCGGCCTGCCCGGCCCTCGCCGGCCGGCCCGTCTCCCCTTTCCCCACATGGAATTGCAATGAGCGAACTGTCCGTCGAAGCGAGCATCGGCTCGGTCGATTACCTGGTCCATTTCACCGACGGCGTCCATCAGTGGCGCGCCGACGAACCGGCGTCGCTCGGCGGCGGCGATACCGCACCGACGCCCGTCGCGCTGCTGCTGTCGAGCCTCGGCGCGTGCACCGCGATCACGCTGAAGATGTACGCGCAACGCAAGGGCTGGCCGCTCGCCGAAGTGCACGTGAAGCTCGCGCACGAATCGGGCAGCGCGGGCAGCACGATCGTGCGCCGCATCACGCTCGACGGCGGCCTGACCGACGAGCAGCGCGAGCGACTGCTGCAGATCGCGAATGCGTGCCCGGTGCACAAGATCCTCACGCACCCGATCACGATCGATACGGCCATCGCCTGACCCACCGGATACGAGAGACCCACCATGTCCGCATCGATCAAGACCCTGCTCACGCCGCGCGAGAGCGACATCGGCAACCTCGTCGTGCGCCGCGTGCTGCCCGCGCGCGCCGCGCGCCTCGTCGGCCCGTTCATCTTCTTCGACGAGATGGGGCCGGCCGTGCTGCCGGCCGGCAGCGGCATCGACGTGCTGCCGCATCCGCACATCGGCCTCGCGACCGTCACCTACCTGTTCGACGGCACGCTGATGCATCACGACAGCCTCGGCTTCCGGCAGAAGATCGTGCCCGGCGACGTGAACTGGATGACGGCCGGGCGCGGCATCGTCCACTCGGAGCGTTCGCCCGACGAGGACCGCCCGCATGAACAACCGGTGCACGGGATCCAGACCTGGGTCGCGCTGCCGGTCGAGCACGAGGACACCGCGCCCGCGTTCGTGCATCACGCGGCCGACACGCTGCCGTCGTTCACGCGCGACGGCGCGCACGTGCGCGTGATCGCGGGCACCGCGTTCGGGCTCACGTCGCCGGTCGCCGTGTTCTCGCCGACGCTCTATGCGTATGTGGAATTCGCCGCGGGCGGGCAGCTCGCGCTCGACGCGGAACACGACGAGCGCGGCGTGTATCTCGTCGACGGCGACCTCACGATCGACGGCACGCCGCTCGCCCCCGCGACGATGGCCGTGCTCGAACCCGGCACGAACGTCGCGCTCGCCAGCGCGAACGGCGCGCGCGTGATGCTGCTCGGCGGTGCGCACCTGCCGGGCGAGCGGTTCATCGAATGGAATTTCGTGTCGAGCGAGCGCGCGAAGATCGAGGCGGCCCGCCACGCGTGGGCGGAGCAGACCTTCGGCAAGGTGCCGGGCGAGGAAAACGAATGGACGCGCCAGCCGGAGCGCCGCGCGCAGTGAGCCCGCGGTGAGCCGATAGCGGTCGGCGCATCGACGCAGCGCGGCCGGCGTTCACGCCGGCCGCCTTGCGTTTACGGCTTCAATCCCATCAGCTTCGCGAGCACGGGCCAGCGCTCGAGCGATTCGACGAATGCGCGCCGCGCCTGCTCGTCGACGTAGCGGGCCGGATCCAGCGCGGGCAGATGCCGCGCGAGGCCGAGCACGTCGTTCGGTTGCGACAGGCGATCGTCGTCGCCTTCGCCGATGTTTACTGTTCGTCGATCCATACGCCGTCCGGAGTCTTCACCGCATAGCCGGTGCTCGTCTGCAGCGTCACCGTGCCTTCGTTCTCGCCGACCATCCGCGTGCGCGGCAGGTCGGCCGCATATTGCGCAAGCGTCGCGCCCGGCTTGAACGGGCTGTTCGACACGAGGTTCGACAGCAGCTGCGCGAGCGCGAGGAAGCTCGTCGGCTGGTCGATCACGGTCGTCGTGCCGTGATTGCCGGTGAAGCCGACGAGCCGCACGCCGACCGGCCCGTGGACGACGCGCGGCGTCGGGATCTCGCGCAGGCCGGCCACCTGGTTCTTGTCGCCGCGCAGCGCGGCGCCGTGCTCGGGCACGAACACGATCACCGCGCGCCGTCCCGACTGCGCGATCAGGTCGGCGAGCCGGTCGAAGTCGTTCATCATCCGGGTCACGCGCTGCGGATACGAATCGATGCTGGTGAGCGAGCTGCCCACCACGCGGTTGCCGTCGTGCAGGCTGATCGTGTTGTAGTACAGCGCGACCGGGCCCGGCACCGACGCGCGCTGCGCGTACCAGTTCGCGAGCGTGCCGTAGTCGTCCTTGATCGCGGAGCCGTCGAACGCATGCATCGCGACCGGGGCGGCGGCGTTCGAGATCATCGGCGCGTCGGGCACGCCGATGTTGTCGTGAACGACCTGCAGGAAGTTGTCGAAGTGCCCGTCGTGGTTCAGCAGCGACTGCACCGTGTAGCCGGCGGACGCGAGTTGCGAAAACAGGTGGCACTGCTGCGGCGCGGGCTTGTACAGGTCCGCGTGCGCTTCCTGCCCGCAACTCGCGCGCAGCACGCGGATCGCGGCCGGGCCGCTGTAGCTCGCCGCCGTGCTGAAGTTGTTGAACAGGTAGTCGAAGTGGCTCAGCATCGGGTGATTGCGCACCTTCGCGGCATCGAGGTCGTCCCACGACAGCGAGCACACATGCAGCACGATCACGTCGAACTGCGCGGCCGGATCGTTGCCGAGATGGCCGAACGCGACCTGCCGCTGCGACTCCTGCGCGCGGAACGTCGCGAGCGCCGCGTTGTGGTCCTCGGGCTGGCCGGCCCGCCCGCCCGTCGCGTCGGCCTGCTGCGGGAGCGGCGCGACGACGCGCGCCATCAGCCCGTTGCCGGCCTGCCACAGCGGCATCACGACCAGCGCGGCGAGCACGAAGGTCGCGACGCGCACCCAGCGGTTGACGATGAAATAGACGATCAGCACACCCGCCACGGTCAGCACCAGCAGCGGCGGCAACAGGCGCGGCAGCAGCTCCATCCAGTAGTCGAGGCGGAACGTGCTGACCTCGCGCACGGCATCGACAAGGCGCGCGAGCGGCGGCGCATGCAGTTCGCGCGCAAGGAGCGGCACCGCGATCGCGAGCGCGGCGAGCTGCCGCACGATGCGCCACACGCGCGCGCGGATCGGCGCGCTCGCCGCGAGGGCCAGCGCGAACGCGAGGTTCGCGAGCCACAGCGGCTGCAGGTGGCCGGTCGCGAACAGCGCGAACTTCAGGATGAAATACAGATTCCAGAACGTCATCTAAACCACTCCGTGATGGGCGCCGCGTCAGTCGCGCGCCCGATCGAGCTTCGGTGCCAGCATCGACTGCACGCCGCGCGCCGCACCTTTCCACATCCGTACGTAACCGTCCAGGCCCACGCGCAGCACTTCCTTCAGCCCGCGCAGCGGCGTGTCCGCGCGCGCGCTCACGTGCCAGTCGAGCCACGCATCCGCGCGGCCGAACGTGCACTGCACGAGCTGGCGCTCCTGCTCGAGCGTCAGTGCCTCGAAGCTCACGCCGACGTGGGTCGGCGTCACGCGGCTCACGCGCACCGGGAACGGGAACGGCCGGTCGCCGCGCGTCACGCACACCGTCAGCGTGTCGCCGACCGCGAGCGGCAGCCCCGGCACCGCTTCGAGGCCGAGGCCGCCGGTCGAGTAGTCGCTCGTGAAGCATGCGGCAGTCGAGCCGTCGGCGAGCAGCAGCGTCGCCGGCACGCGCATCGCGATCCGGTGCGTGACGCGCACCTGCTTGGTCTCGCGCGCGACGGCCATGGCCGCGCCGAGCATCGCGAGGTTGTAGACGGTCCAGCCGAGCGTGATCAGGATCGTCGACGCCTCGTCGCCCTGGTCGGCCACGAGCCGCCACAGGCCGGCCGCGATCGCGAGCACGTTCAGCGCGAACAGCACGAGGTACGGCTTCGAGGTCGACCAGTCGACGTAGCCTTCGTCGATCTTGCCGCCCTTGTCGGTCACGTTGAACTTGCCGTGCTGCGGGCTGAAGAACGCGACGGTGGTCGGCAGCGCGATGTACCACGCGAGCACCGATTCGTAGACCTCGGCCCAGAACGAGTGGCGATAGCGCCCCTGCATCCGCGAGTTCGCGACGTTCGCGAGCACCAGGTACGGGATCACGTAGCTCGCGAGCGCGACCGACGACGCATTGATGAAGTACAGGTGGAAGAACAGGTACGCGAGCGGGATCGTCAGGAACACGAGCCGCGGGATCCCGTAGAAGAAATGCAGCATCGCGTTGCCGTAGCAGATCCGCTGGATGAAGCCGAGCCCGCGCCCGAGGAACGGATTGTCGATGCGGAAGATTTGCGCCATCCCGCGCGCCCAGCGCGTGCGCTGCTTCACGTGGCCGGCGAGGCTCTCGGTCGCGAGGCCTGCCGCCTGCACGGTCGGCAGGTACGCCGACGTGTAGCCGCGGCGGTGCAGCTTGAGCGCGGTGTGCGCGTCCTCGGTCACGGTCTCGACCGCGACGCCGCCCACCTCCTCCAGCGCGGTGCGCTTGAGCACCGCGCACGACCCGCAGAAGAACGTCGCGTTCCACAGGTCGTTGCCCGACTGCACGAGCCCGTAGAACAGGTTGCCCTCGTTCGGGATCTCGCGGAACGTGCCGAGGTTGCGCTCGAACGGATCGGGCGAGAAGAAATGGTGCGGCGTCTGCACCAGCGCGCATTTCGGGTCGCGCAGGAACACGCCCATCGAGGTCTGCAGGAACGAGCGCGTCGGCACGTGATCGCAGTCGAAGATCGCGATGTATTCGCCATGCGTCTTCGGCAGCGCACGGTTGATGTTGCCGGCCTTCGCGTGGCGGTTGTCGTCGCGCGTCAGGTAGCCGATCCCCGCCTCGCGCGCGAACGCCTCGAACTCGGGGCGCCGGCCGTCGTCGAGCAGGTACACGCGCAGCTTGGCCGCCGGCCAGTCGATGCTCTGCGACGCGAAGACGGTCGGCTTCACGACCGACAGCGGTTCGTTGTAGGTCGGGATGTAGACGTCGACGCTCGGCCAGGTGTCCGGGTCGTCGGGCAGCGGCACGATCGGCCGGTCGAGCGGCCACGCGGTCTGGACGAAGCCGAGCAGCAGGATCATCCACGTATAGGCTTCGGCGCCGTACAGCAGGTAGCCGGCGAACGCCTCGACGGGGCTGCGGAAATCGAGTGTCTGGGTCGTGCGCCACCACACGTAGCGGACCGTGGCGAGCAGCGCGAGCGACGCGAGCGCGAGGGTCGGCAGATGGCCCGGCAGGCGGCGCAGCGCGAGCGCCAGCACCGCGACAATCGCGAAGAACGCGAACTGCGCGCCGGGCATCAGCGGCGACATCCCGGCCGCGGCCCACATCAGCGCGCCGGCGATCAGCAGCAGCGGCGCGAGCCAGCGGTGCCGGCCGACGCCGTGCGCGCGCGCGTCGAGCCAGCCGCCCCAGCGCGCCCACGGCAGACGCGCGAGCAACGCGTCGAGGCGCCGGCCGAGCGCGCGCGCCGCGACGTAGGCCGGCACGACGAACGTGTCGAACCACGCGAGCGGATCGCGCGCGGGCCGGCCATCGGCTGCGCGCGGCGCGCGCACGATCGCGCGCCACAGCCATTCGCGCGGGCTCAGCGGCTGCAGCACGCCCCACTCCCGCGCGAGCCACAGGAAGGCGATGCGTGCCCGGCGGCGCACGGGATCGGGCCGGCCGGGCGGCGGCGCGTGGAAGAACAGCCGCACGAGCCAGTCGAGCAGCGTGCGCTCGGCCGGCAGCCCGATCCCGCGCGCGCACCAGTCGGTCGCGCGCCGGGCCGCGGCACGCCAGCGCGACGCGAACCCGGCCTTCATCGCCGCGCTCCCGTGCGGCCGGCCGCGGCCGCCGCGAGCCACGCGTCGACCCAGTTCGCGACGCCGTTCAGGTCGTGCGACGCCTGCGAATACGGCGCGTCGTCGAAGATCCAGCTGCCGCGTGCGAGCGTTTCGGGCACGGCCGCATCGACGTGAATCCGCTGCTCGAGCATCGACGCCGGTCCCGCGACCGCGCGCAGCATCGCGAGCGCATCGCGCTGCATGTCGCGCGCCGGGTTCAGCCGGTTCACGACGATCTGCAGGTCGCCGCCGCCGGCCCGCAGCGCGTCGAGGCGCGCGGCAACGGTCGCGCACGCAGCCGGTTCGGGCGGCACGACGACGAGCGTCAGGTCCGCGCGGCGAATCGCCTGCTCGGCCTGCGGCGACGGATAGCGCGCGGTGTCGACCAGCACGACGCCGTCAGGCGGCAGCGCGATCTCGTCGAGCGCGCGCGACAGCCAGGCCGGATCGGCCGCGAGCCGCGCATCGCAGGCGGCGGCGCCCGCCGCGTCGACCTGCCCGTACGGGACGAACAGCACGCCGTCGGCATTGCGCCACGTATGCGCGTGCCACGGCGCGGCGTTACCCGAGTCACCGAGCAGGCTGTGCGCGAGCCCGTGCTCGGCCAGCGTGTCGAGACCGAGCGTCGCGCCCATCAGGTTCTGCGCGTCGAACTCGACCGCGACGACCGGCCGGCCGCGACGGGCGAGCAGCACCGCGAGCGCGCCGGCGAGCGTCGTGCGGCCCGCGCCGCCGGTCGTCGACGTGACGGCGATCGTCTTCATGGCGCGGCCTCGCCGGCGTGGTCGGCATCGGGCAGCAGGCGCCCGCGCAGCGCGACCGGCACGAGTTCGCACGGCACCGCGTCGCGCCGCTGCAGCCCGCGCGGCGCATGAAAGCCGCGGCCGAGGCCCAGGTGCTGCGCGACGAGCCACACCGGCACCGCGATCGCGATGCCGACGATGAATCCGATGACGAGTTCGGCGATCATGCGCCCTCCGGCTTGCGCAGCGGCATCGCGCTGCGGATGGCGCCGCGCGTGTGCGCGACGGGAAATGCAGGAAATGCCGGCGCATCGCCCGGCATGTCGGCGGCCGGCGTCGCATCGTCGGCGTGAACCGCGTGCGGCGGCGCATCGACGTGCCGGTCGGCCACACCGCCCGCGGCGGCCGCGCCGCCCTCGCCGGCCACGGTGCCGTCGGCGCCCGGTTCGGCAAGCGCCGCGGCATCCGCCGCGCGTTCGGCCGGCCCGCGTGCCGCATCCGCTGGCTGCGCCGTCGCGAACAGGTCGCTGTAGTCGGCGATCGGCGCGCGCCGGTTCTCGGCCTTCAGCGCATCGAGCTCGGTGTCGATGCTGCCCTGCCCGAGACACACGACGCGATCGGACAGCGTCTCGACCGGCACGTCGAAGATACGCGCGAGCGCATCCTCGGCATCGGCCGGCTCGCACGCGAACAGGAACACGTACAGGTGCCCGGCATCGGCCGTCACGACGTCGCCCGCGCGGCGCGGCCGGCAATGCCGCAGCGCATCGACGTGCGACACGCCGGGCAGCAGCGCGATCTTCGCGAGCGTATGCGGCAGCGCGAGCACGGCGCCGCGATCGAGCACCGCGCGAATCCGCAGGCAGAACGCGCCGACCGGCAGGTAGCCGAGCACCGAATCGCCGAGCGCGGCCGCGAGCGCCGCGCGATAGTCGGGCGCGACGGGCCGCGCATAGAGCTGCCCGCGCAGCGCGTGCACGGCCGCGTGCATCCGCGTCACCGGCAGGTCGCGCGCGACGACGCGGTTCGCGCCGACGCTCAGCACCAGCATCTCGAACTGCTGGCGCAGCACCTCGCCGCGCTCGACCACGGCGATCTTCAACGCGCCGCCGCATTGCCGGCGCAGCGTGTGAACGGCCGCGCACAGCGTCTCGAGCTGCGCATGCGAGCGGAACGCCAGCACCGCGGTCGCGGGGGGGGGGGGGGGGGCGGGCCCGCCCCGCCGAGAACCCCGCCAGCCACCGCGCCCCCCCC
>NZ_CAJPHA010000047.1:0-10810 GCF_905339895.1 Burkholderia sp. BCC1988
CTGATTTCGCAACTGTTTCTGATCGTTGCGATTCCGCTTCTCGGCATGGTCGCGGACCGTATCGGCCGAAAGACGATGATGCTTGCGGGGAGCCTGGCGATCCTGGTCGTGGCGGTGCCGTGCTTTTATCTGCTGACCGTCGAGAACACGGCGGCCCGACTTGGGGCGCTACTGATTCTCAATCTATGTCTCGCTTCGATGCTTTCTTGCGTTTATTCGAAGATTCCGTCGCTGTTCGAGACTTGGGTTCGTTTTACGGGTATGGCCGTCAGTTATAACATTTCGGTCGCGCTCTTCGCCGGTACAGCACCCATGATCAACTCATGGCTGATACAGCGGACCGGAAGTAATTTGATTCCAGCGTATTATTTGATTGCAGCCGCGATGATTGGTGTAGCGGCGCTGTTCACGTGCGTTGATCGCACGGGCAAGCCGATGCGTGGTGACGTCGCCACCCGGACTTGATCGCGCCGACTGGCACGCTGCACACCCTGTCGCCGAAGCCTTGATTGACTGGTGACAGCATTTCGCCCGACGCGATGATTGCGTCGGGCGAAATCGTTTGGAACAGTCGCGTGAGCGGAAAGGCGAGCGCATTGCCCGACGGGAGGGGCGACCGCATGCAGTGCAGCCGCTCTGTTGGCCGCTTCGATTATTCCGAGCGCGCGCTCGTCAAATGGTGGTAGCGTTCCAGGCTTTCATTGAGATGGCGCCGCATCGCACGTCGGGCGCCGCTCTCGTCCTGGCGCTCGATTGCTTCGAGGATGTCGGCATGTTCGCGCTGGATGCGCTTGATGTAAGTCTTGCGTTCCTTCAAATTCGCCTTCGCATGCTTGAGCCGCAGATCACCGATGATTTCCTGCCCCAGCGACTTCAGGATCGACACGAAATTCGGGTTCTCGGAGCACGTTGCGACGGCCAGATGAAACTCGAAATCTGCGCGAGCGCATTCGGCGTCGTTGTCGATTGCGACGATCTCCATGCGGGCGTACACCTCCTTGAGCGCTTTCAGGTGGGGCTCGGATCGCCGCCGTGCAGCATATGCGGCACTTTCCGATTCAACCCCGATTCGAAGCTCAAGGACATGCATCGAGTTGTTCAGCGTGGTCGAGTCGATGAAGCTAGGCTCTGCTGACTGAGCGGATTCATCCGCAACAAACACGCCAACACCATGTCGTGCTACCAGGCGGCGGCCAAGCTTGAGCGAGGCAACTGCCTCACGAATGACAGTGCGGCTCACGCCAAATTCCGAGCAGAGCTCTGGCTCGGTCGGCAGCTTCGAACCGCGGGGATATTCGCCCCGGTCGATCTTGTCGTTCAACGCCTGAATAACGAGTTCAGTCAGGCTGCGCCGCCGGCCTGAGCTGGCGGCATTCTTCAGAAGAGTTTCAGCGTCCAGAGACATTCCGTGCGCTCCACACAGGATAGGAAGGCTCTGCAATTGTCGGATGCAGGCATACCGCGCCGGCGCTCGGTTGTCTGTGTATGACCTGCGCCGTATGACATAGTATGACTTTATCATACTCAAGGGCGCCTCGTCGCTCGCCCCGCTGCATCGAGTGGGGGAGCGACAGTTCAGTTGACCTACATCATGCGTAGATGTAGCCGCCACTGATGATCACATTCTCGCCGGTCGCATAGGTGTTGCGGTTGCTTGCCATCATCACGACCCATTGGGCGATTTCCTCGGGTTCTGCTGCACGGCCCAGTGGATTGGCCGACGCAAGTTCTCCCAGGAAGCCGAGTTTTTTTGCGCGCTCGGTTGCAAAGCCGGCCGGTGCCACAGAATTGACCAGAATGCCGTCCATCGCGACTTCTTGAGCGAACGATTTGGTGAGGCTGACGACAGCGGCTTTCGTGGCGGCATAGTGTCCGTTTTGCGGATGTGCCTTGAACGCGTCAACCGATGTGATGTTAACGATACGACCCGCAACATGAGCTTCAACTTTCGGGCGAGCCCGCATGTGCTCGATTGCAGCGACCATCATATGGTAGGTACCCTTGATGTTGACCGCGTTCTCGAGGTCCCATTCATCGTCCGAAATTTCAAGCAACGGTCGACGCGGATAGATTGCTGCACTGTTGATGAGGGAGTCTACGCGACCAAGCGCTTCCAGCGCCCGCTTGAACACCGCGTGAGCGGAGTCCTTGCGCGTGATGTCGCCTTCGGCCCCGAAGACCTGGTGGCCTTCAGCTGTCAAGTTGCGGACCGTTTCGTCGAGAAGCGCGGCATTCTTGTCGATGAGTGCGATGCGCTCGGCGCCGTCAGCGAGCATTAACTTGGCGACGGACAGGCCGAGTCCGGATGCGCCACCGACGATTACAACGCGTTGATTCTTCATGATCCAGGTTTTCCTCGTTACGAAGGGCGAAAGCTAGCGGACCGACACGATCTGCGAACCGCCAGCCGCCTGGTCCGTCGGGAACACCTCCATCCTCGACACGTCGACGTAGTCGGGAAGCGCAATGGCGGTCGTGATCAATTCGGCGATGTTTTGTGGCTGAATCGAACGATAGGCGTCATACAGCTTCTCGTTTGCGCCGGCCTCACCGAGTGCGGTGCGATACAAGCTAGTCTGAACCCGGCCAGGGGCGATTTCGGTCACGCGAACCTTGCTGCCGAGGAGGTCACAGCGCAAAGAGTCGCAGAACATACTGATCGCAGCCTTCGTGGCGCCATAAACAGCCGTGTTCGGATGTGGGAAACGACCGGCGCTGGAACCAATGAAGAACAGATGACCGCGCTGTCTTTTCGTCATGCCACAAAGCGCCATCAGCGTAATCTCCAAGGGGGCTCGGAGGTTGATGTCGATCGTTCGCTCGATATCCTCGCGCGCCGAATCGGCAAATTTCGAGATTGCCGGCAAGAGACCAGCATTGTTGATGACAACATCGATCTCGACACGATCGAATAGCGCCTTGAGCGGCGACGTGTCTCGCAGATCCACTGCGATTGGAGTGACGTTGCATTCCGTAGCGAGCGCGTCGAGAGCGACCGCATCTCGACCGACGGCATAGACCTGTATGTTTTCTCGAGCCAGCCGTTGTGCGACGGCGCGACCGATGCCACTCGACGCGCCTGTCACAAGGGCGGTCCGATACGAATGAGAGTTCATCGCTTGGACTTCCACCGGTATGTTGCTAGGTTAGATCACGCCTTCTTCGAGGAACGGCCTGTTCTCGACAACGCGCTCGTATCCGAGCGGCTCAAGGTCGAGTGTCCGGTACTTCCCATAGGTGATCAGTTCGCTCAGGCCGCGCCCAACCGCGGGCGACTGCTGCAGTCCGTGGCCACTGAAACCATTCGCGAATAGGAAGTTCGTCACCTCGGAATGCGGCCCGATGACTGCGTTGTGGTCGAGCATGCAGAAATCGTAGTGTCCGGCCCACGAATTGACGACCTTGATGGCTTCGAATGCCGGAATACGTTCCGCAAGGGCGGGCCAGATCACTTCGTCGAACTCCGAGTGGATGACATCGAAGTCGTTGACGTCGGCGAGCGGATCCGGATCCGGATAACAACCGGTCAGATAGTACTTGCCCTCGGGGCGGAAGAAGATCCCGGTGGTGTCGATCGTGAGCGGTACCGTACCCGTGAGCGGTGTGCGGCAATCGAACACGAAAAGACAACGCTTGCGTGGTTCGACAGGAATTTGCAGGCCCGCGAGTCGAGCCATTGCCGGCCCGCGTGTGCCAGCGGCATTCACCATCACGCCGCAGCCGATTGTCTCCCCGCTCTTGAGCTTTACGCCGGTGATGCGCGACCCGTCGCGAACGATATCGACCACCTCATTCTCGATGTACTCGATGCCGAGAGAACGTGCTTTGCGGCGCATCCCTTGCAGGAGGCCGTAGCTGTCGAACCATCCTTCACCGCTTTGCCCGTAGACGCCATTGACGAGCTGGTCGGTGTTGAGCCACGGGAAGCGCTGTTTGAGCTGCTCCGGATCGAGGAGCACGACGTCGGCGCCGTTCTCGCGCTGCGTCGCATAGTTGCGCTCGAACATCGGTGCACCAGTCGCATCGCCGAGATACAGGTAGCCGTTTTCCTTGAATCCGAGTTCCGGTGCTTCACCGTCGACCTCGACCAGTTCGTGGAAATTGCGAATGAACTCCGTTCCGAACTGTGAGATCTTGATGTTCAGCGGGTTCGAGAACTGCTGCCGGATCGATGCGCTCGACAATGCCGTCGCGGATTGCGCGTAAGTCCAGTCGCGCTCGATGACGAGCACCGAGCCCTTGAAGTCGGGATTCTTCGCGAGGAAATACGCGGTTGCGCTTCCGACTACGGCGCCACCCACGATGACGACGTCATAGTGAGCCTTTGTTGCTTGCTGTGCCATCTCTTTGCCTTCTAAAAATATCGTGCCGGGGCAGACAGTTCAGTCGACCTTCGGATCTTCGAAATGCCCGTCGGCTGCGAACTGGCCGCCTTGAAACCGAACCGCCGGATGTCGAGGGTCAGGCGTGCCGGTGTTCGCGTAGACCTCGGCGCGATAGGTGTCTGCGGTGTCCGTCGGTCGGTACCCGAGGTAGGCGGCCTGGGTGTTGTCCCAGAAGTTGGCGCTGTTGTTCGAGTTGCCGTACACGACCATGTGGCCGACACTCGGTGCCATCAGCGATCGAATGCACAGCTGCGAAAAGTCTTCATACGACAACCAGGTCGCCAACATGCGGCGGTCGACAGGCTTCGGAAAGCACGAACCGATTCGCAGGCAGACGGATTCCAGGCCGAACTTGTCGAAGTAGTAGCGTGAAAGGTTTTCGACGAACGTCTTGCTGACGCCGTACAGGCTGTCCGGGCGCTGCGGCACGCTTGCGTCGATCGTTTGGGTGCATTCGTAGAAGCCGATGGCGTGGACGGAGCTTGCGTACACGACCCGCTTCACGCCGCACTGGCGGGCGGCCTCGTAAATGTTGTAGCCGCCGACGATGTTCGAGTCGAGGATGACCTGAAAGGTATTTTCGCGTGGAGCGCCACCGAGGTGAATAACCACGTCGACTCCTTTCATCATCTCCAGTACGGCGTCACGATCGGAGAGGTCGCAAACGAAATGCCGTTCGTTCTCGCGCACGTCGCCAAGGGGTTGGCGATCGCTGAGAGTGAGCGTTGTCGCATACGGCCGCAGCGACTCCCGCAGCACGGAACCTAACGCACCGGCGGCACCCGTCACCAGGATGTTGTTGAACGGGGGGGAAGTGATGTCGGTCATTCCATGTTCCTCACTGGCTGATCGAAGTTGTCAACTGGTCGAGTGTCAGGCCATACTCGTCGCGCAACTGCGACTCGGAGATGTATTCGTTGCGGATATCGCGCAGCAGTTCTTCCTTGCTGCGTTGTTCCGGCGAACCGACGCCACCGCCACCAGGCAACGACAGCACGACGCGTTGATACTCGCCAACTGCCTGCGTGCCTTTACCTCGCATCTTGGTGCCGTCGGACAGCGTGACCTGGCCAGGGGCACCGGATTTGCCGCCGGCGTGGCCGCGGGCAGGGTGATCGATGCGATCGAACATCGCGTTGAAGCGGAACTGGTATCCGGAGCGCGGTCCGATTTCGACGATTTGCCCCAGTCCGCCGCGGTGCTTCCCTGCGCCGCCCGAGCCCGAACGCATTTCCTTGCGCCAGACGACGATCGGCCCGACCTGCTCTGTGGCTTCAACCGACATCGCATGAACACCGCTGGGGAATGCCGTTGCCGACAGGCCGTCAAGTTCTGCCCGTGCACCCGTGCCTCCACTGTTGAACATCAGAATTTCGGCACCCTTCAAGCCGGAATCCTCCCGGGCCGGACGGGCGCTGACATGCAGGTTCCACAGCGCGCCGGAACCTTCGGCCGGAACCTGATTCGGCAGAATCTTGTCGAGTGCACCCAGTACCAAATCGGGCACGAAGTGACCGAGCACGTGGCGCACGGCGACGGGGCTCGGACGTTGCGCATTCAGGATGCAGCCCGCGGGAGCCTGGACGCGGAACGGCTCGAGAGACGCCGCATTGTTCGGGACCTCGGGGGCGATGATGCACTTGAGCCCATAACATGCGTACGCTTTCGCGTACAGCAGAGGGACGTTGATCCCGAACGGGCTGGCAGGTGACGACCCTGCGAAGTCGGCCAGCAGATGATCATTCGCGATCGTCAGCGTCACATTGAGCTTGACCGGCGAATCGTAGCCATCAAGCGTCATCTCGTTGGTTTGCGTACCCTTCGGCAGTGCGGCGATCCGTTCGAGCGTTGCTTCGCGGCTGCGAGCCAGGATGAACTCGCCAATGCCTTCGACGTCCTTCAAGTCGAATTCCCGGAGCATCTCAAGCAGGCGCTTATGACCGGTCTCGTTGCAGGAGGCGAGCGCATAGAGATCGCCGACGACCTTGTCAGCTTCGCGAACGTTGTTGCGGAGGATGTTGACCAGATCCCGATTGACTTCGCCGCGCTCGATCAGCTTCATGATCGGGACGAACAGCCCTTCCTCGTAGATCTCGCGCGAATCGGGACCGAACCCGCGGCCGCCGATGTCGACAACGTGTGCCGTGCTAGCGAAATAGCCGATCAGTTCACCGTTGAAAAACGACGGCGAGACGACCGTGAAGTCGTGAAGGTGGCCGGTCCCTCTCCACGGGTCATTGGTCAGATAGACGTCGCCCTCGTACATGTGGTCAACGCCGATCTCGTTCATAAAATGCTCGACGGCTTCTGCCATCGTGTTGACGTGACCCGGTGTGCCAGTAACCGCCTGAGCCAGCATGCGGCCGCGCTTGTCGAAAATGCCGGCAGACAGGTCGCCTGCTTCACGCACGCTGGTGCTGAATGCGGTACGGATCAGGGCCATTGCCTGCTCTTCGACGACGGAGATCAGGCGGTTCCACATGACCTGCATGTGGATGGTGTCGATATTGTTGAGGGACATGATTACTCCTGATTCGCAGTAGCAGCGGTCAATTCTTTGGACGTTACGAGCAGACAGCCGTCGGGCTGTACCGTGGCATTGAACGAGGACGTGACGAGCGTCGACGTTTCGGGTTCGACGATGATGGCCGGACCCACGACTGTCTCGCCCACGCTCAGCGTGCCGCGTTCGACGATGGCGGCTTCCACGAAGCGATGCAGCGCGGCATCGAAGATGTTCCGCGTCTTCTCCGCGTCGACGGGGGCGAGTGCATCGACCAATTGCAGGCGCTCGACCGGCGGCAGCGGCGAGCTTGCTTTGACCGCCCAGCTCACGATCTCGATATCCAGCCCATCGATCGGACGACCGAAGAACTGTGTGTAGGCCTTCGTGAACAGTTCGGCAAAGGCGGCACGGTCCTCGGTGCCGAATCGGCGGTAGGGAATTGCGATGGGGATTTCCCAGCCCTGACCGACGTATCTCATGAACGCCTTCACCTCGACGACAGGTTCGACGTCGCCGGAACCCTGACGCGCGAAATGAATCGCCTCGGCGCTGAGTTGATCCACGATCTCGTTGAGTGCGTTCGCATCGAAGTCGTTGAAGCGCATGCTCGCGCTGCGCACGCTTTCGTAGCCGAACGGCGCACGCAGGAAGCCGATCGCAGAACCCACGCCTGCGCCGGGCGGCACGATGAATTTCTTGATGCCGCTTTTCTCGCACAAGCGTGCGGCATGCAGCGGGCCGGCGCCGCCGAACGTGATCATCGTGTAATCGCCGATGTCCTTGCCGCTTTCGACTGCATGGACGCGTGCTGCATTGCTCATGTTCTCGTCGACGACCTCCGCGACACCGTATGCCGCTTCTTCGGAACTGAGCGACAGGGCGGCACCGACGTCATCGAGCATGGCGTGCGATGCATTGTCGGTCGACAAGGGAATGGAGCCGCCGGCGAAGTTGTTCGGGTCAAGGCGGCCGAGCAGAAGGTCCGCGTCCGTCACGGTCGGCTGCTTGCCACCGCGCTGGTAGCAGGCGGGGCCAGGTTCCGACGCGGCGCTATGCGGGCCGACGCGAATCTGGCGCATGACGTCAAGCGAGGCAATCGAGCCGCCGCCTGCGCCGATTTCCACCATCTCGACGACCGGAATCGAGATCGGCATGCCGCTGCCTTTCTTGAAGCGATACGTGCGTGCGACTTCGAAGGTATTGGCCGTTTTGGGCGTGAAGTCGTCGATGAGGCAGATCTTTGCCGTCGTGCCGCCCATGTCGAACGACAGGACCGTATCCAGGCTGTATCGCGCGGCGATATGCGCGGCGAAGATTGCACCGCCGGCGGGTCCCGATTCGACGAGACGTACCGGGTATTCCGATGCGCTCTCGATCGAGACAATGCCGCCGCCCGAGTGAATGATGAAGATAGGGCACACAGCACCGGCCGCCCGGACCTGGCCGAGGAGGCGATCGAGATACGACTTCATGATCGGGCGAACGTAGGCGTTCGCGCAGACCGTGTTGAAGCGCTCGAACTCCCGGATCTGCGGCGACACTTCGCTCGAGATCGAGACAGAGACGTTCGGCAGTCGCTTCTCGATTGCGTCATGCATCATGCGCTCGTGTACGCCGTTGACGTAGGCGTGGATGAAGCCGATTGCGACGCTCTCGTATCCACCTTGCTCGATGCGATCCACGACGCTGTTGATTTGCGCTTCCGTCGGGGCAAGCAGGATGCCGCCTTGCGCATCGACGCGCTCGCCAAGTGTGAAGCGGTCACAGCGGTCGATGAGGGGCGGCGGAAGCTTGATGTTCAGATCGTATTGCTCGAACCGGTTTTCGGTTCGCATCTCGATGGTGTCGCGGAAACCTTCCGTCGTGATGAAGGCCGTCTTCGCCCCGCGCCGTTCGATGAGTGCGTTCGTGGCGAGCGTCGTGCCGTGAATGATGACGCCGATGTCCTTCAGCTCGATGCCGGCTTTGCTCGCGACGATGCTGACACCTTTGATGATCGCGCGTTCGGGCGCGGTGTAATCCGTAAGGACCTTGGTGGAAAAGAGGTTCCCACCGAGTTCAAGCGCGACATCGGTAAAGGTCCCGCCGATATCAACACCGACTCGTGCCTTGTCGTGACTGGCCACCATGACTCTCCTGTTTAAACCAATTTCATGCGCCTGACGTATGCCAGGCAGATTCGCGATGTACGAACACCGGATTGTGGTGGGGCGCGGAGGCTGCCCATCACGATCCTTGCTGACCCAGCACACAGTCTCCGATGAGTGCTGAGTTGCTGTTTTTGCTCGTTGACATATGATGAGTGACGTCTTACAGTGCTGTCAACGGAGACAAATTAATTTTCGCCTGAGAGCCGCCGGTGAGCTCTGAAATTATCGTGTAGTACATTGTTTTATAAGGTATTTTTTTGTAGTGGTTGTCGTGAGTGGCAAGCCGCGTCAACCCCTGTCCGTAACTATACGCGACACGGAAAATTTGCAAAAACTATTTTTTTCGGAGATTTTTGAGGGCGGCGAAGAAGTGTCGCGGCCGGGGAGCGGGGGGAGAGGTACCCCGTTGGAGCGCTTCCCTGAAGGGGCCTGTCTTGCGTCGGTGTGTCAGCGATTGGCGCTGGCGGGTTCGTTCAATTTGGCCCCGTTAAGAGGGGCGCTATGGAGCGTCGGTGGATATTTTTATTCAGCAGGTTCTCAACGGGCTGGTGCTCGGCAGTGTGTACGCCATCATCGCGTTGGGCTACACGATGGTGTACGGCATTCTCGGCATCATCAACTTTGCACATGCGGATGTATTGATGGTTGGCGCGATGGTCGCCCTGTCGGCGATTACCGTGCTGCAGAACCACTTCCCGGGACTCGGCAATGTCGCGACGCTGACGATAGGCCTGGGTATCGCCGCGGTTGTCTGCGCGGTCGTTGGCTTTGCGATCGAGCGCGTCGCGTACCGGCCGCTGCGCCGCGCACCGCGTCTCGCGCCGCTGATCACCGCGATCGGCGTGTCGATCCTGCTGCAGACGGCCGCGATGATCATCTGGTCACGCAATCCGCTGCCATTCCCGCAATTGCTGCCCACCGACCCGATCAACGTGATCAAGGCCACCGACACGACGCCCGGCGCCGTGATCTCGGTCACTGAAATCGTGATCATCGCCGTCGCGTTCATCGTAATGGGCGGCCTGCTGCTGCTCGTGCACAAGACCAAGCTCGGCCGCGCAATGCGCGCGATCGCGGAGAACCCGAACAACGCGAGCCTGATGGGCGTGAACCCGAACTTCGTGATCTCGGCGACGTTCATGATCGGCTCCGCGCTCGCCGCACTGGCCGGCGTGATGATCGCGTCCGAATACGGCAACGTGCACTTCTACATGGGCTTCATTCCGGGGTTGAAGGCCTTTACGGCGGCGGTGCTGGGGGGCATCGGCAACCTCGCGGGCGCGATGGTCGGTGGTTTGGTCCTTGGCCTCATTGAGCAACTGGGTGCCGGTTACATCAGTAATTTCACGGGCGGCGTATTCGGCAGCAACTACCAGGACGTGTTCGCTTTCATCGTGCTGATCATCGTGCTGGTGTTCCGTCCGTCGGGCCTGCTGGGCGAGCGTGTGGCCGATCGCGCATAAGGAGAATCAGATGAATTCCACCCAACAGATTGAACCTTCGATGACCCTCGTCGAAGAGCGCAACACCGCCAAGACCGTCGTCATCGGCCTGCTGACCGCGTCCTTCGTGATCGCGGCGCCGATCATCATCGGCTCGGCAGGCGGCAACTACTGGGTCCGCGTGCTCGACTTCGCGATGCTGTACGTGATGCTCGCGCTGGGGCTGAACGTGGTGGTCGGCTTCGCCGGCCTGCTCGACCTCGGCTACATCGCGTTCTACGCGGTGGGCGCGTACACGGCGGCACTGCTGAGTTCGCCGCACCTGAG
>NZ_CAJPHA010000048.1:0-9852 GCF_905339895.1 Burkholderia sp. BCC1988
TCTGACGCTCGTCGCGAACCACCTGCGCACCGGCGTGTCGCGCTTCAAGATCGACGGCTGACGCACGCGGCCTTCGTGCGGACGACACGATGCTCTTCCTACTTTTTGAACTCGACGGCGAACGCTATGCGCTCGACGCGACGCGGATCGTCGAGGTGCTGGCGCTCGCGCCCGTGAAGGCGATGCTGGGTACGCCGCCATGGCTCACCGGCGTGATCGATCACCGGGGCAAGCTGGTGCCGGTGATTGACGTGCCGCGGCTCGCGCTCGGGCGCGCGGCGCACGCGCTGCGATCGACGCGGCTCGTCGTCGTGCGCTATGCGCAGCAACACGAGGCGGACGGCGCCGATCGATGGCTCGGGCTGATCGTCGAGCACGCGACGCAGGTGCGCGAGTTCGCGCCCGCGCAATTCGCCGACAGCGGGATCGCGACGCCGCACGCGCGCTGGCTCGGGCCGGTCGCCGCCGACGCGACGGGATTCGTGCAGCGGATCGACGTAGAGCAGATGCTCGATGACGACGCGCGCGCATTGCTGTTTCCGCCCGCGCAGGCGCTTGCCGGATGATGGCCATGATGAACGCCAACGACCCTCGATTCGAAGCGTGGCTCGCGCGTGAAACCGGGATGGATGCGGCGACGCTCGGCAATCGTGCGCTCGCGCGCGCGGTTGCCGAACGCGCACGCGTCACGCAGGCCGATGCACCGGACGCGCCTGACACACCGAGGCCCGCCGGCGGCACGCCGGACGACGTCGCCGAGGCCGCCGGTGGCGCCGCGATCGATGCGTACTGGCAGCGGCTGAATGCGTCCGCGGACGAACGGCAGGCACTGATCGAAACGCTGGTCGTGCCGGAAACGTGGTTCTTCCGCGACCGCGAGGCATTCGTCGCGCTTGCGCGGATCGCCGACGTGCGGCTCATGCGCGAGCCGGCGCGCACGCTGCGCGTGCTGAGCGTGCCGTGCTCGACCGGCGAGGAGCCGTATTCAATCTCGATGGCACTGCTTGACGCCGGCATCGGCCCGTCACGCTTCGCGATCGACGCGATCGACATCAGCGCACGCGCGATCGAGCGGGCGCGGGCCGGCGTCTACGGACGCAACGCATTTCGTGGCCACCCGCTCGAATTCCGCGACCGCCACTTCCGCGAAACGGTCGGTGGCTGGCAGCTCGACCCGCGGGTGCGCGAACCGGTACGCTTCGTTCAGGCGAACCTGTTCGACCTGCCGCTCGACGCGGACACGCGCTACGACTTCATCTTCTGCCGCAACGTGCTGATCTATTTCGACCGACACGCTCAGGACCAGTCGATCCGGCTGCTCGAGCGGCAACTCGCGGACGGCGGCACGATCTTCGTCGGCCCGGCCGAGACGGGGCTGATGATGCGGCATGCGCTGGCGCCCGCGCGCATTCCGCTCGCGTTCGCGTTCCATCGCGCGGCGCAGGCTGATGCTCCGGCCACGGGCGCGAACGATGGCGAGCGGCCGCCCACTGTGTCTGTGGCATCTGCGAAGCCGGTGGCGCCGCAGACGTTGCCGCTCCGGCACCCGGTGGCGGCGCCCTCCGTGGCAAACCATTTCGCAACGGCAACCCTGCACCGCCCGCCGGCCGTGCCACAGCGGCCGCCGGTGACACGCATCGCGCACGCGGCGCCCGATGCCGCGGATGCCGCGCCGAGCGCACCCGCCGCCCCGGCGTCCATGCTCGCCGACGCCCGCCGGCTCGCCGACACGGGCCGCCTCGACGACGCCGAGCGCGCCGCGCACGCATTCACGCTCGCGCACGGCCCCGACGCGGACGCGTTCTACCTGCTCGGCCTGATCGCCGATGCGCGCGGCCTCGATGCGGACGCGCAGGATTTTTATCGCAAGACGCTGTATCTCGACCCGGCTCACTATGAGGCCCTGACCCATCTCGCCGCGCTGCGCGACGCGGCAGGTGACGCGGCTGGTGCCCGGCAACTGATGCTGCGTGCGCAGCGGGCAAGCGCGCGGCGCGTCAGCCGTGCCGACGGCGGACCGGACCAACGAACCGGGCGGAACCCATGACCCACGCCGCTCGTGACGATCGCGCTCCGGCCAGGGCCGTCGACGATTGCTGGAATCTCATCGGCACGCGAGGTGACGGCTCGTGCCCGCGGCTTGCCGTGCACACCCGCTGCCTGAACTGCCCGGTGTTCGAACACGCGGCCGGGAAGCTGCTCGACCGGCCGCTCACCGACGCGGACCTCGCCGAAACGGCGCGCGCCGCACGCAGCACCTCGCAGCCAGCCCCTGCGGACGCACGACTCACTGCATCCGCCGCATCTGCCGACGATGGGCAAGCGCAGCAGTCCGCGCTCGCGTTCCGCGTCGGCGACGAATGGCTCGGCCTGCCCGCCGCCGCGCTGCGGCAGGTCGACGGGCCGCGCCCGATCCATTCGCTGCCGCACCGGCGCGACGGCGCCGTGCTCGGGCTCGTCAACGTGCGCGGCACACTGACGATCGCAGCATCCCTCGGCGTACTGCTGAATCTCGAACGCAACGCAACCGGACCGCACGAGTCGCGCAACGCGTATGCGCGGATGCTGGTCGTCGAGCATCGCGGCGACGCGGTCGCGCTGCCCGTCGACGAGGTCGAGGGCGTGCTGCGCTTCGCGGCGCATGCGCTGCTGCCGGTGCCGACGACGCTCACCCACGCGGCCGCGATGCATACGCGCGGCCTGCTCGCGTGGCGCGATACAACGATCGGCGTGCTGGACACCGATCGCGTGTTCGACTCGCTTGCGAGGAGCCTGCGATGAGCACCGACGACGACCTGATGCGCCTGTCGCTGCTCGACCTGTTCCGCGACGAAGCACACACGCAGACGCAGGCGCTCGCGAGTGGCCTGCTGACGCTCGAACATTCGCCCGGCGACGCGCCCGCGCTGGAAGCGTGCATGCGCGCCGCGCATTCGCTGAAGGGCGCCGCGCGCATCGTCGACCTGCAGGACGGCGTCGACGTCGCGCACGCGATGGAGGAATGCTTCGTCGCCGCGCAGCGTGGCGAGCTGACGCTGACGACCGCGCACATCGACGCACTGCTGCATGGCGTGGACCTGCTGCTGCGCGTCGGCAACGCCGATCCGGCGGCGGCGGTCTCGCGCGCGGATATCGACGCGCTGGCCGCACTGGGTCCGACCGACGCGTCGGACGAGCGCGCCGACCGCGCGGTGTCGCTCACACCGCTTACACTGCCCGTACCGCCCTCGCCGGAACCAGGCGCCGCAGCGCCGCACATCGGCTCCGCGCCCGACGATGCCGCCCTTGTCTCGATATCGCCGCACACCGGCGACAGCCCGCCGCGCCACCCGCCGGCCGATCCGTCGCCGGGCTTGCATGCCGTCGCGCCCGACGCCCCGCCTTTGCACACCCAACCGCCCCCCCGGCACGATCCGCAGCGGATGCTGCGCGTACGCGCCGAGCAGCTCGACCAGCTGTTGAGCCTGTCCAGCGAATCGCTCGTCGAATCGCACTGGCTGAAGCCGTTCACGGGCTCGATCCTGCGCATCAAGCGGATGCAGCGCGACGTCGCGCGCTCGCTGGACGTGCTCGTCGAAACGCTCGCGGAGCGGCTCGACCCGGCCGCGCTCGCGTCGCTGAACGATGTGCGCCAGGGGCTCGGCAACCTGCAGCTGCAGCTCGGCGCGCGCCTGGACGAGCTCGACCGCTTCGACCGCCGCAGCACGCATCTCGCGCAGCAGCTTTACGACGAAGCGTTGCGCTGCCGGATGCGACCGTTCGGCGACGCAACGCACGCGTATCCGCGCATCGTCCGCGATCTCGCACGTTCGCTCGGCAAGCGCGTGCGATTCGCGATCGTCGGCGAAACGACGCAGGTCGACCGCGACATCCTCGACATGCTCGACGCGCCGCTCGGCCACCTGCTGCGCAACGCGCTCGACCACGGCGTCGAGACGCCTGACGAGCGCATCGCGAGCGGCAAGCCGGCCGAAGCGAGCGTGACGCTCGAAGCGCGCCACAGCGCGGGCCAGTTGCTGATCTCCGTCAGCGACGACGGCGCCGGCATCGATCTCGACGCGCTGCGCGCAGGCGTCGTGCGGCGCCGGCTCGCCGACGCGGACACGGCCGCGCGGCTGTCCGACCTCGAGCTGCTCGACTTCCTGCTGCTCCCCGGCTTCTCGATGCGCGACCGCGTCACCGATGTGTCGGGCCGCGGCGTCGGCCTCGACGCGGTGCACGACATGGTCAAGGCCGTGCGCGGCACCGTGCGGATCTTCACCGAGCCGGGCCGCGGCGCGCGCTTCGTGCTGCAACTGCCGCTCACGCTGTCGATCGTGCGCAGCCTGCTCGTCGAGGTCGGCGGCGAAGCGTACGCGATCCCGCTTGCGCACGTGCGCCGCACGCTCGAACTCGCGCGCGCCGACATCGACACGCTCGAAGGCCAGCAGCATTTCCGCTTCGACGGCCGCCCGGTCGGGCTCGTCACCGCGCACCAGCTGCTCGGCGCACCGTCGCCGGAACAGGCGGGCGACAGCGTCGCGACCGTCGTGATCGGCGACGAATGGGAGTCGTACGGGATCGCCGTCGACCGGTTCCGCGGCGAATGCATGCTGGTGATCCAGCCGCTCGACCGCCGGCTCGGCAAGGTCAAGGACATCGCGGCGGCCGCGCTGATGGAGAATGGCGAACCGGTGCTGATCATCGACGTCGAGGACTTGCTGCGCTCGGTCGACAAGCTCGTGCGCGGCGGCCAGCTCGACAAGGTGCAGCGCGCGCAGCACACGGCCGTCGCACGGCGCCGCCATGTGCTGGTGGTCGACGATTCGCTGACGGTACGCGAACTGGAGCGCAAGCTCCTCGAAAAGCGCGGCTATGCCGTCACCGTCGCGGTCGACGGGATGGACGGCTGGAACGCGCTGCGCGGCGCCGATTTCGATCTCGTCGTGACCGACATCGACATGCCGCGCATGGACGGCATCGAACTCGTCACGCTGATCAAGCGCGATGCCGCGCTGAAATCGCTGCCGGTGATGATCGTGTCGTATAAGGACCGCGAGGAGGACCGCCGCCGTGGACTCGACGCGGGCGCCGACTACTACCTGGCGAAGAGCAGCTTCCACGACGAAACCCTGCTCGACGCCGTACGCGACCTGATAGGAGAAGCCCGTCCGTGAACATCGGCATCGTCAACGACCTTCCGCTCGCCGTCGAGGCGCTGCGCCGCGCGGTCGCGCGGCGGCCCGAGCACCGCGTGCTGTGGGTCGCGACCGACGGCGCGCAGGCCGTCGAGTTCTGCGCCGCGCAACCGCCCGACGTCGTGCTGATGGACCTGATCATGCCGAAGTTCGACGGCGTCGAGGCGACGCGACGGATCATGTCGTCGGGCAAGCCGTGCGCGATCCTGATCGTGACGAGCAGCATCGGCGCGAATGCGTGGCGCGTGTACGAGGCGATGGGCGCGGGCGCGCTCGATGCAGTCGATACGCCGCGGCTCGGCGCAGGCGCGAACGGCGACACCGCGCAGCTGTTGCTCGCGAAGATCGACCAGATCGGCCGGCTGCTCGACAAGCCGGCGGCCGCCGCCCGCCCCGCCGGCACGACGGCGCGCGGCGACGGCGGGCCGCTCGTCGCGATCGGCGCGTCGGCCGGCGGCCCGACCGCGCTTGCGTCGATCCTCGGCGCGCTGCCCACCGATTTCGGCGCGCCGATCGTGATCGTGCAGCATGTCGACCAGGCGTTCGCGGACGGCATGGCGCAATGGCTCGACGGCCAAACGCCGCTCAACGTGCGCATCGCGCGCGAAGGCGACCGGCCGCAGCCGTCGTTCGTGCTGCTCGCCGCGACCAACGACCACCTGCGGATCACGCGCGCCGGCACGCTCGAATACACGCGCGAGCCGGCCGAGACGCCGTACCGGCCGTCGGTCGACGTGTTCTTCAGCAGCGTGACCGAGCACTGGCCCGGCGACGTGATCGGCGTGCTGCTCACCGGGATGGGGCGCGACGGCGCGATCGGGCTGAAGGCGATGCGGATGAAGGGCTACCATACGATCGCGCAGGACCAGGCGACGAGCGCCGTCTACGGAATGCCGAAAGCCGCCGCGACGCTCGGCGCCGCGCGCGCGATCCTGCCGCTCGAGCGCATTGCGGGCGAACTGGCGGCGCTCGTCGGGAACTGAATGAAATGGACTTGCGTGACAGCAATGGCAACAACGGGTGTCGACATGACTAGTGACTCCACGCGACGCCCGGGCCACGATAACGGCACGTCCGCCGCGGACGGCGCGGGCGCGGCGCTCGAAGCCGCGCGCGCGACCCTGCAGGTGCCGCCGGCGACCGACGTGCCGGTGATGGTGCTGCTGGTCGACGACCAGACGATCGTCGCCCAGGCCGTGCGGCGCGCGCTTGCCGACGAGGACCGCATCGACTTCCACTACTGCCCGCGCTCGGACGACGCACTCGCCGCCGCAGTCGAAACGCGGCCGACCGTGATCCTGCAGGACCTCGTGATGCCCGGCACCGATGGATTGAGCCTCGTGAAGGCGTACCGCACGAATCCCGTGATCCGCGACGTGCCGATCATCGTGCTGTCGACCAAAGAGGAACCGGTAATCAAGAGCGCCGCGTTTGCGGCCGGCGCGAACGACTACCTCGTGAAGCTGCCGGACCGCATCGAGCTCGTCGCACGGATCCGCTACCACTCGCGCTCGTACGTCAACCTGCTGCAGCGCGACGAAGCCTACCGCGCACTGCGGCAATCGCAGCAGCAATTGCTCGAAGCGAACCTCGAACTGCGCCGCCTCACGCATTCCGACGGGCTCACCGGGCTGTCGAACCGGCGCTATCTCGACGAATACCTGAACGCCGAATGGCGGCGCGGCGCGCGCGAGCGCAGCGAGCTGTCGCTGCTGATGATCGACGTCGACAATTTCAAGCTTTACAACGACACGTACGGCCACGTGTCGGGCGACGACGTGCTCAAGCGGGTCGCCTCGACCGTCGAAAGCTGCCTCGGCCGCCCGGGCGATCTCGCCGCACGCTTCGGCGGCGAGGAATTCGCGGTGGTGCTGCCGGGCACGTCGCCGGGCGGCGTGCGCCTGCTCGCCGAGAAGATTCGCCTCGCGATCGAAGCGCTGCGGCTCGAGCACGTGCATTCGTCGACCGGCCGTTACGTGACGATCAGCATCGGCGGCGCGAGCGTCGTGCCGGCGGTCGGCACGCCGATGACGTCGCTGATCGAAGCCGCCGACCGCGCGCTGTACCGCGCGAAGCGCGACGGCAAGAATCGCGTCGCGATCGATGCGGGGCCGGCAACGGCGAGCGACGGCGGCGGGCAACCGGCCTGATCCGTACTCGGCAGCGTCTTGCGACGGCTATGTCAAGTTGACAAGCGCAGGCTACGTGCCTTCCTCAAGAGTAGTTATCCTTATCAGATTACTTCGTTGGCTGCGGGAGAGTCAGTCCAACCATGCCATGTGGCGAGGCGTTCTTTGAGCATGGCGCGACGACATACCGCGTTCATCTGATGTCTCGGCAACGCGAAGTGCTGCAGGATCGGGCCGACGCAAGAGAGAAATGCCAGTGTGCGTCGCGCATCGCGAAATCCGCGCAGCGCGCGCGTCCATCACACGATAGTCGGTCGCGATCTCTTTGCACACTGATGCTTGAGGCAATGCCGGCCGGACGTCATCGCACGCGGTGCCGCGCAGCCGATCTCGATCACGCACGGCAGCCGCTTCGAGCCGAAGTGACCCTGAACCAGCATGAATCCCGGTCGGAAGTGGAAATAGAAAAATCGAAACGACAATCACGCCCGCGCGATATGCGGCGTCGCACGCGACGAGCCCGTTAACGCACTTTGCGGCGCGATGGCCGAGGCCCGTATGCAGGAATTCGAACAGGCCTAGTCCAAATTCGCATTCTGTTTGTGATGGGAATTACGGCTGAATAAGTTCGCGACATACCGCGCTTTTCGCCAAGATCGGCGAATCGCAATCAGGATGGGTGCGCTTGATTCCGCACCCTGATCCTCCGGTACCGGTGGTCCCGATCGTCTCGCGATCGGGATGAATCCAATTACATCCGTGCACGAGGATACCGTCATGGCATCGATTCCCGAACCGTCGACAACCGGCGAAACCGACAAACGCAGCTGGCTCGAATCGCACGAAGCCGGCTACCACAAGACCCTCGGCAATCGACAGGTGCAGATGATCGCGATCGGCGGGGCGATCGGCACCGGTCTGTTCCTCGGCGCGGGCGGCCGTCTGCAGGCCGCCGGACCGTCGCTCGCGATCGTCTATCTGGTGTGCGGCGCGTTCTCGTTCCTGATCCTGCGCGCGCTCGGCGAACTCGTGATGCATCGCCCCAGCAGCGGCAGCTTCGTGTCGTACGCGCGCGAATTCCTCGGCGAGAAGGCGTCGTTCGTCGCGGGCTGGATGTACTTCCTGAACTGGGCGATGACCGGCATCGTCGACATCACCGCCGTCGCGCTGTACATGCATTACTGGGCGCCGTTCGCGGCCGTGCCGCAGTGGATCTTCGCGCTCGTCGCGCTCTGCATCGTCGCGACGATGAACCTGATCGGCGTGAAGTGGTTCGCCGAGATGGAGTTCTGGTTCGCGCTGATCAAGGTCGCCGCGATCGTGCTGTTTCTCGCGATCGGCTCGTTGATCCTCGGCACGGGCGTGCAGGTCGCCGGCCGTGACACCGGCATGCATCTGATCACCGACAACGGCGGTTTCTTTCCGCACGGACTGATGCCGGCGCTGGTGCTGGTGCAGGGCGTGGTGTTCGCGTTCGCGGGCGTCGAGCTGGTCGGCACGGCCGCCGGCGAATGCAAGGACGCGCGCAAGGTGCTGCCGCGCGCGATCAACAACGTGATCTGGCGCATCGCGATCTTCTACGTCGCGTCGGTGGTGCTGCTGGTCTGCCTGCTGCCGTGGAGCGCGTACAAGGCGGGCCAGAGCCCGTTCGTCACGTTCTTCGGCGCGCTCGGCGTGCCGGGCATCGGCTCCGTGATGAACCTGGTGGTGCTGACGGCGGCGCTGTCGAGCCTCAACTCGGGCCTGTATTCGACCGGGCGCGTGTTGCGTTCGCTGTCGATGGGCGGCTCGGCCCCGGCGTTCCTCGGCCGAATGAGCGCGCAATCCGTGCCGTACGCGGGCATTCTGGTGACGGTCGCGATCTACGTGGTCGGCGTGCTGCTCAACTATCTCGTGCCTTCGAGCGTGTTCGAGATCGTGCTGAACATCGCGTCGCTCGGCATCATCAGCACGTGGGGCTTCATCGTCGTGTGCCAGATGAAGTTCCGCGCCGCGGTCAGGCGCGGCGAAGTGGACGACGTGCCGTTCAGGATGCCGGGCGCGCCCGTCACATCGTGGCTCACGCTGCTGTTCCTGCTCGGCGTGCTGGTGCTGATGGCGTTCGACTACCCGAACGGGACGTGGACGATCGCGTCGATCCCGCTGGTCGCGCTGCTGCTCGTGGCCGGCTGGAAGTGGTTGAGCAGCCGCGCGCGCCGTGGGTTGCTCAAGCCGACGATTCCGTCGGTCACACTGACACGGCAAGTGCTCGAGAAGGGCGACAACTGAGCCGACGCGCAATCGGGGGACGGCCTGCGGCCCGAAGCAGGCCGCCTCGCAGAAAAAGAGAAAATTCAATGGCACCGTTTGACGAAATGCTTGCGGGCGATCAGGTTCGCCCGCCCTACTCGCGAGTCAAGGCATGGCTCGACACGCAGAACCCTGCAAGCCTCGCCCAGAAGGCCCACGACGCGGAAGGCGTGTTCCGCAGGACGGGCATCACGTTCGCCGTGTACGGCGACGCGCAGGCCGCCGAGCGCCTGATTCCGTTCGACATCGTGCCGCGG
>NZ_CAJPHA010000049.1:0-3802 GCF_905339895.1 Burkholderia sp. BCC1988
TTCGTTGGTCACGTCCATC
Source organism: Burkholderia sp. BCC1988 (assembly GCF_905339895.1). NCBI lineage: Bacteria > Pseudomonadati > Pseudomonadota > Betaproteobacteria > Burkholderiales > Burkholderiaceae > Burkholderia > Burkholderia sp. BCC1988. The sequence goes on from NZ_CAJPHA010000049.1 coordinate 20, forward strand.
GCGACGCCGATCGCCTTGCCGCCTGCCTTGACGATCTCGTCGGCAACCGCGTTTGCGCCGTCCTGGTTCAGGTCGGCGATCGCCACGGCCGCGCCCGCTTTCGCGAGCTCCAGCGCGATTTCCTTGCCGATGCCGCTTGCGGCGCCCGTGACGACTGCGGTCTTGCCGTTCAGATCTGCTGCCATGTCCGTCTCCTTCCGTTATCGGATCGAAAAAGCGCGCCCCGCTGCATCCGCTTTCGTCGCGGTCGTGCAGGTGGAGGCCAGCCGCTATTGTGCACGATCGGCCCCGCCGTTCGCGCGCAAAACGTCTAAGCTTAAGGTCGGTTCCGAGTCGCGGGAGATTCCCATGCACTATCGACGGCTAGGCCGCTCCGGCCTGCAGATCAGCGCGCTTTCGCTCGGCTCGTGGGTCACCTACGGCAACCAGGTCGATCAGCGGGTCGCCCGCGAATGCCTTGCGGCGGCCCGCGATGCGGGCGTCAATTTCTTCGACAACGCCGAGGTCTACGCCGGTGGCAAATCCGAGGAAATCATGGGCCAGGCGCTCAAGTCGCTCGGCTGGCCGCGCGTCAGCTACCTCGTGTCCACGAAGTTCTTCTGGGGGCTCGCGGAAGCGCCGAACCAGTACCACACACTGAACCGGAAATATCTGCTGAACGCGATCGACGGCTCGCTGCGCCGGCTGCAGCTCGACCATGTCGACCTCGTGTACTGCCATCGCCCCGATCCGAACACACCGATCGAGGAGACCGTCTGGGCGATGAGCGACATGATCGTACGCGGCAAGGCGCTGTACTGGGGCACGTCCGAATGGAGCGCCGACGAGATCCGCGCCGCGTACGAGATTGCCGAGCGGCACCATCTGCACAAGCCGGTCGTCGAGCAGCCGCAGTACAACCTGTTCCACCGTACCCGGGTCGAACAGGAATACGCACGGCTCTATCACGACTACGGCCTCGGCCTGACGACCTGGAGCCCGCTGGCATCGGGGCTGCTCACCGGCAAGTACCGGAACGGCGTACCGCCGGGCAGCCGCGCGCAATTGCCGGGCTACGACTGGCTCCGCGAACGGCTGACGGATCCGGTCAGCAACGATGTGGTCGAACGGCTCGGCGAGATCGCGGCCGAACTCGGCTGCAGCACCGCCCAGCTCGCGATTGCATGGGTGCTCGCGAATCCGCGCGTGAGTTCGGTCATTACCGGCGCCTCGCGAATCGAGCAGATCGGCGACAACATGCGCGCGCTCGACGTTGCCGAGAAACTGACGCCGGAGATCAAGCAACGCATCGAGGAGGCCGTCGGCGATGCATACGAGTAAGGCGGCTCACGCCCACTCGCGTACAATACGCGGCCGCATTGGCGCGCGGCCCGACGGCCCCGCGCGATCATCCGTTTTCATCGATTCACCCTTCGTTTCAGGCAGCCAGCCATGCTCAGTTATCGTCACGGTTTTCACGCAGGCAACCACGCGGACGTGCTCAAGCACGCCGTCGTCGTCCAGCTGCTGCGCTACCTGAACAAGAAAGACAAGTCGTACTGGTACATCGACACGCACGCCGGTGCCGGCGTGTATTCGCTGCGCGACGGTTATGCCGCCAAGACAGGGGAATTCGACACCGGCATCGGGCCGCTGTGGAACGAAAAGGACCTGCCCGAAGCGCTCGGCGACTACATCGACGAGGTGCGCGCGCTGAACGACGACGGTGAGCTGCACTACTATCCGGGCTCCCCGTATCTCGCATGGCGATCGATGCGCGAGCAGGACCGGATGCGCCTGTTCGAAATGCACACGACGGAAATCGACGTGTTGCGTCACAACTTCCGCGATGCGGGGCGCCGCGCGATGATTTTCGCCGGTGACGGCTTCGAGGGCATCAAGGCGCTGCTGCCGCCGCCGCCGCGACGCGCGCTCGTGCTGATCGATCCGTCCTATGAGGACAAGAAGGACTACGCGCGCACGGTGACTTGCGTGACGGAATGCCTGAAGCGTTTCGCGACGGGCTGTTACGCGATCTGGTATCCGCAGGTTGCGCGGGTGGAATCGCAGCGTTTTCCGGAGCAGCTCAAGCGCCTGCAGCCGAACAACTGGCTGCACCTGACGCTGACGGTATCGAATCCGCCGGCAGATGGCCTGGGCCTTTACGGCAGCGGAATGTTCATCCTGAATCCACCATACACGCTCGCGCAGAGCATGAACGAAGCGCTGCCGTATCTCGTCGAGCGCCTGGGACAGGACAGCGGCGCGCGGTGCCAGATCGAGCACCGCGGGAACTGAGCGAACGGTTTTCCGTTACGGCTGCGGTCTTGGCGCGGGTCTTGGCTGATTGGCCGGCGACCCACCCCAGCCCGGCACATTGATATACGGCGCGACAAACAGCGGGACCGAAGAATTCGGTCCCTGCCCGGCCGGCGCTCGCATGCCTGCGGGCTCAACGATCGGCTCGGACGATAACGGAGCCGTTTGCAACACCAGGCCGCCCTTGCCATCCTGGATCCCGCGTTGCGTATCGAGAATCAGCGGCCTGGACGACGTCGCCGCACCGGCCGCCATGCCGTGAGCGAGCACCGCGGCCCCCAGAACGAGACGCGCGCAGGAAACGTGACGCACATCGAGACGCAAACGCATGGTCGTGTTCTTCCGGTTGAAAAGCAGGTCCATACCATAGCGCCACGCCGACGATTTCGCCAGATCGGACGCACAAAAAAACAAAGCCCCGTCAACACGGGGCTTGCTTTTCGCTCGGTGCCACACGGCACCTGACGGTGACTCCGATTACAGCGAGTAGCCGTTGGTTTCGAGCGAGCGGATGCGGCTCTCGAGCTGGACGATGTCCGACGACGACGCGAGGTAAGCCTCACGGCGTTCACGCTCTGCGGATTCGAACCAGTTGCTCAGCTTTTCGACGATGTAGGCGATCATGATGTTCTCCAAGGAAGGGGGACCCCTGGCGAATCGAGATTCAGGGATTTCCCGTATAGGGTTATCCCGAATTATAGCGATGCCGCACCAAGATGCCAGTGAAATGCTTGCATGGAAGCCATTCCTGTTTGGAATGGTTTGCGAACTATCCGCCTCAACCCACTGATTTTTAAGGATATTGAATCGAGGCTCCTATTCGGCCTCGAGGATGTGCACTAATCTGGTTCACTGACAGGGTCGGCCAGGCGCGCCAAGATCGGGCATTCGGGTCGCCCGTCACCATGGCAGTGCGCGGCGAGATCGGCAAGTGTATTGCGCATGTCGCTCAATTCCGCGATGCGTTTGTCGAGTTCGGCCACGTGTTCGAGGGCGATCGACTTCACTTCGGCGCTGGCGCGGGAGCGGTCTTGCCAGAGCATTAGCAGCTTGCGAATATCCTCGACGAGAAAACCGAGCCGCCGCGCCTGGCGGATGAAACGCAGAATATGGACGTCATCCGAACCGTAGATGCGGTATCCGGCGTCGCTCCGCTTGCTCGGCGCAAGAAGGCCGACCTGCTCGTAGTACCGGATCATTTTTGCGCTGACGCCGGATTCGCGCGACGCGTCGCCGATATTCATTCCCTGCCCTCTCTCCATCAAGCACTGGTTCGAACACGAACGTCGACGCAAGCAACCGTCGACGACATTTCGATCGTATCAAATCGCGAGATTTCGTTCCTGGGTGGGCAGTGACGGCCGGATTGACCGCAATCTGGATGTCCTTATTGAGGTAGGTGGTGGCTGCGAAATCTGCCGGTTCGGGACAGCATGCAGCGTGTATCAAGCTGCCCGCCCACTGACGATCACGCCAACACTTGCA
>NZ_CAJPHA010000050.1:0-3355 GCF_905339895.1 Burkholderia sp. BCC1988
TGTCGAGACCGGCGCCACCGTCGAATATTCGACCGACGGCGGTCATACGTGGAGCACCAGCTTCAATGCCGTCGAAGGCCTGAACGACATACAGGTTCGGCAAACCGATATCGCCGGCAACACGTCCGATTCGACTTCGTTCAGTTTCACGCTCGATACGTCGGCAGCTGCACCGGGCGTTGCCCTCACCACCGATTCCGGCAGCAGCGCGTCCGATCACGTCACCAATGTCGGCACGTTGAACCTGACCGGTGTCGAAACCGGCGCCACCGTCGAATATTCGATCGACGGCGGTCATACCTGGAGCATCAGTTTCAGCGCGACCGAAGGCGTGAACGACGTACAGGTTCGGCAAACCGATATCGCCGGCAACACGTCCGACCCGACGTCGTTCAACTTCACGCTCGACACGTCGGCCGCGGCGCCCGGTGTGGCCCTGACCACCGATTCCGGCAGCAGCGCGTCCGATCACGTCACCAACGTCGGCACGTTGAACCTCACCGGTGTCGAAACCGGCGCCACCGTCGAATATTCGATCGACGGCGGTCACACCTGGAGCACCAGCTTCAATGCCACCGAAGGCGTGAACGACATACAGGTCCGGCAGACCGATATCGCCGGCAACACGTCCGATCCCACGTCGTTCAGCTTTACGCTCGATACCTCTGCGGCTGCACCCGGTGTCGCCCTCACCACCGATTCGGGCAGCAGCGCGTCCGATCACGTCACCAACGTCGGCACGTTGAACCTCACCGGTGTCGAGACCGGCGCCACCGTCGAATACTCGATCGACGGCGGTCATACCTGGAGCACCAGCTTCAGCGCGACCGAAGGCGTGAACGACGTACAGGTCCGTCAGACCGATATCGCCGGCAACACGTCGTCAGCAACGTCGTTCAGCTTCACGCTCGACACGTCGGCCGCCGCCCCCGGCGTTGCCCTCACCACCGATTCGGGCAGCAGCGCGTCCGATCACGTCACCAATGTCGGCACGTTGAACCTGACCGGTGTCGAGACCGGTGCCACCGTCGAATACTCGATCGACGGCGGTCATACGTGGAGCACCAGCTTCAATGCCGTCGAAGGCCTGAACGATGTGCAGGTCCGGCAAACCGATATCGCCGGCAACACGTCCGATCCGACTTCGTTCAGTTTCACGCTCGACACGTCGGCCGCCGCGCCGAGCGTTGCGCTCACCACCGATTCCGGCAGCAGCGCGTCCGACCACATTACCAATGTCGGCACGTTGAACCTCACCGGTGTCGAGACCGGCGCCACCGTCGAATACTCGATCGACGGCGGTCACACCTGGAACACCAGTTTCAGCGCGACCGAAGGCCTGAACCATGTGCAGGTCCGGCAGACCGATATCGCCGGCAACACGTCCGATTCGACTTCGTTCAGCTTCACGCTCGACACGTCGGCGGCTGCACCGGGCGTTGCCCTCACCACCGATTCCGGCAGCAGCGCGTCCGATCACGTCACCAACGTCGGCACGTTGAACCTGACCGGTGTCGAGACCGGCGCCACCGTCGAATATTCGATCGACGGCGGCCATTCGTGGAGCACCAGTTTCACCGCCGTCGAAGGCGTGAGCGACGTACAGGTCCGGCAAACCGATATCGCCGGCAACACGTCCGACCCGACTTCGTTCAGCTTCACGCTCGACACCTCGGCGGCTGCGCCGGGCGTTGCGCTCGCCACCGATTCGGGCAGCAGCGCGTCCGATCACATCACCAACGTCGGCACGCTGAACCTCACCGGTGTCGAAACCGGCGCCACCGTCGAATATTCGATCGACGGCGGCCATACGTGGAACACGAGTTTCAGCGCGACCGAAGGCGTGAACGATGTGCAGGTCCGGCAAACCGACATCGCCGGCAACACGTCGGCGGCGACTTCGTTCAGCTTTACGCTCGATACGTCGGCTGCCGCGCCGAGCGTTGCGCTCACCACCGATTCCGGCAGCAGCGCGTCCGACCACATTACCAATGTCGGCACGTTGAATGTGACCGGGGTTCAGAGTGGCGCGACCGTGCAGTACAGCGTCGATAACGGCGCGCACTGGAGCACCAGCTTCGGTGCCCTGGAAGGCGCGAACAACGTGCAGGTCCGGCAGATCGACGTGGCGGGCAATACGTCGGCCGCGACATCGTTCAGCTTCACGCTCGATACCTCCGCCGCCGCGCCGGGCGTTGCCCTGACCACCGATTCCGGCAGCAGCGCGTCCGACCACATCACCAATGTCGGCACGTTGAACCTCGCCGGCATCGAAACCGGCGCCACCGTGCAGTACAGCGTCGATAACGGTGCGCACTGGAGCACCAGCTTCGGTGCCCTGGAAGGCGCGAACAACGTGCAGGTCCGGCAGATCGACGTGGCGGGCAATACGTCGGCCGCGACGTCGTTCGGCTTCACGCTCGATACCTCCGCCGCCGCGCCGGGCGTTGCCCTGACCACCGATTCCGGCAGCAGCGCGTCCGACCACATCACCAATGTCGGCACACTGAACCTGACCGGCATCGAAACCGGCGCCACCGTGCAGTACAGCGTCGACAACGGGGCGCACTGGAGCACCAGCTTCGGTGCCCTGGAAGGCGTGAACAACGTGCAGGTCCGCCAGATTGACGTCGCCGGCAATACGTCGGCCGCGACGTCGTTCAGCTTCACGCTCGACACGTCGGCTGCCGCGCCGGGCGTTGCCCTCACCACCGACTCCGGCAGCAGCGCCTCCGACCACATCACCAATGTCGGCACGTTGAACCTCACCGGCATCGAAACCGGCGCCACCGTGCAATACAGCGTCGACAACGGGGCGCACTGGAGCACCAGCTTCGGTGCCCTGGAAGGCGCGAACAACGTGCAGGTTCGCCAGATTGACGTCGCCGGCAATACGTCGGCCGCGACATCGTTCAGCTTCACGCTCGACACGTCGGCTGCCGCGCCGGGCGTGGCCCTCACCACCGACTCCGGCAGCAGCGCCTCCGACCACATCACCAATGTCGGCACGTTGAACCTCACCGGCATCGAAACCGGCGCCACCGTGCAGTACAGCGTCGATAACGGTGCGCATTGGAACACCAGCTTCAGTGCCGTCGAAGGCACGAACAACGTGCAGGTCCGCCAGATCGACGTCGCGGGCAATACGTCGGCCGCGACGTCGTTCGGCTTCACGCTCGATACGTCGGCCGCGGCGCCCGGCGTTGCCCTCACCACCGATTCGGGCAGCAGCGCGTCCGACCACATCACCAACGTCGGCACGTTGAACCTGTCCGGTGTCGAATCCGGCGCCACCGTGCAATACAGCGTCGACAACGGTGCGCACTGGAGCACCAGCTTCGGCGCCCTGCAAGGT
>NZ_CAJPHA010000051.1:0-3235 GCF_905339895.1 Burkholderia sp. BCC1988
GCAAGCGGTCGGTAAAGGACGTCTCCCGCTCCTCCATCGGCGTCACACTCGGTTAAGATCGGCTTGCCGTGAGCGGCAAGTTTGCTCAGCGGCAGATCGTCGCCTCTGCCCATCGGACTCTTTGCTCATGCCATCGACTGACTTCGAAGCACGTCTCGTTGCCCTTGCGCGAGAGTCTTCATGGTTTTGGCCTGCACTGGTTGCGGTCCAGTCCCTGAATCTACCCTCCTGGTGCATCGGTGCTGGTGCCGTCCGGAACCTCGTCTGGGATTCTTTGCACGGATTGGAGACATCGTCAGCATTGCCTGACGTCGATGTTGCGTACTTCGATGGCGCCGATCTTTCTGCGGAGCGCGACGCAACGTTTCAGTCTCATCTAAGCAGGATGCACCCCCAATTGCCATGGGAGGTCACCAATCAAGCCGCCGTTCATACCTGGTTCGAGGCGGCTTTTGGCTACGCTGTGCCACCGTTAAAGTCGCTGGAGGCTGCCGTCGCGTCGTGGCCGGAGTATGCAACCGCAGTCGGGTTGACGCTGCTTCCTGACGACACGATCAGGGTCATTGCACCGTATGGGCTGGATGATTTGTTCGCCATGGTAGTTCGTCGGAATCCCGAGCGAGTCAGTGTCGCGACGTATCGGCAGCGGTTAGAAGAGAAGCAGTATCGCAATCGATGGCCTCGCGTGACCATCGTTCCCTGCTAAGGGGCCGTACTCGGTGGCTGGTCAATCGATCGGCTATTGTATGGTGACGCCCAAGGCAGCAGGGACGCGTAGCCGTCAGCGGTTGAAGCGTGCGGCAGATTGGCAAACAGCCAGACTAGATAGCGGTATGGGTCGATGCCGTTCGCCTTGCAGGTCTCGACCAGTGAGTAGAGATTGGCGCTGGCCTGTGCGCCAGCAACCGTATCGGAGAACAGCCAGCCCTTGCGGCCGACGACGAACGGCCTGATCGCGTTCTCGCACAAGTTGTTCGAGATCGGCCAGTTGCCGTTACCGACGTATCGGACCAGCTTGGGCCACTGTCCACTCATGTACTGCAATGCCTTGCCGAGCAGACTCGACGGCACGACGCCCGGCAGATGCTCGACCAGCATGCGCTCGATGATGGCGAGCACGCGGGCGCTGTACCGGGCGCGCAGTCGTTGCCGACGTTCAGACTTCCACTTCGCGCTGCGCGCCTCGGCCGCGAACAGCTTGCCGATCTGCACGACGAAGCGCGTGGCCAACAGATCCGGCGAGCGTGCCGCCTTCGGCACCGACTCCTCGGCCTTGATGAAGCCGCGGCGCACGTGTGCCCAGCATCCGAGATGCACGAGCTGGTGATCGTGGGCGATGCCGTTGTAGAGCTCGTATCCGTCAGTCATCAGCACGGTGCCAGGCTGAACGCCAGCATAGAGCTTCTGCGCATGCTGGGCACCGCGCCCCGGCGAGTACGAGAACATCCGCACCGGTGGCCCCGAGCCGTTGACCTGCGCCCATAGATAGCTCTTTGCCTGCGGCCTGCGTCCTGGTTCCTTCAGCACCTGGAACGTTGTCTCGTCGCCGTAGATCAGGTCCGATTCGAGCAGCGCGTCGCGCATCAGGTTGATCACCGGTTGCGTGGCGAGCCCCACCCGCACCACGCTGGCGGCCAGCGTGTTCGACGAGATGTCGCCGCCGAAGCGACGCAGCAGCGTGGCCTGGCGATACAGTGGCATGCCGTACTGATACTTGCCGGTGATGATCCACGCCAGCGCGGATTCTGTGAGTAGCCCGCGCGGAATGATGCGCGCCGGCGCTGGCGTGACCTTGATGCCGAGGTCGCAGCACGGGCACGCGTACTTGACCCGCTGGTGCTGAACGACGCGCACCTGCTCGGGAATCACGTCGAGCTGCTCGCTCGTCTCGACGCCGATCTCCACGAGGGCATAGCCGTCGTGCGCGCAGAACCGTTCGGACTCGGGCAACTCGTGCCGCACGACCTCGCGTGGTAGGTTCGGATCGAGCGGTTTGCGCCCACGCTTGCCGCGCGTGTGAGCGGCGACCGATGTGCCGGGCAAGTCCTCGCGCGCAAGCGCATCGGTAGCCATCGCAAGGGCCTCGGCTTCGTTGAACAGGCCGAGCTGGTCGGTATGGCGCGCTTCGCTCGATGCGCCGAACAGTTCGTGCTTGTAGGCCCGCAACTTCTCTTCGGCCAAATCGCGCTGGGCCGTCACGAGCCGGAGCTCACCGCGCAGCGCATCGCGTTCGGCGAGCAGTGCTTGGTATTCCTCAACACTCGGCATGACGGGGATGTTCGGCATGGCCGATTAGACCATGTCACCCGCGTGGTGTTCAGCTCATCCGCGCGTAATATCGCTGGGGATGCTTCTGGATCACGGCCAGGTCGATGCCGTCGAGCAGCCAGTGCAACTGCTCGGTGCTGAGGGTGATCGTGTCGCCTCCGTTCGGCCAGACGAAGCGATCGGCTTCGAGTCGCTTGAGCAGCAACCAGAAGCCGTTGCCGCCCCAGGCCAGAATCTTGATGCGATCACGACGGCGGTTGCCGAAGACGAACAGCGCCGAGGTCATTGGGTTCAGGAGCATCGCCTGTTCGACCAGGATCGACAGCCCGTTGATGCCCATGCGGAAGTCGACCGGATCGCGATGCAGGTAGACCTTCAGCCCTTCGTCGAACCGGAACACGGCAGCCTCCCGAGCATCTGGATCACCGTGGCCAACTCATCGACACTCGCCTCGCCAAGATCGAATTCGACACCATTCGACAAGCGCACATGTAACGAGAGTGCCATCAACGACGTGTCCGGCGGCAGTACAGGGGAAACGGCTGGGACGCTCGATGGCGCAGCGACAATAGGGACAAACGGCGATGCTTCGCTTACCGGAACACGACGTGCTGAACCCGGGATGTCAATCGATACGCCGTCTATCACCAGCGGGTCCGGTCTCGTTGGTGTTTGCAGCGTATGCTGCTGATGGCGCGAGATCCAGCGGCGCAACTGGTTCGGATTGACATCATGGTCCATGGCCGCCCGCGCGATCGATACCCCCGGCTTCAGGCAAAACTCGACCAGCTCCCGCACGGCATCTTCATCAAATTCCCGCCGGCCATCCCGTCTGCGGCCAACCACCAGTCTGCTTCGAAGGTCCTGTTTCTCTGTCATCACGGTCTGAGTGCATGTGTCCACGCGGACACTTAGCATCTGACCTTCTGCCCACCATTGGTAGGGCGTCGTTTATTGACGGCTTACG
>NZ_CAJPHA010000052.1:0-3129 GCF_905339895.1 Burkholderia sp. BCC1988
CAGACTTGTTATAGGATCAAGCCTTACGGGCAATTAGTATCAGTTAGCTGAACGCATTACTGCGCTTACACACCTGACCTATCAACGTCCTGGTCTCGAACGACCCTTCAAGGGGATCTAGTCCCCAGGGATATCTCATCTTAAGGCGAGTTTCCCGCTTAGATGCTTTCAGCGGTTATCTCTTCCGAACATAGCTACCCGGCGATGCCACTGGCGTGACAACCGGTACACCAGAGGTTCGTCCACTCCGGTCCTCTCGTACTAGGAGCAGCCCCCTTCAAATATCCAACGCCCACGGCAGATAGGGACCAAACTGTCTCACGACGTTTTAAACCCAGCTCACGTACCTCTTTAAATGGCGAACAGCCATACCCTTGGGACCGGCTACAGCCCCAGGATGAGATGAGCCGACATCGAGGTGCCAAACACCGCCGTCGATATGAACTCTTGGGCGGTATCAGCCTGTTATCCCCAGAGTACCTTTTATCCGTTGAGCGATGGCCCTTCCATACAGAACCACCGGATCACTATGACCTGCTTTCGCACCTGCTCGACTTGTCGGTCTCGCAGTTAAGCACGCTTATGCCATTGCACTATCAGCACGATTTCCGACCGTACCTAGCGTACCTTCGTACTCCTCCGTTACGCTTTGGGAGGAGACCGCCCCAGTCAAACTGCCTACCATGCACTGTCCCCGACCCGGATCACGGGCCAAGGTTAGAACCTCAAACAAACCAGGGTGGTATTTCAAGGACGGCTCCACCGAAACTAGCGTTCCGGTTTCATAGCCTCCCACCTATCCTACACAGATCGGTTCAAAGTCCAATGCAAAGCTACAGTAAAGGTTCATGGGGTCTTTCCGTCTAGCCGCGGGTAGATTGCATCATCACAAACACTTCAACTTCGCTGAGTCTCGGGAGGAGACAGTGTGGCCATCGTTACGCCATTCGTGCAGGTCGGAACTTACCCGACAAGGAATTTCGCTACCTTAGGACCGTTATAGTTACGGCCGCCGTTTACCGGGACTTCAATCAAGAGCTTGCACCCCATCATTTAATCTTCCGGCACCGGGCAGGCGTCACACCCTATACGTCCACTTTCGTGTTTGCAGAGTGCTGTGTTTTTATTAAACAGTCGCAGCCACCAGTTTATTGCAACCCCTTCACCCTCTGCGCGCAGGCGCATCAAGCTACAAGGGCGTACCTTATCCCGAAGTTACGGTACCAATTTGCCGAGTTCCTTCTCCCGAGTTCTCTCAAGCGCCTTAGAATACTCATCTCGCCCACCTGTGTCGGTTTGCGGTACGGTCATCGTTAGACTGAAGCTTAGAGGCTTTTCTTGGAACCACTTCCAATTGCTTCGCTCCCTAGGGAGCTCGCGCCACACCCTTGAATCCTGCGCCCGGATTTGCCTAAGCGCCTTCTCCAATGCAGCGACCGGGACTTCCAACACCCGGACAACCTTCCGCGATCCGTCCCCCCATCGCATCTAACAATGGTGCAGGAATATTGACCTGCTTCCCATCAGCTACGCATTTCTGCCTCGCCTTAGGGGCCGACTCACCCTACGCCGATGAACGTTGCGTAGGAAACCTTGGGCTTACGGCGAGGGGGCCTTTCACCCCCTTTATCGCTACTCATGTCAGCATTCGCACTTCCGATACCTCCAGCACGCTTTTCAACGCACCTTCGCAGGCTTACGGAACGCTCTCCTACCATGCGTGCTAAGCACGCATCCGCAGCTTCGGTATATAGCTTAGCCCCGTTACATCTTCCGCGCAGGACGACTCGATCAGTGAGCTATTACGCTTTCTTTAAAGGGTGGCTGCTTCTAAGCCAACCTCCTGACTGTTTTAGCCTTCCCACTTCGTTTCCCACTTAGCTATATTTGGGGACCTTAGCTGGCGGTCTGGGTTGTTTCCCTCTTGACACCGGACGTTAGCACCCGATGTCTGTCTCCCGTGATTGCACTCTTCGGTATTCGGAGTTTGCTATGGCGGGGTAATCTGCAATAGACCCCCCAACCATGACAGTGCTCTACCCCCGAAGGTGAGACACGAGGCACTACCTAAATAGTTTTCGGAGAGAACCAGCTATTTCCAAGTTTGTTTAGCCTTTCACCCCTATCCACAGCTCATCCCCTAACTTTTCAACGTTAGTGGGTTCGGACCTCCAGTACGTGTTACCGCACCTTCATCCTGGCCATGGATAGATCACTTGGTTTCGGGTCTACGCCCAGCAACTGAACGCCCTATTCGGACTCGCTTTCGCTACGCCTGCCCTATACGGTTAAGCTTGCTACTGAACGTAAGTCGCTGACCCATTATACAAAAGGTACGCCGTCACCCCTTACGAGGCTCCGACTGTTTGTATGCATGCGGTTTCAGGATCTATTTCACTCCCCTCCCGGGGTTCTTTTCGCCTTTCCCTCACGGTACTGGTTCACTATCGGTCGATCACGAGTATTTAGCCTTGGAGGATGGTCCCCCCATCTTCAGACAGGATTTCACGTGTCCCGCCCTACTTGTCGCACACCTAGTTCTTTCATACTGTTTTCGCCTACAGGGCTATCACCTGCTATGGCCGCACTTTCCAGAGCGTTCGGCTAACAATACAAATAAAGAGTGCAAGGCTCATCCCATTTCGCTCGCCACTACTTTGGGAATCTCGGTTGATTTCTTTTCCTGCGGTTACTTAGATGTTTCAGTTCACCGCGTTCGCTTCACATGGCCTATGTATTCAGCCATGGATACTCCAAAAGGAGTGGGTTTCCCCATTCGGACATCTACGGATCAAAGCTTGTTTGCCAGCTCCCCGTAGCTTTTCGCAGGCTACCGCGTCCTTCATCGCCTGTGATCGCCAAGGCATCCACCACATGCACTTGTTCGCTTGACCCTATAACGAGTCTGTCTCGTTACAGGTTGAGTTCTCGCGTTGTGCCGTATTCCAATTGAGTCAAACATAGAGTTCGAATCATCTTGAGATACATCGATACAATCACAACCCGGATAGTTTTCACGTCCATCTCATAGACGCTTCCGCTATCCAAATTACTTACTTCTTCCAGATTGTTAAAGAACGACAGCCGATACATACTACGTATCACTCTGACTGGCTCAATCGCCAATGA
>NZ_CAJPHA010000053.1:0-3016 GCF_905339895.1 Burkholderia sp. BCC1988
GTAAGCGCGCGATTTCGCACACCTAGCTTCGGTTGCTGAGTAGGTTCACGATTGCGTCCGCAATCTACTTGCGGACGCAATCCATGACAGATGATGACCTGAGCTTTTTGCCGTTGCGTGTGACGCATGTTGGCGTCGGAGGCAAGCGAAGCTTTGACCCGGTGGACAAGCGACGGCTGGTTGAGGCCTGTTTGCGCCCGGGAGCCTCGCTATCGGGCCTCGCTCTTAAAGCGGGCGTGAATGCCAACCAGTTGCACAAGTGGGTTCGCGCGAGTGAACGGGGTGGCACCACGGTCACGCATGACGCGCCGGCCGCGCTGTCAGCGTTTGTACCGGTGGTCACGATCGACGAGCCAACGCCGGTCGTGACTTGTACGCGCTCGCCGAGCCGGGTCACCAGTGCAGAATCATCCTGTGCTCCACAACTGTCAACTCGACCAGCGCGGCTGATGGCTCGCCTGCCCAACGGAGTGAACCTCGAACTTGAATGTTCCGCAGGCGACGTTGCAGTAATCAATGCGGTGGTCGTTGCATTGGGAGCAAGCTGATGTTCCGCTTCGAGGCGGACTTGGCGGTCTTCCTGCATCGCGAACCGATTGACTTCCGGGCCGGCATCAATAGCCTCGTGGCGCTCGTCGAGCAGTCCATGCAACTCGATCCGTTTGCTCGCGCCGTCTTTGCCTTCCACAACCGCAAACGCAACCGTGTCAAGCTGCTGTTCTACGATCGCAACGGCTTCTGGATGATGTTGAGGCGGCTCGAGGAGGACCGCTTTGTATGGCCGCGCCGGCAGCAAACCGTCATCAAACTGACGAGCGAGCAGTTGCACTGGCTCCTGGAGGGCATCGACATTGACGCGGTGCGGCGTCACCCGGTGCGATCGTACCATCACGCCAGTTGAGCATTCCGTGTCACCCCGTGGGTATTGGTCGGCCTGTTACACATTCCCGTAAACCCACCGTGCGCGACACTTCGCTATCGTTGGGGTATGAACGAGGACGACTTCTCTCGATTGCCACCGGCTGCTCAAGCCTATATTCGTGAACTCGAGACACGAAATCGGCAATTGGGCGAACGGGTCACTCAGCTCGAAGAGCAGTTTCGCCTCGCGCAGAGCAGACGCTTCGCCCCGAGCAGCGAGAAGCTAAAGGATCGCGTCTTCGACGAAGCCGAACAGCTCGCCAGCGCTGAGGCCGACGACATGGACGGCGACGGCACTGACGACGCGTTTGTGCTCCCCGACACGGGTCTTCCTGATGCGCCGGCACCGACAAGAAGCAAACCAGGACGGAAGCCCCTACCGGCGCACCTGCCGCGCCAGCGCATTGAATACGACCTACCCGAAAGCGATAAGGTATGTCCGTGCTGCGAGCGCGCCTTGCACCGTATGGGCGAAGAGACCAGCGAACAGTTGCATGTCGAAGTAAAGGCCTCGGTCCTTCAGCACGTGCGCTTCAAATACGCATGTCGCCACTGTGAACGTCACGCGGAACGTACGCCGGTGATCACGGCGCCGATGCCGGCCCAGCCGTTGCCGGGCAGCAATGCCAGTGCGGCGATGATCGCGACGGTCACTGCGGGGAAGTACGTCGACGGCACGCCGCTATACCGGATGGCCCACGCGCTGGCACGCGCGGAAATCGAAGTCGGGCGTGGCACGCTGGCGAACTGGATCATCCGGCCCGCTGAGCTGCATTACAGCCGCCTGTACGAGGCGCTGCGCGCAACGCTGCTGTCGCAGCAGTTGATCCACGGCGACGAGACAACGGTGCAGGTGCTTAAAGAGCCGGGCAAAGCCGCTCAGAGCACTTCGTACATGTGGGTGTACCGTAGCGCCGAAGACTGCCCCGAGCCCGTCGTGCTGTTCGACTACCAGCCGGGGCGCGGGCAGGACTATCCCCGGACGTTCCTCGCCGGCTACAAAGGTCTGCTGATGACCGACGGGTATGCCGCCTGGCGCACGCTCGAAGGTCCGACGCACTTCGGTTGCATGGCCCACGCACGTCGCGCCTTCGTGGAAGCCCTCAAGGGAATGAAGAAACCAGGCGGTCGTGCTGCGCAAGCGTTGGAATACTTCAAGGCGCTTTACCAGGTCGAAACACTCGCAAAGGGCGATCTACCCGTAGACGAGACCCGGGCCGCCTACAAATTCCGCTTGCGCCAGCAGCACAGCGTACCGCTACTCGAGTCGTTCCGGAAATGGCTCGATGAACAGGCGCCGCAGACGCTCCCAGAAAGCCTGCTCGGCAAAGCGATCGCATATACGCGCAACCAGTGGACGTATCTCAGCCGCTATGTGAGCGACGGACGCGCTCCGATTGACAATAACGTGATCGAGCGCGACATTCGGCCATTCTGTACGGGCAGGTCTTCCTGGCTATTTAGCGACACCGTTGCCGGCGCGAGGGCGAGTGCAATGATCTATAGCCTCGTCCTGACGTGTCGGGCCTGCAACGTCGAGCCCTACGCATACCTTCTGCATGTGCTCACCCAACTGCCGCAGCGCGCGCCGCATGACGATGTCACTGACCTCCTGCCGTTCAACTTCGCGCAACGGTCCGCTGTGGATGTCAACCCTGCCTGATCAGACGCGGTGCGCTGCGGCCTGTTGAAACGATGTGGAACGCCGCTATCCTCTGGATTCCTGGGTGTATCCTCGGATAGTCACCGCAGCGATGGCCCGCTGCAACTCCCGAAAGGAGGTCGCCATGACTCTGAGAAAGGAAGAATCCGCGCTAGTGCTTGCGGATCGTCATATCGCGGAAGCGCTGCAGCGAATCGCCCTGCAAGAAAAGCGCGTTAGCGACCAGAAGGAGTGCGGACGAGATTCGTCGCAATCAGAACAGCTCCTGTGCATCCTGCGGGACATCCTCTGCTCCTTTACGGAGCATCGGCGCCAGATTGAGGAAGAGCTCGAAAGAGAGCGGCGCTTGCTGGATACTCTCGGCCACTGAACAACGTCTCGACGGCGCATCGACAGAATCCGGATTCAGTGTGCTCAATCGAGCGCTTACCG
>NZ_CAJPHA010000054.1:0-1815 GCF_905339895.1 Burkholderia sp. BCC1988
CTTCGCGATCCGCGGCTTTCCGGTCGATCTCGCGAGCGCGATCCGGATCGACGGGCTGACGGTGTCCGGCGAGCAGAACGTGCCGCTCGAGAACAAGGAGCGCGTCGAGATCCTGAAGGGGCTGGCGGGCATCGACAGCGGCGTGGTCGCGCCGGGCGGCGTGATCAACTTCGTGACGAAGCGCTCCGCGAACGTCGCGAGCGTGACGGGCGGCGTCGACAGCCGCGGCTCGACGTCGGCGGCCGTCGATCTCGGCCGCCGCTTCGGCCCCGACAATCAGTTCGGTTTCCGGATCAACGCCGCGAAGGAGAACATGCACTCGTACATCGACGGCACCAACGGACGGCGCACGTTCGGCTCGATCGCCGCCGACTGGGACATCAGCCCGCGCGCGAGCCTGCAGTTCAACGCGGAATTCCAGCAGTGGATCCAGCGTTCCGCGCCCGGCTACCAGCTGCTCGGCGGCACCGTCGTGCCGTCGGTCAAGACGACGTCGAAGGCGCTCGGCACGCAGCCGTGGGCGAAGCCGGTGACGACCGATGCGCTGAACCTGAACGCGCGCTTCGACTACCAGTTCAACGACGACTGGAAGGCCTACGTCGCGGCCGGCCGCAGCCGCACGATGATCGACGACAACAGCGCGTTCGCGTACGGCTGCTATTACGCGGCGAGCTGCGCGGCCGGCACGACGTCGCCGTTCTTCTTCGGCGCGAACGGCGACTACGACGTGTACGACTTCCGCAGCCCGGGCGAATACCGCCGCAACGACGACCTGCGCGCGGTCACGACCGGCAAGTTCGCGACAGGCCCGCTGCGGCACGAGCTGACGCTCGGCGTGAGCGTGCAGCGCCGCGTCGTGCACATGGCGAATGCCGTGTACGACTACGTGGGCAGCGAGAACATCTATGGGCCCGACGTCGCGTTCGCACCGTCGCCGAACACGGCCGGGCCGTCGTATCCGCAGCTCGACGCGTGGCAGTACGGCGTGTTCGGGCTCGACCGCATCAGCATCGGCGAGCACTGGCAGGTGCTCGCGGGCGGCAAGGAAGTGCTGCTGCGCCAGCGCAGCTGGAGCAGCCTCGACGGCGACGCGACGCACACCGACCGCTCGGTGTTCCTGCCGCAGATCGCGCTCGTCTACAAGCCGGTGAATGTGCTGTCGCTGTACGCGTCGTACAGCAAGGCGCTGTCGCTCGGCGACCAGGCGCCGGTGCGCGCGACCAACGCGTATGCGTTCCTGCCGCCGGTCGAATCGCACCAGTTCGAGCTCGGCGCGAAATACGACTGGCTCGACCGGCTGAGCCTCACGGCCGCCGTGTTCTCGATCAGCAAGCCGTTCCAGTTCGCCGACCCCGATGCGTCGGGCACGAGCTATACGTTCGTGCAGCGCGGCACGCAGCGCCACCAGGGGATCGAGCTCGGCGCGGCCGGGCGCGTGACCGAGCGGCTCGGGCTGACGGCCAGCGTCGCGGCGATTCGCGCGCGCGCGTACGATTCGGGTTCGCCGGCGTACGAGGGGCACCAGATCATCAACGTGCCGGCGCTGCGCGCATCGCTGTATGCGGACTACGCGGTGCCGGGCGTTGCCGGCCTGAACATGCTCGGCGGCGTCGAGTACAGCGCGGCGCGCAACGCGAACGAAGAGGGCACCGCGCGCGTGCCGTCGTGGTTCGTGTTCAATCTCGGCGCGCGCTATACGACGAAGATCGCGGGCCATCGCACGGTGCTGCGCGTGTCGGTGGACAACCTGTTCAACAAGTTCTACTGGCGCGATGCGGGCGAGCAGCAGGGCGACGCGTACCTGTTCCCCGGCGC
>NZ_CAJPHA010000055.1:0-1581 GCF_905339895.1 Burkholderia sp. BCC1988
CAGGTTCACGCCGCGCCCCATACCGTCCTGGTGACGCGCATGACGCGCCATCCTTCCTTCGCCACCTGCGCATCAGGACAAATCGCCCCCCCGGCTTGCGCGACGAGACAGTCCGGCCGGCGATCCGCCGAGAGCGCGCGCCGGCCGCGATCCATCGCGCGAATTCGACATCGCCGGTCCCGCTGCACGCCGCGGTGGCCACCCGCCCGCGACAACCCAGGCCCCTCCTTCGTCCCGGAACAAAACCGGGATTTCCCTAGGCTGACATGCCAGCGCTCACGCGGTTAAATAAATCAACATGATTTATTTAATACGTCGACGTTCGACGCAACATGGAAGGAGACGCCATGCGAAGCCCGCACTTCGGTCAGGGCAGCAATTCGGCCAACGTGCGCCGTTACAACGAGCGCCTGCTGCTGAAGACGCTGCGCCGCGTGGGCAGCGCGTCGAAGGCCGACCTCGCGCGTCTCGCGAACATGACGAGCGCGGCTGTCGGCGGCATCATCGCGTCGCTCGCCGACGCGAAGCTGATCGAATCCGCCGGCCGCACCGAGGGCCAGCGCGGCCAGCCGGCGTCGCTGATCCGCCTCGATCCGCGCGGCGCGTTCGGCATCGGCGTCCATCTCGACCGGATGCGCATCGAGACGGCGCTCGTCAATTTCGCGGGCGACGTGCTCGGTCGCCGCTCCCACGACTGCCTGCTCCCCCCGCCCGCCGACGTGCTCGACATCGTGCGGCGCGACATCGATGCGATGCAGGACCTGCTCCCCACGCATGAGCGCGCGCGCCTGACGGGCGTCGGCGTCGCCCAGCCGTACAACCTCGGCGCGTGGATGCGCGAACTCGGCCTCGCACCCGACACGTTCCGCGCGTGGGAAGACGTCGACTTCGCGAGCGACCTCGGGCGCACGCTGTCGCTGCCCGTGTTCGGCGAAAACGACGGCAACGCGGCCGCGATCGCCGAACTGTTCTACGGGTACGGCCGGCAGTGCGACGATTTCGTGTACCTGTTCATCGGTCCCGCGATCGGCGGCGGCATCGCGATCGACGGCGACTGCCTGCGCGGCGTGACCGGCAATGCCGGCGACATCGCCGTGATTCCGGTGCCGCCGAGCCGGCTGGCGTCCGCGCCGCCGCCCCGCGGCCCGTGGGACATCCTGCTCGCCCGCGCATCGCTGCACGCGCTCGTGCGTCATCTGCGCCATCACGGCGAGACGGTCGAGAACCGCGCCGATCTCGAGGCCTGTATCGCGCGTGGCCTGCCGGCGGTCGACGAATGGATCGACGACTGTGTCGACGCGCTCGCGCCGGCATTGCGTGCGGTGCTGTGCGTCGTCGATGCGCCGGTGGTCGTGCTCGACGCCGATACCGACGCCGGCCTGCTCGATGCGGTGACGACCCGCCTGCGCGCGGCGCTCGTCGCCACCGCGCCGGAAGCGCGCGGCACGCCGACGCTCGTGCGCGGCTCGTTCGGCGCCGACGCCGGTGCGATCGGCGCCGCGACACTGCCGATGTTCTTCAACTTCTCTCCACGGGCCGGCATCCTCAAGGGCGCCCGCACCGAATCGCAGGAGGTCAACC
>NZ_CAJPHA010000057.1:0-1458 GCF_905339895.1 Burkholderia sp. BCC1988
GCGTCGTACTTCTGACGATAGCCGTCGTCCGCGCCCGAGCTGACCAGCACCGACGACCATTCGGCCGGCGCGTCGGACGTGCGCGTGAGCGCCATCCGCAGCCCGGCATCGACGATGCGCGCGATGTTCTCCGCGCGCTCGATATAGCGGTACATCCAGTAAAGACCGCTCGCAGTTCGTCCCAGAAGCATCTCGTGTCCACTCCGTCTTCGTTCGGTTCGCGCGCCGGCTGCGGCGCGCGCGGTCGTGCCCGGCTCAGTCGGCCAGCACCCAGGTGTCCTTGGTGCCGCCGCCCTGGCTCGAGTTGACGACCAGCGAGCCTTCCTGCAGCGCGACGCGCGTGAGCCCGCCCGGCGTGATGCGGATCCGGTCCGACACCAGCACGAACGGCCGCAGGTCGACGTGGCGCGGCGCGAGGCCGGCTTCGGTCAGGATCGGCGTCGTGGACAACGCCAGCGTGGGTTGCGCGATGTAGTTCGCGGGCCGCGCGCGCAGCTTCGCGGCGAACGCCTCGATCTCGGCCTTCGATGCGCACGGCCCGACCAGCATTCCGTAGCCGCCCGAGCCGTGCACTTCCTTCACGACCAGTTCGTCGAGATGCTCGAGCACGTATTTCAGGCTGTCGGCCTCGCCGCAGCGCCAGGTCGGCACGTTCTCCAGCAGCGCCTTGCGGCCCGTGTAGAACTCGACGATCTCCGGCATGTACGAGTAGATCGCCTTGTCGTCGGCGATGCCGGTGCCCGGCGCGTTCGCGATCGTGATGTTGCCGGCGCGGTACACGTCCATGATCCCGGCCACGCCGAGCACCGAATCGGGGCGGAACGTCAGCGGATCGAGGAACGCGTCGTCGACCCGGCGGTACAGCACGTCGATCGGCCGGAAGCCTTCGGTGGTGCGCATCGCGACGCGGCCGTCGACCACCTGCAGGTCGCTGCCCTCGACGAGGTGCACGCCCATCTGGTCGGCGAGGAACGAATGTTCGTAGTACGCGGAATTGTGGATGCCGGGCGTGAGCACGGCGATGGTCGGGTTGTCGGCGTTGCCGCCCGGCGGGCACACCGCCGCGAGCGACTGGCGCAGCATCTGCGGATAGGTCTCGACCGGGCGCACCTTGACCTGCTGGAACAGCTCGGGAAAGAGCTGCATCATCGTCTCGCGGTTTTCCAGCATGTACGACACGCCCGACGGCGTGCGCGCGTTGTCCTCGAGCACGTAGAACTGGTTCTCGGCGGTGCGCACGATGTCGACGCCGATGATGTGCGTGTAAACGTTGCCGGGCGGCCGGAAATCGATCATCTCCGGGATGAACGCCTCGTTGTGCGCGATCAGGTGCTTCGGCACGATGCCGGCGCGCACGATCTCCTGGCGGTGGTAGATGTCGTCGAGGAACGCGTTGAGCGCCATCACGCGCTGCTCGATGCCGAGCGACAGCCGGCTCCATTCCGCGCCCGAGATGAT
>NZ_CAJPHA010000058.1:0-1290 GCF_905339895.1 Burkholderia sp. BCC1988
GCGAAATCCGAGATCTACCGGATCATCAACGAACTGGCCCGCGCGGGTGTCGGCGTGATCGTGATCTCGAGCGAGCTGCCGGAGATCATCGGCGTCGCCGACCGCGTGCTCGTGATGCGCGAAGGCGAGATCGCCGGCGAACTCGGCGGCCACACGCACACGCCCATCACGCAGGAAGCGATCATCGCGCTCGCCACCGGCTCGCAGGCCGAGCTCGCCGACGCGCACTGACCACGGCCCCTTCATTTCCTTCTTCCTTCAAGGTACCGACATGATCAACCCGACCAAGCAGCGGAACCTCGCGTCCGCGACGGCCCATCCGGTCGCCAACCGTACGCCGCTGATGCGCGGCGCCGATCATCGCGCGCGCATGCAGTCGCTGCTGCGCACCGCCGGCATGCTGCCGGTGCTGCTGGTCCTCTGCATCGGCTTCGGCTTCCTGACCGACGGCTTCTTCACGCTGCAGAACCTGTCGATCGTCACGCAGCAGGCGTCGATCAACATCGTGCTCGCCGCCGGCATGACCTTCGTGATCCTGACGGGCGGCATCGACCTGTCGGTCGGCTCGGTGCTCGCCGCGTCGGCCGTCGCCGCGCTCATCGCGTCGACCATCCCCGGCTGGGGCTGGCTCGGCGTGCCGATCGCGCTCGCGGTCGGCCTCGTGTTCGGCGCGATCAACGGCGGCCTGATCTCGTTCCTGCGCCTGCCGCCGTTCATCGTCACGCTCGGCGCGATGACGGCCGTGCGCGGCGTCGCCCGCCTGATCGGCAACGACACGACCGTCTTCAACCCGCAACTGCCGTTCGCGTTCATCGGCAACGGCACGATCCTCGGCGTGCCGTGGCTCGTCGTGATCGCGTGCGCGGTGATCGCGCTGTCGTGGTTCATCCTGCGCCGCACGGTGCTCGGCATGCGGATCTATTCGGTCGGCGGCAACCCGGAAGCCGCACGGCTGTCGGGCATCAACGTGCGCGCAATCCAGCTGTTCGTGTATGCGGCGTCGGGCCTGCTCGCCGGCCTCGGCGCGGTGATGTCGGCCGCGCGGCTCTATGCGGCCAACGGCCTGCAGCTCGGCCAGTCGTACGAACTCGATGCGATCGCCGCGGTGATCCTCGGCGGCACGAGCTTCGTCGGCGGCGTCGGCTCGATCGTCGGCACGCTGATCGGCGCGCTGATCATCGCGGTGCTGACCAACGGCCTCGTGCTGCTCGGCGTGTCCGACATCTGGCAATACATCATCAAGGGGCTCGTGATCATCGGCGCGGTCGCGCTCGACCGCTATCGCCAGCG
>NZ_CAJPHA010000059.1:0-1232 GCF_905339895.1 Burkholderia sp. BCC1988
CTGTTCGGCTTCCAGCTGCCGTCGGTCTACATGTACTACTACCTGTTCGTGCTGTGCTCGCTGCTGGTGATCTGGACGTGTACGCGCCTGCAGCATTCGCGTATCGGTCGCGCATGGGCGGCGATCCGCGAAGACGAAATCGCCGCGAAGGCGATGGGCATCAACACCCGCAACGTGAAGCTGCTCGCGTTCGCGATGGGTGCGTCGTTCGGCGGCCTGTCGGGCGCGATGTTCGGTTCGTTCCAGGGCTTCGTGTCGCCGGAATCGTTCACGTTCTGGGAATCGATCGTCGTGCTGGCGTGCGTGGTGCTCGGCGGCATGGGCCACATCCCGGGCGTGATCCTGGGTGCGGTGCTGCTCGCGATCTTCCCGGAATTCCTGCGCTCGACGATGAGCCCGCTGCAGCATGCGCTGTTCGGTCATGACATCGTCGATACCGAAGTGATCCGTCAGGCGCTGTACGGCCTCGCGATGGTGATCATCATGCTGTACCGCTCGGAAGGCCTGTGGCCGGCGCCGAAGCATGAGGACAAGATCGCGAAACTGGCGAAGCGCGCCGGCAAGAAGCCGGTGCGCGCTTAACCGACGGACAAGGGGATAAACACATGAGCGACAAGCAAATCCGACTGTCCGTCTCGGGCGTGAACAAACGCTTCGGCGGGCTGCAGGCACTGTCCGACGTCGGCCTGCAGATCAAAGAAGGCGAGATCTACGGGCTGATCGGCCCGAACGGCGCCGGCAAGACCACGTTCTTCAACGTGATCACGGGCCTCTACACGCCGGACTCCGGCGAGTTCAAGCTGGACGGCACGGAATACAAGCCGACCGCGGTGCACCAGGTCGCGAAGACGGGCATCGCGCGCACGTTCCAGAACATTCGCCTGTTCGGCGGGATGACGGCACTGGAGAACGTGATGGTGGGCCGCCACGTGCGGACCAAGCACGGCCTGCTGGGCGCGGTGTTCCAGACGCCGGCCGAGCGCCAGGAAGAGCGCGAGATCAAGGAACGCGCGATCGAGCTGCTCGAGTACGTCGGCGTGCTGCAGTATGCGGACTACACGTCGCGCAACCTGTCGTACGGCCACCAGCGCCGGCTGGAAATCGCACGCGCGTTGGCAACCGACCCGAAGCTGCTCGCGCTGGACGAACCGGCGGCCGGGATGAACGCGACCGAGAAGGTCGAACTCACGCGCCTGCTCGACAAGATCCGTTCGGACGGCCGCACGATTCTC
>NZ_CAJPHA010000060.1:0-1214 GCF_905339895.1 Burkholderia sp. BCC1988
TTCGGCCCGCCGCCGCCTTCCGGCGTGACCCACACGATGTTTTGCGTCGGGTCCTTGATGTCGCAGGTCTTGCAGTGCACGCAGTTCTGCGCGTTGATCTGCAAGCGATCTTCGTTGCTGTCGTTCTTGACGAACTCGTAGACGCCGGCCGGACAGAAGCGCGCTTCCGGGCCCGCGTAGGTGCGCAGGTTCACGTTCACCGGCACGTTTGCGTCCTTCAGCGTCAGGTGCGCCGGCTGGTTCTCCTCGTGGTTCGTGTTCGAGATGAACACCGACGACAGCCGGTCGAACGTCAGCTTGCCGTCCGGCTTCGGGTACTCGATCGGCGTGCACTGCGATGCCGGCTTCAGCATCTCGTGGTCCGCATGCTTGTGGTGCAGCGTCCACGGCACGTTGCCGCCCATCACCTTCTGTTCCAGCCCGACCATCAGCGTGCCGAGGTAGAGACCCTTCGCCATCCACTGCTTGAAGTTACGCGCGCGGTACAGCTCCGTGTACAGCCACGATTGCCTGAAGGCGTCCGGATAAGCGTTGAGCTCATCGCTCTGACGACCGGCCTGCAGCGCGTCGAACGCGGCGTCGGCCGCGAGCATGCCGGTCTTGATCGCCGCGTGGCTGCCCTTGATCCGCGATGCGTTCAGGAAGCCCGCGTCGTCGCCAATCAGCGCGCCGCCCGGGAACACCGTCTTCGGCAGCGACAGCAGGCCGCCCGCCGTGATCGCCCGCGCGCCGTACGACACGCGCTTGCCGCCTTCGAGGAACGCGCGGATCGACGGGTGCGTCTTGTAGCGCTGGAATTCCTCGAACGGCGACAGGTACGGGTTCGTGTAGCCGAGGCCGACCACGAAGCCGACCACGACCTGGTTGTTGTCCATGTGATACAGGAACGAGCCGCCGTAGGTGTCCGACTTCAGCGGCCAGCCGGCCGTGTGGATCACCAGACCCGGCTTGTGCTTCGCGGGATCGATTTCCCACAGTTCCTTGATGCCGATCCCGTACGCCTGCGGATCGGCGTTCGCGTCGAGCTTGAACTTCGAGATCAGCTGACGGCCGAGATGGCCGCGGCAGCCTTCGGCGAACAGCGTGTACTTCGCGTGCAGTTCCATGCCGAGCTGGAAGTTCTCGGTCGGCTCGCCGTCCTTGCCTACGCCCATGTTGCCGGTGGCGACGCCCTTCACGGAACCGTCGTCGTTGTAGAGAATCTCCGCGGCCGG
>NZ_CAJPHA010000061.1:0-1118 GCF_905339895.1 Burkholderia sp. BCC1988
GACCGCCACGTCGAAGCCGGCAACGGCGAGCGCGTCGCCGTGATCTTCGAGGCCGACGACGGCACCGTCACGCGCGTCACCTATGCCGAGCTGCTGGCACGCGTGTCGCGCTTCGCGAACGCGCTGAAGAAACGCGGGATCGGCAAGGGCGATCGCGTCATCATCTATATTCCGATGTCGATCGAAGGCATCGTCGCGATGCAGGCCTGCGCGCGCATCGGCGCCACGCACTCCGTCGTGTTCGGCGGCTTCTCCGCGAAATCGCTCAACGAGCGGCTCGTCGACGTCGGCGCCGTTGCGCTCATCACCGCCGACGAGCAGGCGCGCGGCGGCAAGACGCTGCCGCTCAAGAGCATCGCCGACGAGGCGCTCGCGATGGGCGGCTGCGAAGCGGTCAAGAGCGTGATCGTCTATCGCCGCACCGGCGGCAAGATCGACTGGCATGCCGAACGCGACCTGTGGATGCACGAGATCGCCGACGGCGAGTCCGACACCTGCGCGCCGGAATGGGTCGGCGCCGAGCATCCGCTGTTCATCCTGTATACGTCGGGCTCGACCGGCAAGCCGAAGGGCGTGCAGCACAGCACCGGCGGCTACCTGCTGTGGGCCGCGCAGACGATGAAGTGGACCTTCGACTGGAAGCCCGCCGACGTGTTCTGGTGCACGGCCGACATCGGCTGGGTCACCGGCCACACGTACATCACGTACGGCCCGCTCGCGTGCGGCGGCACGCAGGTCGTGTTCGAGGGCGTGCCGACGTATCCGGACGCCGGCCGCTTCTGGAAGATGATCGGCGATCACAAGGTCACGGTGTTCTACACCGCGCCGACCGCGATCCGTTCGCTGATCAAGGCCGCCGAGGCCGACGACAAGGTGCATCCGAAGAGCTACGACCTGTCGAGCCTGCGCATCATCGGCACGGTCGGCGAGCCGATCAATCCGGAAGCGTGGATGTGGTACCACAAGCACGTCGGCCAGGAGCGCTGCCCGATCGTCGACACGTGGTGGCAGACCGAAACCGGCGGCCACATGATCACGCCGCTGCCGGGCGCGACGCCGACGGTGCCGGGTTCGTGCACGCTGCCGCTGCCGGGCATCATGGCCGCGGTGGTCGACGA
>NZ_CAJPHA010000062.1:0-1091 GCF_905339895.1 Burkholderia sp. BCC1988
CGCTTGCCGTCCGGGAAGATGATGTGGTCGACCTGCGGCTTGATGTTTTCCCACTGGTACTGGCGGGTCGACGCGACGTCGATTTCCGAGTCGAAGTGGCCGATGTTGCAGACGATCGCGTTGTGGCGCATCGCCTTCATGTGATCGTGGTTGATCACGTGGTAGTTGCCGGTCGCCGTCACGAAGATGTCGGCCTTGTCGGCCGCGTATTCCATCGTCACGACGCGGTAGCCTTCCATCGCCGCCTGCAGCGCGCAGATCGGGTCGATTTCGGTGACCCACACGGTCGCGCCCAGGCCGCGCAGCGACTGCGCGCAGCCCTTGCCCACGTCGCCGTAGCCCGCGACGACCGCGACCTTGCCCGCGATCATCACGTCGGTCGCGCGCTTGATGCCGTCGACGAGCGATTCGCGGCAGCCGTACAGGTTGTCGAACTTCGACTTCGTGACCGAGTCGTTCACGTTGAACGCCGGGAACGGCAGGCGGCCGTCCTTTTCCATCTGGTACAGGCGGTGCACGCCGGTCGTGGTTTCTTCGGTCACGCCCTTGATGTGCGCGAGGCGCGTCGAGTACCAGGTCGGGTCCGCGTCGAGGTGCTTCGCGATCGACTTGTACAGCGCGACTTCTTCCTCGTTGGTCGGCTTCGCGATCACCGAACGGTCCTTCTCGGCCTTCGAGCCGAGGATCAGCAGCAGCGTTGCGTCGCCGCCGTCGTCCAGGATCATGTTCGCGAATTCGCCGTTCGGCCATTCGAAGATGCGGTGCGAGAACTCCCAGTATTCGTCGAGCGACTCGCCCTTGAACGCGAACACCGGCGTGCCGGCTTCGACGATCGCCGCTGCAGCGTGGTCCTGCGTCGAGAAGATGTTGCACGACGCCCAGCGGACATCGGCGCCGAGCGCCTTCAGCGTCTCGATCAGCACGCCGGTCTGGATCGTCATGTGCAGCGAACCGGCGATGCGCGCGCCCTTCAGCGGCTGCTGCGCCTTGTATTCGTCGCGGATCTGCACGAGGCCCGGCATTTCGGTCTCGGCGATGTTCAGTTCCTTGCGGCCCCAGCCGGCAAGCGCCATGTCGGCGACGATGTAATC
>NZ_CAJPHA010000063.1:0-1085 GCF_905339895.1 Burkholderia sp. BCC1988
TCTGTCGCCGATCATGGTCGAGAAGATCTTCGAAGTGGTGCGCACGATCTCGGCGGAAGGCATCACGGTGCTGCTGGTCGAGCAGAACGCGCGCCTCGCGCTGCAGGCGGCGGACCGAGGTTACGTGATGGATTCGGGCACGGTCACGATGGAAGGCGACGCGAAGCAGATGCTCGACGATCCGAAGGTGCGGGCTGCGTATCTCGGTGAATAGTCGACTTCAGTCGATTTCAGTTTTATGTAAGGAAATAGAGATGAAGATTCTGGTGCCAGTGAAAAGAGTGGTCGATTACAACGTGAAGGTCCGCGTGAAGTCGGACAACACGGGCGTCGACATCGCGAACGTGAAGATGTCGATGAATCCGTTCGACGAAATCGCGGTGGAAGAAGCGGTGCGGCTGAAGGAAGCGGGTGTCGCGACCGAAGTGATCGCGGTGTCGGTGGGCGTCGCGCAAGCGCAGGAAACGCTGCGTACGGCGCTGGCGATCGGCGCGGATCGCGCGATCCTCGTCGAGTCGAACGACAGCGTCGAGCCGCTGGCCGTCGCGAAGATCCTGAAGGCGCTGGTCGACAAGGAACAGCCGCAACTGGTGATCCTGGGCAAGCAGGCGATCGACGACGATTCGAACCAGACGGGCCAGATGCTGGCCGCGCTGGCAGGTCTGCCGCAAGCGACGTTCGCGTCGAAGGTGACGGTGGCCGACGGCAAGGCAACGGTTGCGCGCGAAGTCGACGGCGGCGCGGAAACGCTGTCGCTGACGCTGCCCGCAGTCGTGACCACGGACCTGCGCCTGAACGAGCCGCGCTACGTGACGCTGCCGAACATCATGAAGGCGAAGAAGAAGCCGCTGGAAACGGTGAAGCCGGAAGACCTCAGTGTGGACGTCGCGCCGCGTCTGAAGACGCTGAAGGTGGTCGAGCCGCCGAAGCGCGCAGCCGGCGTGAAGGTGCCGGACGTGAAGACGCTGGTCGAGAAGCTGAAGACCGAAGCCAAGGTGCTGTAAGAGGGAGCGGAAAGAAATGACGATTCTGGTGATTGCAGAACACGACAACGCGTCGATCAAGGCCGCGACGCTGAATACGGT
>NZ_CAJPHA010000064.1:0-996 GCF_905339895.1 Burkholderia sp. BCC1988
ATGTCGCGTTCTGAGTCCCCCCGGCCGCTGCTCGAGATGCGCGGCATCAGCAAGACCTTCCCGGCCGTGCGCGCGCTCGACAACGTCAGCCTGACCGTCTATCCGGGCGAGATCCATTCGCTGATGGGCGAGAACGGCGCGGGCAAGTCGACGCTGATGAAGATTCTGTCGGGCGCGTACCGCGCCGACGCCGGCGGCGAGATCCTGATCGACGGCGCGCGCATCGACGTCGACGGCCCGCTCGCCGCGCGCGATGCCGGCGTCGCCGTGATCTACCAGGAGCTGTGCCTCGCGCCCAACCTCACCGTCGCGGAAAACATCTACGTCGGCCGCGAACTGCGCCGCGGCAACCGTCGCTGGGGCACCATCGACCGCGCGGCGATGGCGCGCGGCTGCCAGGACGTGCTCGCGCGCCTCGGTGCGCCGTTCGGCCCCGACACGCTGGTCGGCACGCTGTCGATCGCCGAGCAGCAGCTCGTCGAGATCGCGCGCGCCGTGCATACCCGCGCACGCATCCTCGTGATGGACGAACCGACGACGCCGCTGTCGTCGCGCGAGACCGAGCACCTGTTCGGCCTGATCCGCCAGCTGCGCGAGGAGGGTCTCGCGATCATCTACATCAGCCACCGGATGGCGGAGATCTACGAACTGTCCGACCGCGTGTCGGTGCTGCGCGACGGCTCGTACGTCGGCACGCTCGAGCGCGCGTCGCTGTCGGCCGAGCGGCTCGTCGCGATGATGGTCGGCCGCGACATCTCGGGCTTCTACAAGAAGGAACACGCGCCGTACGATCCCGGCCACCTGCTGCTGTCGGTGCGCGACATCGCCGACGGCGAGCGCGTGCGCGGCTGCAGCCTCGACCTGCATGCGGGCGAGGTGCTCGGCATCGCCGGGCTCGTCGGCGCGGGCCGCACCGAGCTCGCGCGGCTGATCTTCGGCGCGGAGCCGCGCACGCGCGGCGACGTGAAGCTGGGCGAGCGCACGTTCGGCGCGCAT
>NZ_CAJPHA010000065.1:0-963 GCF_905339895.1 Burkholderia sp. BCC1988
TCCTTCAATATGCCCACCTCGTTGGATGCCAATATAAAGGAGGGGCCGCACCGGATGCCTCAGCAGCGACATGCAGCCATGACCACCGGCTGGATATGCAACGGTCGTTAGCGCATACGTTGCACTATCGATAATGTAGAACTGATTCAGATGATTGCTGGCGAAATAGACGGTCTTTTCGTCTGGTGACACCGCGAGCTGCCCCTCGCCACCGCCGGGCACAGCGATCCTCTTAACGATGGCATGCGTTGCTAGATCAATGACGAGAATCACGTCGGAGAAGACCTGGCCCACAAACAGGCGGCCGTCCGCAATAGCCAAGCTCCCAGGGGGATGGCCCTGAATCTCCCGTGCCCCACTTTGCGGAGACATTGTTTCGTATTTATCCAGATCGATGGTCCGCACAATCGCCTTGGAAGACGGATTGACAATCGAAATACTGCGTCCCGCCCAGTTTGCGGTGGTGATGAATTCACCGTGCAAGAGCAAATCCTGCGGTTCAGCTCTTTCCGGAAACTGATAGATGGCCGCCCCCTCTTCCTGACCATTTAGCGTAAGCGGAACCTCCGACGCAGCAGCTATTGCCGTGAGGGCGAAATCTTCCAGTGACGTCACCAGTGTGATATTCGTTCCACGCGCAGCATCTTGGGCGCCGGGCTGAAACCCTGCTTCACTGATCATGATGCCGCGATCGGCACCAAGATCGTCGACGATGCTCTTGAGTGCGAGCACCTTTTCCTTGGGCACGCGACTTGCCCAAAGCTTGCATTCGATTACCCAGGTACAAAGGATACCCGAACGCATAAAGGTTACATACACGTCAATGTCGTGCGACGCACGGACGCCTTTCGCGCGGTAATCGACCTGGGCATTGCATCCAAGGCGTCGAAAGACTTCTGCCGCGGCCTCTTGATAGGCTCGCCAATCAGGATAAGTCATGTTTTCCTCGAATTGAGATGCTTA
>NZ_CAJPHA010000066.1:0-954 GCF_905339895.1 Burkholderia sp. BCC1988
CTGATCACCGCGATCGGCGTGTCGATCCTGCTGCAGACGGCCGCGATGATCATCTGGTCGCGCAACCCGCTGCCGTTCCCGCAATTGCTGCCGACCGATCCGATCAACGTGATCAAGGCGACCGACACGACGCCCGGCGCCGTGATCTCGGTCACCGAAATCGTGATCATCGCGGTGGCGTTCATCGTGATGGCAGGCCTCTTGCTGCTCGTGCACAAGACCAAGCTCGGCCGCGCGATGCGCGCGATCGCCGAAAGCCCGAACACCGCGAGCCTGATGGGCGTGAACCCGAACTTCGTGATCTCGGCGACGTTCATGATCGGCTCCGCGCTCGCCGCGCTGGCCGGCGTGATGATCGCGTCCGAATACGGCAACGTGCACTTCTACATGGGCTTCATCCCCGGCATGAAGGCGTTCACCGCGGCGGTGCTCGGCGGGATCGGCAACCTCGGCGGCGCGATGGTCGGCGGCGTGGTGCTCGGCCTGATCGAGCAGCTCGGCGCGGGCTACATCGGCAACCTCACGGGTGGCGTGTTCGGCAGTAACTACCAGGACGTGTTCGCATTCATCGTGCTGATCATCGTGCTGGTGTTCCGTCCGTCGGGCCTGCTGGGCGAACGTGTCGCGGACCGCGCGTAACGGAAGGGGAGCAAACAACATGACATCCATTCAACCGATCGAATCCTCGACGTCGCTCGTCGAAGAACGCAACACCGCCAAGACCGTCGTCATCGGCATCCTGACCGCGGCCTTCGTGATCGCGGCGCCGATCATCATCGGCTCGGCAGGCGGCAACTACTGGGTCCGCGTGCTCGACTTCGCGATGCTGTACGTGATGCTCGCGCTGGGCCTGAACGTGGTGGTCGGCTTCGCCGGCCTGCTCGACCTCGGCTACATCGCGTTCTACGCGGTGGGCGCGTACACGGCGGCACTGCTGAGCTCGCCGCACCTGAC
>NZ_CAJPHA010000067.1:0-902 GCF_905339895.1 Burkholderia sp. BCC1988
TCGCTGCTGTCGATCCAGATCTACCAGGGCGATCTCGCGCGCGCCGATGCGGCGTTCTTCCTCAAGTACTTCCTGTCGAGCCAGTCCGCGATCCTGTGGATGAGCGCGCTGTTCGTGCTCGCGACGATCTTCTACTGGATCGGTCTGCTCGCGCGCTCGGAGTCGGGCGCCGCGATCGGCCAGAAGCTCACGTGGGTCGCCGTGCTGATGGGCTTCACCGGCCTGATGGTGCGCTGGTACGAGTCCTACCTGATCGGCGCCGACGTCGGGCATATCCCGGTGTCGAACCTGTACGAAGTGTTCGTGCTGTTCAGCCTGATCACCGCGCTGCTCTACCTGTATTACGAAGGCCACTACGGCACGCGCGCGCTCGGCGCGTTCGTGCTGCTGGTCATCAGCGCGGCCGTCGGCTTCCTGATGTGGTACTCGGTCGCGCGCGACGCGCAGCAGATCCAGCCGCTCGTGCCGGCGCTGCAGAGCTGGTGGATGAAGATCCACGTGCCGGCGAACTTCATCGGCTACGGCAGCTTCGCGCTGTCGGCGATGGTGTCGGTCGCGTACCTGATGAAGGAGCGCGGCGTGCTCGCCGATCGCCTGCCGACGCTCGAGGTGCTCGACGACGTGATGTACAAGTCGATCGCGGTCGGCTTCGCGTTCTTCACGATCGCGACGATTCTCGGCGCGCTGTGGGCCGCCGAAGCATGGGGAGGCTACTGGAGCTGGGACCCGAAGGAAACCTGGGCGCTGATCGTGTGGCTCAACTACGCGGCCTGGCTGCACATGCGCCTGATGAAGGGCCTGCGCGGCGCGGTTGCCGCCTGGTGGGCGCTCACCGGCCTGCTCGTGACGACGTTCGCGTTCCTCGGCGTCAACATGTTCCTGTCGGGGCTGCACAGCTACGG
>NZ_CAJPHA010000068.1:0-897 GCF_905339895.1 Burkholderia sp. BCC1988
GTCGAGGTCGACAGCGACGACACCGTGCTGTCCGTCGTCGACAAGCCCGTCGACAGCGAACTGACCGACGTCGAAGTCGACGTCGACAGCGTGTCGATGGCCTGGTTCGTCGCGAACAGTTGCGAACCGTTGACGGCATCCGTACTCGTCGCGCTCAGTTGGCCGGCCGCCACGTTGGTGATCTGACGCTCAGCACCCGCCGCACCGACACTCACCACGCTTGCCGGGCTCGTACCCGCGAACGAGTACGTCGTGCCGCCGATCGTCGCGCTCGTCGTCGGACTGGCCGCCGCCGTCACCGAGCCCGAGCCCAGCGCGACACTGCCGGCGTTCGCCGCGGTCGCGCCGCTGCCCAGTGCGAGCGTATTCGCTGCCGATGCAACCGCGCCGGTACCGAACGCCCCGCTTGCCGATCCGGACGCCGTCGCGATGTAGCCGACGGCCGTCGCATCGGTTCCGAGTGCCGAAGCCCCGCTACCGAGTGCCGTGCCGGGGTCGCCTGCCATCGCGCCTGCGCCGATAGCCACACCACCCGCACCGCCGCTCGGCCCATTGGCCACGACCGTCGCATTGGTGCCGATCGCGATACTGTCGGTACCGGTGCCCGGCGTCGTCGCCCCGTAACCTGCGGCGATGCTGCCAGCACCGGCCGCGGTCGAGTTCGAACCCAGCGCCAGCGCATTGGCGCCCGCGGCGTTCGTGTTGTTGCCCACTGCCGTTGCGCTGGTACCCGCCGCAGTCGCGCCGACACCTGCCGCCAGCGCGTTCACGCCGGTCGCGCCATCGTTGTTGTAGTTCGCCTGCTGCGTGCCGTTGTCGTTCACGCTGTAGTAGTGCGTCTTGCTGCTCGACAGCGCCGTGCTCAGCGACGATACGGAGCTGGTCGTCGTCGACAGA
>NZ_CAJPHA010000069.1:0-862 GCF_905339895.1 Burkholderia sp. BCC1988
CGTGATCCTGCTGGCCGAAGGCCGCCTCGTGAACCTCGGCTGCGCGACCGGCCACCCGTCGTTCGTGATGTCGAACTCGTTCGCGAACCAGACGCTCGCGCAGATCGAGCTGTTCGTGCGCGGCAACGAGTACGAGAACAAGGTGTACGTGCTGCCGAAGCATCTCGATGAAAAGGTGGCGCGCCTGCACCTCGCGCGCATCGGCGCGAACCTGTCCGTGCTGTCGGACGAGCAGGCTTCGTACATCGGCGTGCAGAAGGACGGCCCGTTCAAGCCGGACTATTATCGCTATTAGATAATCAAGAAACGAATCCCATCAAAAGGTCCGTTCAACTGGGCATGAGTCTGTTACGTACGCTCGGTCTTACCGATATGCCAGGGTTTTGCATGTAATCGGGATGTCCATGTTTCCTCATTTGACTCGTTTATCCGATGGGAACAGCGAAGACCGCCTGCATTCGGGATTGCGGAGAACGTCGACACACCAGTCAATGCGATATCAACCACCTGGCGTAACCCAACTATTGGAGTTAACAACATGGCGAACAACTATTTCTTTACGTCCGAATCCGTCTCCGAAGGCCATCCGGACAAGGTCGCGGACCAAATCTCGGACGCGATTCTCGACGCCATCCTCGAGCAGGACGAATACTCCCGCGTTGCGGCCGAAACGCTGTGCAACACGGGTCTCGTCGTGCTGGCCGGTGAAATCACCACGACGGCCAACATCGATTACATCCAGATCGCGCGCGACACCATCAAGCGCATCGGCTACGACAACACCGACTACGGCATCGACTACAAGGGTTGCGCGGTGCTCGTCGCGTACGACAAGCAGTCGCCGGACATCGCGCAAGGCGTT
>NZ_CAJPHA010000070.1:0-859 GCF_905339895.1 Burkholderia sp. BCC1988
TTCGATGTCGGGCGCGCCGTCGACCGACGTGATCACGATGTTCGGGCGGTTCAGTTGCTTCGCCGCGAGATCGCTGCCGATCGCCTGCGGGTCGTTGATCGTGAACACGCCGTCGAGCTTCGGAAAGCGCGTCAGGTAGCCCTGCATCGTGTTCATCCCGCCTTCGCGCGAGCCCTTGCCGTCCTGGTCGCTCGACAGCAGCTTGATGCCCGGGTTCTTCGCGAGCACGGTCTTGCAGCCGTTCACGCGATCGATCACGGCCGACACCTGCGGGCCGTTCTCGATGATCACGTTGCCCTTGCCGCTGAGTTTCTTCGCGAGGTAGTCGCACGCGAGCTCGCCGGCCTTCACGTTGTTGGTCTGCACGGTCGCGTTCGCGCCGGCGGCCGCGACGTCCACCGCGACGACCGTGATGCCCGCCGCCTGCGCCTTCTTCACCGCCGGCTCGATCGCCTTCGGATCGGTCGCGTTCAGCAGGATCATGTCGACGTGCGCGGAGATGAAGTTGTCGATCTGCGTGAACTGCTTGTTCAGGTCGTAGTCGGCCGAGACCGCGGTGACCTTCGCGTTCGGGTTGAGCTGTTTGGCACGCGCCTCGGCGCCTTTCACGATCGTGACGAAGTACGGGTTGCCGAGCGAGCCGACCGTGACGCCGATCGATTTCAGCGGCTTGTCGGCTGCATGGGCGGCGGCGGCGCCGAAGGCGAGCGCGCAGGCGACGGCGGTCAGGGCGGCTTTTTGCTTGAACATGTCGTTGTGTCTCCGGAAGGTCCGTTGGCAGATAGATGGGTGCAGGAGAACCTGCCTGCGCCCCGATGGTCGAGTGGTGAGGAATGCGAATCAGGTGCGGGCCGAGTCA
>NZ_CAJPHA010000071.1:0-855 GCF_905339895.1 Burkholderia sp. BCC1988
CTCGATGTCGGGCGCGCCGTCGACCGACGTGATCACGATGTTCGGGCGGTTCAGCTGCTTCGCCGCGAGATCGCTGCCGATCGCCTGCGGGTCGTTGATCGTGAACACGCCGTCGAGCTTCGGAAAGCGCGTCAGGTAGCCCTGCATCGTGTTCATCCCGCCCTCGCGCGAGCCCTTGCCGTCCTGGTCGCTCGACAGCAGCTTGATGCCCGGGTTCTTCGCGAGCACAGTCTTGCAGCCGTTCACGCGATCGATCACGGCCGACACCTGCGGGCCGTTCTCGATGATCACGTTACCCTTGCCGTTGAGTTTCTTCGCAAGGTAGTCGCATGCCAGCTCGCCGGCCTTCACGTTGTTGGTCTGCACGGTCGCGTTCGCGCCGGCGGCCGCGACGTCCACCGCGACGACCGTGATGCCCGCCGCCTGCGCCTTCTTTACCGCCGGCTCGATCGCCTTCGGATCGGTCGCGTTCAGCAGGATCATGTCGACGTGCGCGGAGATGAAGTTGTCGATTTGCGTGAACTGCTTGTTCAGGTCGTAGTCGGCCGAGACCGCGGTGACCTTCGCGTTCGGGTTGAGCTGTTTCGCGCGCGCCTCGGCGCCTTTCACGATCGTGACGAAGTACGGGTTGCCGAGCGAGCCGACCGTGACGCCGATCGATTTCAGCGGCTTGTCGGCTGCATGGGCGGCGGCGGTGCCGAAGGCGAGCGCGCAGGCGACGGCGGTCAGGGCGGCTTTTTGCTTGAACATGTCGTTGTGTCTCCGGAAGGTCCGTTGGCAGATGGGTGCAGGAGGACCTGCCTGCGCCCCGATGGTCGAGTGGTGAGGAATACGAATCAGGTGCGGGCCGAGTCG
>NZ_CAJPHA010000072.1:0-844 GCF_905339895.1 Burkholderia sp. BCC1988
GCGACCTGGTGCACCGCGGTCGGCTTGTATTCCGTGCCGTCGAGCTTGAACTCGCCGGAGTCCGGCGTGTAGAGGCCCGTGATCACGTTGAAGAACGTGGTCTTGCCGGCGCCGTTCGGGCCGATCAGGCCGTAGATCTCGCCTTCCTTGATCTGCAGGCCGACGTCGGACAGTGCCTGCAGCCCGCCGAAGCGTTTGTTCACGCCCGAGACGGACAGTCGGATTTGCTTGTCGCTCATGTGTGTATCCCCTTGTCCGTTGGTTAAGCGCGCACCGGCTTCTTGCTGTTGCGCTTCGCCAGTTTCGCGATCTTGTCCTCATGCTTCGGCGCCGGCCACAGGCCTTCCGAGCGGTACAGCATGATGATCACCATCGCGAGGCCGTACAGCGCCTGACGGATCACTTCGGTGTCGACGATGTCGTGACCGAAGATCGCGTGCTGCAGCGGGCTCATCGTCGAACGCAGGAATTCCGGGAAGATCGCGAGCAGCACCGCGCCCAGGATCACGCCCGGGATGTGGCCCATGCCGCCGAGCACCACGCACGCCAGCACGACGATCGATTCCCAGAACGTGAACGACTCAGGCGACACGAAGCCCTGGAACGCACCGAACATCGCGCCCGACAGGCCGCCGAACGACGCGCCCATCGCGAACGCGAGCAGCTTCACGTTACGGGTGTTGATGCCCATCGCTTTCGCGGCGATTTCGTCTTCGCGGATCGCGGCCCATGCGCGGCCGATACGCGAGTGCTGCAGGCGCGTACAGACCCAGATCACCAGCAGCGCGCAGAGCACGAACAGGTAGTAGTACATGTAGACCGACGGCAGCTGGAAGCCGAAGAT
>NZ_CAJPHA010000073.1:0-841 GCF_905339895.1 Burkholderia sp. BCC1988
GTCGACAACGGCCAGTTCGTTGTCGACCGGCGTGAGTTCACTGTCGACGGCGCTGTCGACGACGGACAGCACGGTGTCGTCGCTGTCGACGTCCACGTCGACGACGGCCAGCTCGCTGTCGACTGGTGTCAGCTCGTTGTCGACGGGTCTGTCGACGACGAACAGCAACGTGTCGTCGCTGTCGACGTCGACATCGACCGCGACCAGTTCGCTGTCGTCCGCGTTGTCAACGACGGACAGCACGGTGTCGTCGCTGTCGACGTCGACCTCGACCTCGGCCAGTTCGCTGTCGACCGGCTTGTCGACGACGAACAGCACGGTCACGTCGCTGTCCACGGCGACGTCGACCGCGACCAGTTCGCTGTCGACCGCGTTGTCGACGACGGACAGCACGGTGTCGTCGCTGTCGACGTCGACCTCGACGACGGCCAGCTCGCTGTCGACCGGCTTGTCGACGACGAACAGCACGGTCACGTCGCTGTCCACGGCGACGTCGACCGCGACCAGCTCGCTGTCGACTGCGCTGTCGACGACGGATAGCACGGTGTCGTCGCTGTCCACGTCGAGCTCGACGACGGCCAGCTCACTGTCGACCGGTGTCAGCTCGCTGTCGACGGGGCTGTCGACGACGGACAGCAATGTGTCGTCGCTGTCGACCTCGAGTTCCACGGCCACCAACTCGCTGTCGACGCTGATCTCGACGTCGCGCACGCACTACTACAGCGTGAACGACAACGGCACGCAGCAAAGCAACTACAACAACGACGGCGCGACGGGCATCAACGCGCTGGCCGCGGGTACGGGTGCAACGGCGGGCGGTGCGGCCGGCGTCGCGGTGGGT
>NZ_CAJPHA010000074.1:0-818 GCF_905339895.1 Burkholderia sp. BCC1988
TCGAGATCAGCGTCGACAGCGAGCTGGTTGCCGTGGAGCTCGACGTCGACAGCGACGACACATTGCTGTTCGTGGTCGACAGACCCGTCGAAAGCGAGCTCACACCGGTCGACAACGAGCTGGCCGTGGTCGACGTCGAGGTCGACAGCGAAACCACCGTGCTGTCCGTCGTCGACAATGCGGTCGACAGCGAGCTGGTCGCGGTCGACGTCGCCGTGGACAGCGACGTGACCGTGCTGTTCGTCGTCGACAAGCCGGTCGACAGCGAGCTGGCCGAGGTCGAGGTCGAGGTCGACAGCGATGCCACCGTGCTGTCGGTCGTCGACAGGCCCGTCGACAGCGAGCTGATACCGGTCGACAGCGAGCTGGCCGTCGTCGACGTCGAAGTCGACAGCGAAGCCACCGTGCTATCGGTTGTCGACAGCCCCGTCGACAGCGACGACACCGTGCTGTTCGTCGTCGACAAACCGGTCGACAGCGAGCTGGCCGTCGTCGACGTCGAGGTCGACAGCGAAGCCACCGTGCTATCGGTCGTCGACAGCCCCGTCGACAGCGAACTGACTGCCGTCGAACTCGATGTCGACAGCGACGACACCGTGCTGTCGGTCGTCGACAGGCCCGTCGACAGCGAGCTGGCCGTCGTCGACGTCGAAGTCGACAGCGACGTGAGGCTACTGTTTGTCGTGGACAAGCTGCTCGAGATCGAACCGACACTGCTCGACAGCGACGTCACCGTGCTGTTCGTCGTCGACAAGCCCGTCGACAGCGAGCTGACCGACGTAGAGGTCGAGGTCGACAGCGTGTCGATCGCCTGGTTC
>NZ_CAJPHA010000075.1:0-681 GCF_905339895.1 Burkholderia sp. BCC1988
CCCTGGATCTTGAACTTCGACACCTTCACGTTCGCGCCGACGAAATACTCGCGCGACGCGGTGAAGATGTTGCTGAACTTGCCGTTGTTGTCGCGCAGCTCGTCGTAGAGGCCGCGCACGTCGAGCATTGGTGAGTGATACGAGATCATGATCCCGTCCGAGCGGCCGAAGTCGTCGGCCGCGCCGTAGTTGAAGCCGCGCGACTGGTTGCCGAACGCATACTGCGCCTGCACGTCGAAGCCGCCGATCACCGGGCTGTGATATTCGACGTTGTTGCTGCTTTGCTGCCAGTTGCGGCCGCGCACGAGCGATGCGGATGAAAACGCCTGCTGCACGAACGGATCGAATTCCCACACGCCGTCGCTGTCGATGAACAGGTTGCGGCCGGCCTGCAGCTGGCCCCACGTGTCGCTCTTCAGGCCGACATACGCGCGGCGCGACCACATGCGTCCGCCGCCCGTCGTGCCGTTCATCACCTGGAACGCGGTTTCCAGGTTGAAGACCGTCGACATCCCGCCGCCGAGATCCTCGAAGCCCTTCAGGCCGAACATGCTGGTGCCCCAGTCGCCGCCTTCCGCGCTCCAGCGCGTCGAACTGCCGCCGGGCGTCGCGATGTGGTTCAGGTATTCGACGCCGCCGTCGATCCGGCCGTACAGCGTCACGCTCGTCTGCGCGAACGCG
>NZ_CAJPHA010000076.1:0-603 GCF_905339895.1 Burkholderia sp. BCC1988
TCGTCGATCGCCTGCGACGACTGGCGCAGCGATTCGGCCGTCTGCTGCGCGGCTTCCGACAGCTGCGACAGCGCCTGCGTGATCTGCTCGGCACCGTTCGCCTGCGTCTGCATCCCTTCGTTGACCATCTGGAAGCGCGGCGCGAGCGTCTGCACCTCGGCGATGATCTGCGACAGCTGCCCGCCAACCTGCTGCACGTCGAGCATGCCGCGGCGCACTTCCTCGGAGAACTTATCCATCCCCATCACACCCGCCGACACGGCCGACTGGATCTCCTTCACCGTCTGCTCGATGTCGTAGGTCGCCACCGCCGTCTGGTCGGCCAGGCGGCGGATCTCGGTCGCGACGACCGCGAAGCCGCGGCCGTACTCGCCGGCCTTCTCGGCCTCGATCGCCGCGTTCAGCGACAGCAGGTTGGTCTGGTCGGCCACCTTGGTGATGGTCGCGACGACCTGGTTGATGTTCAGCGCCTTTTCGTTGAGGATCGCGAGCTTCGCGTTCACCGAACCGGCCGCGTCCATCACGCTGCGCATGGTCTCGCCCATCCGCGTGAGGCCGCTCTGGCTCACGCCCGCGAGCGTCGCCGACTGCTCGGCCACGCCG
>NZ_CAJPHA010000077.1:0-585 GCF_905339895.1 Burkholderia sp. BCC1988
TTACTGCATGAACCAGCCGTGGCTGACGACGAACGACTGGCCCGTGAGCGCGGCGCTCGGGAACGCCGACAGGAACAGCACCGTCTGCGCGACGTCCTGCACCGTCGTGAACACGCCGTCGACCGTGTTGCCGAGCATCACCTTCTTCACCACTTCCTCTTCGCTGATCCCGAGCTCCTTGGCCTGCTCCGGAATCTGCTTGTCGACCAGCGGCGTGCGCACGAAGCCCGGACATACGACGTGCGAGCGCACGTTGTGCTTCGCGCCTTCCTTCGCCAGCACGCGCGCGAGACCGAGCAGCCCGTGCTTGGCCGTCACGTACGCCGACTTCAGCGGCGACGCTTCGTGCGAGTGCACCGAACCCATGTAGATCACGACGCCGCCGCGATCGTCCTTGTACATGTGCTTGAGCGCGGCCTTGGTCGTCAGGAACGCGCCGTCGACGTGGATCGCCTGCATCTTCTTCCAGTCGGAGAACGCGTAGTTCTCGATCGGGTTGACGATCTGGATGCCCGCGTTCGACACGAGGATGTCGACCGAGCCGAACGTGTCGGCCACCTTGTCGATGCCGCTGTTGACCGCTTC
>NZ_CAJPHA010000078.1:0-557 GCF_905339895.1 Burkholderia sp. BCC1988
CAGGAACTGCCGTTCTACAACACGTTCTTCAAGACCACGCACCCGCCGGTAATCGAACTGTCGGCGATGCTCGCCGAAGTGACGCCCGCGGGTTTCAACCACTTCTTCTATTGCAACAGCGGCTCGGAAGGCAACGATACCGTGCTGCGTCTCGTGCACCAGTACTGGCGCGTGCAGGGCAAGCCGCAGAAGAAATACGTGATCTCGCGCAAGAACGGCTATCACGGCTCGACGATCGCGGGCGGCACGCTCGGCGGGATGGGTTACATGCACGAGCAGATGCCGTCGAAGGTCGAGAACATCGTGCACATCGACCA
Source organism: Burkholderia sp. BCC1988 (assembly GCF_905339895.1). Lineage (NCBI taxonomy): Bacteria > Pseudomonadati > Pseudomonadota > Betaproteobacteria > Burkholderiales > Burkholderiaceae > Burkholderia > Burkholderia sp. BCC1988. The sequence goes on from NZ_CAJPHA010000078.1 coordinate 318, forward strand.
GCCGTATTTCTTCGGCGAAGCCCAAGCCGGCGAGACGCCCGAAGCGTTCGGCCTCGCGCGTGCGCAGCAGCTCGAGGCGAAGATCCTCGAACTCGGCGCGGAGAACGTCGCGGCGTTCATCGGCGAGCCGTTCCAGGGCGCGGGCGGCGTGATCTTCCCGCCGTCGACGTACTGGCCGGAAATCCAGCGGATCTGCCGCAAGTACGACATCCTGCTCGTCGCCGACGAAGTGATCGGCGG
>NZ_CAJPHA010000079.1:0-557 GCF_905339895.1 Burkholderia sp. BCC1988
GCATGCTGGTGCACGTTGCATGCATTCGCGCAGCCGCACATCGCGGCGGCCGCCGCGCGTTGCAGCGGTGCGCCGCTGCGCTGCGTCGCGCCCCAACCGCCGTAGCCGCCATACTCACGCACCGGCGACCAGTCCGGCATCGCGGGCGGAATCGGCGCATCGTGCGACGCGAACGGGCCCGCGCCCCACACGATCTTGCCGCCCACCACGGTCAGCAGTGCGGTCGTGCCCGCGATGTCGTCCTCGGCGCACGCGAAGAAATCGCGATCCGGGACGACTACATCGGCCAGTTGCCCGACCGCGATGCGCCCTTTCTTGCCGACCTCGTTCGAGAACCACGTCACGTATTCGGTCCACATGCGCAGCGCGGTCTCGCGATCGAGCAGGTTGCGCTGCGGGTACATGCGCAGGCCGCCGATCGTCTTGCCTGTCACGAGCCAGGACAACGACACCCACGGGTTGTACGACGCCACGCGTGTCGCGTCGGTGCCGGCCGACACCTTGAGGCCCTTCGACAGCATCTTCGCGACGGGCGGCGTCGCTTCGGCCGCCTGCGC
>NZ_CAJPHA010000080.1:0-554 GCF_905339895.1 Burkholderia sp. BCC1988
GACCGCGCGCATGACGACAACCTCGATCAAGGCGCGGGCGACCAGGGCCTGATGTTCGGTTACGCATGCGACGAAACGCCGGAACTGATGCCGCTGCCGATCTACCTGTCGCACCGTCTCGTCGAGCGCCAGGCCAGCCTGCGCCGCGACGGCCGCCTGCAGTGGCTGCGCCCGGACGCGAAGTCGCAGGTCACGGTCCGCTACGTCGACGGCAAGCCCGATTCGATCGACACCGTCGTGCTGTCGACGCAGCACGCACCGGACATCGAGCTGCCGGCGCTGCGCGAAGCCGTGATCGAGGAAATCATCAAGCCGACGCTGCCGGCCGACCTGATCAAGGGCGACATCAAGTTCCTGGTGAACCCGACCGGCCGGTTCGTGATCGGTGGCCCGCAGGGCGACTGCGGCCTGACGGGTCGCAAGATCATCGTCGATACCTACGGCGGTGCCGCACCGCACGGCGGCGGCGCGTTCTCGGGCAAGGATCCGTCGAAGGTCGACCGTTCGGCAGCGTATGCCGGCCGTTACGTCGCGAAGAACATCGTCGCGGCAGG
>NZ_CAJPHA010000081.1:0-530 GCF_905339895.1 Burkholderia sp. BCC1988
CGCTTCGACGACGAGATCGTGCCGGTGTCGATCCCGCAACGCAAGGGCGAGCCGCTGCAGTTCGCGACCGACGAGTTCGTGCGCCACGGCGTGACGGCGGAATCGCTGGCGGGGCTGAAGCCGGCGTTCTCGAAGGACGGCTCGGTGACGGCGGCGAACGCGTCGGGGCTGAACGACGGCGCGGCGGCGGTGCTGGTGATGTCGGCGCAGAAGGCGGCGGCGCTCGGCCTGACGCCGCTGGCGCGGATCAAGGCGTACGCGAACGCGGGGGTGGATCCGAGCGTGATGGGCATGGGTCCGGTGCCGGCATCGCGCCGTGCGCTGGAGCGCGCGGGCTGGACGCCGGGCGACCTTGACCTGATGGAAATCAACGAGGCATTCGCGGCGCAGGCGCTGGCGGTGCACAAGCAGATGGGCTGGGACACGTCGAAGGTGAACGTGAACGGCGGGGCGATCGCGATCGGTCACCCGATCGGCGCGTCGGGCTGCCGGATCCTGGTGACGCTGCTGCACGAGATGGCCAAGCGCGA
>NZ_CAJPHA010000082.1:0-504 GCF_905339895.1 Burkholderia sp. BCC1988
TTTCAGCGCCACCGAAGGCGTGAACGACGTGCAGGTCCGGCAGGTTGACGTCGCCGGCAACACATCGTCGGTAACGTCGTTCAGCTTTACGCTCGATACGTCGGCGGCTGCACCGGGCGTGGCGCTCACCACCGATTCGGGCAGCAGTGCGTCCGACCATATCACCAATGTCGGCACGTTGAACCTGACCGGCATCGAAACCGGTGCCACCGTCGAATATTCGATCGACGGCGGCCATACCTGGAACACCAGCTTCAGCGCGACCGAAGGCCTGAACGACGTACAGGTCCGGCAGACCGATATCGCCGGCAACACGTCCGATTCGACTTCGTTCAGCTTCACGCTCGACACGTCGGCGGCTGCGCCCGGTGTTGCGCTCGCCACCGATTCCGGCAGCAGTGCGTCCGATCACGTCACCAATGTCGGTACGTTGAACCTCACCGGCATCGAAACCGGCGCCACCGTCGAATATTCGATCGACGGCGGTCATACCTGGAGCATCAG
>NZ_CAJPHA010000083.1:0-490 GCF_905339895.1 Burkholderia sp. BCC1988
GCAATGGGTGCGCGTGGTCGGTGGCTTTACCGAACACCAGTTCGCCGAGAAGCGCCTGCCGACGATCGAGGAACTCAACGCGGCCGCGCCCGATACGCCGGTGTTCATCCTGCATCTTTACGATCGTGCGCTGCTGAACGCGGCCGCGCTGCGCGTGGTCGGCTACACGAAGGACACGCCCGAGCCGCCGGGCGGCACGATCCTGCGCGATGCCGCGGGCAATCCGACCGGGCTGCTGCTCGCGAACCCGAATGCGACGATTCTCTACGCGACGCTCGCGAAGGGACCGAAGCTGCCGTTCGAATACCAGTACAACTCGACGCGCCACTTCATGCGCGAACTGAACCGTCTCGGCGTGACGGGTGTGATCGATGCAGGCGGCGGTTCGCAGAACTATCCCGACGATTACGAAGTGATCCGCAAGCTGCACGATGCCGGCGAGATGACGATCCGGATCGCGTACAACCTGTTCACGCAGAAGCCGAATGCC
>NZ_CAJPHA010000084.1:0-490 GCF_905339895.1 Burkholderia sp. BCC1988
ACAGTGGGTGCGCGTGGTCGGCGGCTTCACCGAGCACCAGTTCGTGGAGAAGCGCCTGCCGACGATCGACGAACTGAACGCGGCCGCGCCCGATACGCCGGTGTTCATCCTGCACCTGTACGACCGCGCACTGCTGAACGCGGCCGCGCTGCGCGTGGTCGGCTACACGAAGGACACGCCCGAGCCGCCGGGCGGCACGATCCTGCGCGATGCCGCGGGCAACCCGACCGGGCTGCTGCTCGCGAACCCGAACGCGACGATTCTCTACGCGACGCTCGCGAAGGGACCGAAGCTGCCGTTCGAATACCAGTACAACTCGACGCGCCACTTCATGCGCGAACTGAACCGTCTCGGCGTGACGGGCGTGATCGATGCGGGCGGCGGTTCGCAGAACTATCCCGACGATTACGAAGTGATCCGCAAGCTGCACGATGCCGGCGAGATGACGATCCGGATCGCGTACAACCTGTTCACGCAGAAGCCGAATGCG
>NZ_CAJPHA010000085.1:0-485 GCF_905339895.1 Burkholderia sp. BCC1988
ACGCTGCTGCGGATCATCGCCGGGCTGATCGAGCCGACCGGCGGTGACGTGACCTATCTCGGCAAGCCGCTGCGCGGCCCGGCCGAAGGCGTCGCGATGGTGTTCCAGACCTTCGCGCTGTTTCCGTGGCTGACCGTGCTGCAGAACGTGGAGGCCGGGCTTGAGGCGCTCGGCGTCGGCGCACGCGAGCGGCGCGAACGCGCGCTCGCCGCGATCGACCTGATCGGTCTCGACGGCTTCGAGAACGCGTATCCGCGCGAACTGTCGGGCGGCATGCGCCAGCGCGTGGGCTTCGCGCGCGCGCTCGTCGTCGATCCGACGATCCTGCTGATGGACGAGCCGTTTTCCGCACTCGACGTGCTGACCGCCGAAACGCTGCGTACCGACCTGCTCGACCTGTGGACGCAAGGCCGCATGCCGATCAAGTCGGTGCTGATCGTCACGCACAACATCGAGGAAGCGGTGTTCATGTGCGACCGGATTCT
>NZ_CAJPHA010000086.1:0-457 GCF_905339895.1 Burkholderia sp. BCC1988
GACGGGCCAGGACGTGCCGAACGGGCAAGGCGGCATTCTCGTCGTCAAGCGTCCGTGGCCGGCGATGATCCGCACGATCTGGGGCGACCCGGAGCGCTTCAGGAAGAGTTATTACCCGGAAGAACTCGGCGGCACGCTCTATCTCGCCGGCGACGGCACGGTGCGCGACAAGGACACCGGCTACTTCACGATCATGGGCCGTATCGACGACGTGCTGAACGTGTCGGGCCACCGGCTCGGCACGATGGAGATCGAGTCGGCGCTGGTCTCGCACGAGCTGGTTGCGGAAGCGGCGGTGGTCGGGCGTCCGGACGACACGACCGGCGAGGCGGTGGTCGCGTTCGTGGTGCTGAAGCGCTCGCGTCCGGAAGGCGAGGAAGCGGCGGCGCTCGCGAAGGCGCTGCGCGACTGGGTCGGCAAGCAGATCGGGCCGATCGCGAAACCGAAGGACATCCGC
>NZ_CAJPHA010000087.1:0-457 GCF_905339895.1 Burkholderia sp. BCC1988
AACCGGCCAGGACGTGCCGAACGGGCAAGGCGGGATTCTCGTCGTCAAGCGTCCATGGCCGGCGATGATCCGCACGATCTGGGGCGATCCGGAGCGCTTCAGGAAGAGTTATTACCCGGAAGAACTCGGCGGCACGCTCTATCTCGCCGGCGACGGCACGGTGCGCGACAAGGACACCGGCTACTTCACGATCATGGGCCGCATCGACGACGTGCTGAACGTGTCGGGCCACCGGCTCGGCACGATGGAGATCGAGTCGGCGCTGGTCTCGCACGAGCTGGTTGCGGAAGCGGCGGTGGTCGGCCGCCCGGACGACACGACCGGCGAGGCGGTGGTCGCGTTCGTGGTGCTCAAGCGCTCGCGTCCGGAAGGCGAGGAAGCGGCGGCGCTCGCGAAGGCGCTGCGCGACTGGGTCGGCAAGCAGATCGGGCCGATCGCGAAACCGAAGGACATCCGT
>NZ_CAJPHA010000088.1:0-446 GCF_905339895.1 Burkholderia sp. BCC1988
CGGCTCGCCGCCCTTCGCCTTCACCCACTGCGCGAGATGGCGCGTGCACTTCACGTCGTAGATGATCTGCGCGCCCGGGTTGCGCGACAGCACTTCCTCCGCGAACAGCATCAGCTGGCGGTCCGGGTAGATGATCTGGCCGTCCTTCGTGACGACGCCGAGGCGGTCGCCGTCGCCGTCGAACGCGAAGCCGAGTTCGGCGTCGGTGTCCTTCAGCGCCTGGATCACGTCCTGCAGGTTTTCCGGGTGCGCGGGATCGGGGTGATGGTTCGGGAACGTGCCGTCGATGTCGGTGAAGCGCTCGACGAGCGTGCAGCCGAGCGCCTTGAACAGGCGCGTCGCGAGCGGGCCCGCGACGCCGTTGCCGGCGTCGACGACGAGCTTCAGCGGGCGCGCGAGCTTGACGTCGCCAACGATGCGCGCGATGTACTGATCGGCGACGTCGA
>NZ_CAJPHA010000089.1:0-367 GCF_905339895.1 Burkholderia sp. BCC1988
AAAGACGGGCATCGCGCGCACGTTCCAGAACATCCGCCTGTTCGGCGGGATGACGGCGCTGGAGAACGTGATGGTGGGCCGCCACGTGCGGACCAAGCACGGCCTGCTCGGCGCGGTGTTCCAGACGCCGGCCGAGCGCCAGGAAGAGCGCGAGATCAAGGAACGCGCGATCGAGCTGCTCGAGTACGTCGGCGTGCTGCAGTACGCGGACTACACGTCGCGCAACCTGTCGTACGGCCACCAGCGCCGGCTGGAAATCGCGCGCGCATTGGCGACCGACCCGAAGCTGCTCGCGCTCGACGAGCCGGCGGCCGGGATGAACGCGACCGAGAAGGTCGAACTCACGCGCCTGCTCGACAAGATCCGT
>NZ_CAJPHA010000090.1:0-367 GCF_905339895.1 Burkholderia sp. BCC1988
GCGGATCTTGTCGAGCAGGCGCGTGAGCTCGACCTTCTCGGTCGCGTTCATCCCGGCCGCCGGCTCGTCGAGCGCGAGCAGCTTCGGGTCGGTCGCCAATGCGCGCGCGATCTCGAGACGGCGCTGGTGGCCGTACGACAGGTTGCGCGACGTGTAGTCGGCGTACTGCAGCACGCCGACGTACTCGAGCAGCTCGATCGCGCGTTCCTTGATCTCGCGTTCTTCCTGGCGCTCGGCCGGCGTCTGGAACACCGCGCCGAGCAGCCCGTGCTTGGTCCGCACGTGGCGGCCCACCATCACGTTCTCCAGCGCCGTCATCCCGCCGAACAGGCGGATGTTCTGGAACGTGCGCGCGATGCCCGTCTTC
>NZ_CAJPHA010000091.1:0-357 GCF_905339895.1 Burkholderia sp. BCC1988
ATGGTCGGACGCACTGCTGCCCGAATCGGTGGTGAGTGCGACACCGGGTGCGGCGGCCGAGGTGTCGAGCGTGAAGTTGAACGACGTCGGATCGGACGTGTTGCCGGCGATATCGGTCTGCCGGACCTGTACGTCGTTCAGGCCTTCGACGGCATTGAAGCTGGTGCTCCACGTATGACCGCCGTCGATCGAATATTCGACGGTGGCGCCGGTCTCGACACCGGCCAGGTTCAACGTGCCGACATTGGTGACGTGATCGGACGCACTGCTGCCCGAATCGGTGGTGAGGGCAACACCGGGCGCAGCCGCCGACGTATCGAGCGTGAAGCTGAACGACGTTGCCGACGACGTGTTGCC
>NZ_CAJPHA010000092.1:0-301 GCF_905339895.1 Burkholderia sp. BCC1988
CACGTCGACGACGGCCAGCTCGTTGTCGACCGGCGTGAGTTCACTGTCGACGGCGCTGTCGACGACGGATAGCACCGTGGTGTCGCTGTCGACCTCGACCTCAACGACGGCCAGCTCGCTGTCGACCGCGTTGTCGACGACGGACAGCACGGTGGCTTCGCTGTCGACCTCGACATCGACCACGGCCAGCTCGCTGTCCACTGGTTTGTCGACCACGAACAGCAGCGTCTCATCGCTGTCGACCACGAGCTCCACGGCGACCAGCTCGCTGTCGACGCTGGTCTCGTCGTCGCGCACGCAC
>NZ_CAJPHA010000093.1:0-299 GCF_905339895.1 Burkholderia sp. BCC1988
CCCCGAGCTCGTCGGCGCACTCGCCGATGGCCTGCGTGCGGCAGGCGTCGACGTCGTCGACGTCGGCATGGTGCCCACGCCGGTCGGCTATTTCGCGGCGAGCGTGCCGCTCGCGCTGAAGGACGGCGAGCGCCGCGTCGATTCGTGCATCGTCGTCACCGGCAGCCACAACCCGCCCGACTACAACGGCTTCAAGATGGTGCTGCGCGGCGCGGCGATCTACGGCGAGCAGATCCAGGCGCTGTACCGCCGCATCGTCGACGCGCGCTTCGAAACGGGCAGCGGCGCGTTCGAGCAGT
>NZ_CAJPHA010000094.1:0-299 GCF_905339895.1 Burkholderia sp. BCC1988
GCCCGAGCTTGTCGGCGCACTCGCCGATGGCCTGCGTGCGGCAGGCGTCGACGTCGTCGACGTCGGCATGGTGCCCACGCCGGTCGGCTATTTCGCGGCGAGCGTGCCGCTTGCGCTGAAAGGCGGCGAGCGCCGCGTCGATTCGTGCATCGTCGTCACCGGCAGCCACAACCCGCCCGACTACAACGGCTTCAAGATGGTGCTGCGCGGCGCGGCGATCTACGGCGAGCAGATCCAGGCGCTGTACCGACGCATCGTCGACGAGCGCTATGAAACGGGCAGCGGCTCGTACGAGGCCC
>NZ_CAJPHA010000095.1:0-293 GCF_905339895.1 Burkholderia sp. BCC1988
TGCTCGAGAAGGGCTCCGAGATCGGCGCGCACATCCTGTCGGGCGCGGTGATGGACCCGCGCGCGATCACCGAGCTGTTTCCCGACTGGAAGGAACAGGGTGCGCCGTTGAACGTCGAGGTGACCGAAGATCGCTTCCTGTTCCTGTCCGAGAGCAGCGCGGTCACCACGCCCAACTGGGCGTTGCCCGACAACTTCAAGAACCACGGCAACTACGTGATTTCGCTGGGCAACGTGACCCGCTGGCTCGGCCAGCAGGCGGAAGCCCTGGGCGTCGAGATCTTCCCGGGCTTC
>NZ_CAJPHA010000096.1:0-293 GCF_905339895.1 Burkholderia sp. BCC1988
AAAGCCCGGGAAGATCTCGACGCCCAGGGCCTCCGCCTGCTGGCCGAGCCAGCGGGTCACGTTGCCCAGCGAGATCACGTAGTTGCCGTGGTTCTGGAAGTTGGCGGGCAACGCCCAATTCGGCGTCGTGACCGCGCTGTTCTCGGACAGGAACAGGAAGCGGTCTTCGGTCACCTCGACGTTCAACGGCGCGCCCTGTTCCTTCCAGTCGGGAAACAGCTCAGTGATCGCGCGCGGGTCCATCACCGCGCCCGACAGGATGTGCGCGCCGATCTCGGAACCCTTCTCGAGCA
>NZ_CAJPHA010000097.1:0-292 GCF_905339895.1 Burkholderia sp. BCC1988
CTCGCAGTTCGAGTGGATCGCGGCGCTCGCGCCGAACGGCCTGCACATCCCGTTCCTGATCATCGTGCCGATCGCGATGGCGCTGGCGGCGACCTTCGGGATCCTGCTCGGCGCGCCGACGCTGCGCCTGCGCGGCGACTACCTGGCGATCGTGACGCTCGGCTTCGGTGAAATCGTCCGGATCTTCATGAACAACCTCGACCGTCCGGTGAACATCACCAACGGCCCGAAGGGGATCACGGGCATCGATCCGGTGCACGTCGGCGGCTTCAACCTGTCGCAGACGCACTCG
>NZ_CAJPHA010000098.1:0-284 GCF_905339895.1 Burkholderia sp. BCC1988
CTGATGTGGAAGACGGGCCATTCGCTCGTGAAGGCGAAGCTGCGCGAGACGGGCGCGCCGCTCGCGGGCGAGATGAGCGGCCACGTGTTCTTCAAGGACCGCTGGTACGGCTTCGACGACGGTCTCTACACGGGCGCGCGCCTGCTCGAGATCCTCGCGAAGACGGCCGATCCGAGCGCGCTGCTCAATGCGCTGCCGGACGCGATGAGCACGCCCGAACTGCAGCTCAAGCTCGAGGAGGGCGAGAACTTCCGCCTGATCGAGAAGCTGCAGCAGGAAGCGAA
>NZ_CAJPHA010000099.1:0-284 GCF_905339895.1 Burkholderia sp. BCC1988
TTGATGTGGAAGACGGGCCATTCGCTCGTGAAGGCGAAGCTGCGCGAGACGGGCGCGCCGCTCGCGGGCGAGATGAGCGGCCACGTGTTCTTCAAAGATCGCTGGTACGGTTTCGACGACGGTCTCTACACGGGCGCGCGCCTGCTCGAAATCCTCGCGAAGACGGCCGATCCGAGCGCGCTGCTCAACGCGCTGCCGGACGCGATGAGCACGCCGGAACTGCAGCTCAAGCTCGAGGAGGGCGAGAACTTCCGCCTGATCGAGAAGCTGCAGCAGGAAGCGAC
>NZ_CAJPHA010000100.1:0-278 GCF_905339895.1 Burkholderia sp. BCC1988
TGTTGACATGGAAGTCCGCCAGGGCGAGCTGGTGACGCTGATCGGCGCGAACGGCGCGGGCAAGACCACGACGATGAAGGCGATCACGGGTCTCAAGCCGTATTCGGCCGGCGACATCGAGTACGACGGCAAGTCGATCAAGGGCGTGCCGTCGCACGAGCTGCTCAAGCGCGGGCTCGCGATGGTGCCGGAAGGCCGCGGGATCTTCGCGCGGATGTCGATCATCGAGAACATGCAGATGGGCGCGTACCTGCGCAACGACAACGAGCAGATCAAGA
>NZ_CAJPHA010000101.1:0-278 GCF_905339895.1 Burkholderia sp. BCC1988
CGTTGACATGGAAGTCCGCCAGGGCGAGCTGGTGACGCTGATCGGCGCGAACGGCGCGGGCAAGACCACGACGATGAAGGCGATCACGGGTCTCAAGCCGTACTCGGCGGGCGACATCGAGTACGACGGCAAGTCGATCAAGGGCGTGCCGTCGCACGAGCTGCTCAAGCGCGGCCTCGCGATGGTGCCGGAAGGTCGCGGGATCTTCGCGCGGATGTCGATCATCGAGAACATGCAGATGGGCGCATACCTGCGCAACGACAAGGAGCAGATCAAGC
>NZ_CAJPHA010000102.1:0-275 GCF_905339895.1 Burkholderia sp. BCC1988
ACCGCGGTCGGCAAATTCGGCGGCTCGCTCGCGAAGATCGCGGCACCGGAGCTGGGTGCGACGGTGATTCGCGCGGTGCTGGAGCGTTCGGGCGTGAAGCCCGAGCAGGTGAGCGAAGTGATCATGGGCCAGGTGCTGACGGCGGGCTCGGGGCAGAACCCGGCGCGCCAGTCGCTGATCAAGGCCGGCCTGCCGAGCGCAGTGCCGGGGATGACGATCAACAAGGTGTGCGGCTCGGGCCTGAAGGCCGTGATGCTGGCGGCGAACGCGATCGT
>NZ_CAJPHA010000103.1:0-271 GCF_905339895.1 Burkholderia sp. BCC1988
AGCGGGCGACGCGGAGATCGTGATTGCGGGCGGCCAGGAGAACATGAGCGCGGCGCCGCACGTGCTGCCGTGCTCGCGCGACGGGTTCCGGATGGGTGACGCGAAGCTGGTCGACACGATGATCGTCGACGGCCTGTGGGACGTGTACAACCAGTACCACATGGGCACCACGGCGGAGAACGTCGCGAAGGAATACGGGATCACGCGCGAGGAGCAGGACGCGTTCGCGGCGCTGTCGCAGAACAAGGCGGAAGCCGCGCAGAAGGCCGGG
>NZ_CAJPHA010000104.1:0-271 GCF_905339895.1 Burkholderia sp. BCC1988
GGCGGGCGACGCGGAGATCGTGATCGCGGGCGGGCAGGAGAACATGAGCGCGGCGCCGCACGTGCTGCCGGGCTCGCGCGACGGGTTCCGGATGGGTGACGCGAAGCTGGTCGACACGATGATCGTCGACGGCCTGTGGGACGTGTACAACCAGTACCACATGGGCATCACGGCGGAGAACGTCGCGAAGGAATACGGGATCACGCGCGAGGAGCAGGACGCGTTCGCGGCGCTGTCGCAGAACAAGGCGGAAGCCGCGCAGAAGGCCGGT
>NZ_CAJPHA010000105.1:0-266 GCF_905339895.1 Burkholderia sp. BCC1988
GTCGCATACAGCTGCGAACCGTTGATCGCGTCCGTGCTCGTCGCACTGACCTGGCCAGCCGCCACGTTGGTGATCTGACGCTCCGCACCGGCCGCACCGACACTCACCACGCTCGCCGGGCTCGTACCCGCGAACGAGTACGTCGTGCCGCCGATCGTCGCGCTCGACGTCGGATTGGCCGCTGCCGTCGTCGAACCCGAACCCAGCGCCACATCGCCTGCGTTCGTCGCCGTGGCGCCCGAGCCGATCGCCACCGTGTTCGCACC
>NZ_CAJPHA010000106.1:0-256 GCF_905339895.1 Burkholderia sp. BCC1988
ACCATAGCGCTCGACGAAGTATTCGCCCTGGTACGCCATCCGGTGCTGCACGGCCACACCGCCGCCGAGCGCGGCGATCCGGTCCATCGACTTCTCGGAGATCGTTTCCGCATGATCGAAGAACCAGTTCAGCCCTTCGAGCGGGATGTCCTTGTTCACCTTCTCGAACACGTCGAGTGCGCGGCTGATCGTTTCGTCGTAGGTCGCGTGCATGCGCCACGGCCAGCGGTTCTGCGCGAGCACGCGCACGACGCCC
>NZ_CAJPHA010000107.1:0-256 GCF_905339895.1 Burkholderia sp. BCC1988
GCCGTAGCGCTCGACGAAGTATTCGCCCTGGTACGCCATCCGGTGCTGCACCGCGATACCACCACCCAGCGCGGCGATGCGGTCCATCGATTTTTCGGTAATGGTTTCCGCGTGATCGAAGAACCAGTTCAGCCCTTCAAGCGGGATGTCCTTGTTCACCTTCTCGAACACGTCGAGTGCGCGGCTGATCGTTTCGTCGTAGGTCGCGTGCATGCGCCACGGCCAGCGGTTCTGCGCGAGCACGCGCACGACGCCT
>NZ_CAJPHA010000108.1:0-252 GCF_905339895.1 Burkholderia sp. BCC1988
CCATCGGTCGAGTATTCGACGGTCGCGCCGGTTTCGATGCCGGTGAGGTTCAACGTGCCGACATTGGTGACGTGATCGGACGCACTGCTGCCGGAATCGGTGGCGAGCGCAACACCGGGTGCGGCGGCCGAGGTGTCGAGCGTGAAGTTGAACGACGTCGGATCGGACGTGTTGCCGGCGATATCGGTCTGCCGGACCTGTACGTCGTTCAGGCCTTCGGTGGCACTGAAACTGGTGCTCCAGGTGTGACCG
>NZ_CAJPHA010000109.1:0-217 GCF_905339895.1 Burkholderia sp. BCC1988
CCCTTGACGGCCTGGATGCCGCCGTAGTTGACCTGCAAGCCCTTGATTTTCAACATTGCCGCTGCCATCAGTGCACCCCTGCGCCGAGATATGCCTCAATCACCTTCGGATTCTTCTGCACGTCCTGCGGCAGACCCTCGGCGATCACCTTGCCGTAATCGAGCACCGTCATCCGGTTGCACAATCCCATCACGAGCTTCACGTCGTGCTCGATCAG
>NZ_CAJPHA010000110.1:0-210 GCF_905339895.1 Burkholderia sp. BCC1988
TTAGGGAGCCTGACGATTACCTACTTTCACACGGGAATCCGCACTATCATCGGCGTAGAGTCGTTTCACGGTCCTGTTCGGGATGGGAAGGGGTGGGACCGACTCGCTATGGTCATCAGGCAAAGAGGGTTGTCACGTTGCTTGGCAACGCGACCAATCTGGGAAGAAGCAGTAATTTTGAGTTGTGTGTATCACACACGAGAATCCAAC
>NZ_CAJPHA010000111.1:0-207 GCF_905339895.1 Burkholderia sp. BCC1988
GTTCAGAACGGCAGCTCGACGTCCGGCTTCGCGGCCGTCAGCACGCGGCGGAAGTCCGCCTGGATGCGCTCGAGCCCTTCCTTGGTCTCCGCTTCGAACCGCAGCACGACCACCGGCGTCGTGTTCGACGAACGCGCGAGGCCGAAGCCGTCCGGGTACTCGACGCGCAGCCCGTCGATCGTCACGACTTCGTCGGCGCCGTCGAAC
>NZ_CAJPHA010000112.1:0-199 GCF_905339895.1 Burkholderia sp. BCC1988
GCCCGCCGTCGCGCCCGTGCCTGCTGCCAGCGCGTTGATGCCCGTTGCACCGTCGTTGTTGTAGTTGCCTTGCTGCGTGCCGTTGTCGTTCACGCTGTAGTAGTGCGTCTTGCCGCTCGAAACGGTCGTGCTGAGCGAAGACACGCTGCTGTTCGTTGCCGACAGACCCGTCGACAGCGAGCTGGCCGTCGTCGACGTC
>NZ_CAJPHA010000113.1:0-196 GCF_905339895.1 Burkholderia sp. BCC1988
GCCGATGTCGACGCCGCGCGTCGGCTCGTCGAGGATCAGCACGCGCGGCTTCGTCTCGAGCAGGCGCGACAGCAGCACTTTCTGCTGGTTGCCGCCCGACAGCGCGCCGACGTTGACGTTCGCATTCGGCACGCGGATCGACAGCGACGCGATCGCGTCGCGTGCGCGCGTGGCGCCGCGCGCGAGATCGAGCGCA
>NZ_CAJPHA010000114.1:0-196 GCF_905339895.1 Burkholderia sp. BCC1988
ACCGATGTCGACGCCGCGCGTCGGCTCGTCGAGGATCAGCACGCGCGGCTTCGTCTCGAGCAGGCGCGACAGCAGCACTTTCTGCTGGTTGCCGCCCGACAGCGCGCCGACGTTGACGTTCGCGTGCGGCACGCGGATCGACAGCGACGCGATCGCGTCGCGCGCGCGCATGGCGCCGCGCGCGAGATCGAGCGCG
>NZ_CAJPHA010000115.1:0-194 GCF_905339895.1 Burkholderia sp. BCC1988
GGCGCGGGCGTGATCGCCACCTGCCGCTTGAGCATGTCCATTGCAACCGCGAGCGACGGCACGCCGTCCCAGCGCAGCTCCATGTTGTAGTTCAGGCCGCCGCGAATCACGTGGCAGTGGTTGTCGATCAGGCCGGGCAGCGCGCTGCGGCCGCCGAGATCGACGATCTTCGTCGCGCGGCCCGCGAGCGGCAT
>NZ_CAJPHA010000116.1:0-192 GCF_905339895.1 Burkholderia sp. BCC1988
TTTCAGCGCCACCGAAGGCGTGAACGACGTGCAGGTCCGGCAGGTTGACGTCGCCGGCAATACGTCATCGGCGACGTCGTTCAGCTTCACGCTCGATACGTCGGCGGCTGCACCGGGCGTGGCGCTCGCCACCGATTCCGGCAGCAGCGCTGTTGATCACATCACCAATGTCGGCACGTTGAACCTGGCCGG
>NZ_CAJPHA010000117.1:0-184 GCF_905339895.1 Burkholderia sp. BCC1988
TGCACGCAACCCAGAGAGAATCGATGATCTCCCAATCCATCTTCAAGGCATATGACATTCGCGGTGTGGTCGGCAAGACGCTCGACGCCGACACGGCGCGCGCGATCGGCCGGGCCTTCGGCAGCGAAGTGCGCGCCCAGGGCGGCGACGCGGTCGTCGTCGCGCGCGACGGCCGCCTGTCGGG
>NZ_CAJPHA010000118.1:0-182 GCF_905339895.1 Burkholderia sp. BCC1988
ACGAACAACGTGCAGGTCCGCCAGATCGACGTCGCCGGCAACACCTCGTCGGCGACGTCCTTCAGCTTCACGCTCGACACATCGGCCGCGGCGCCCGGCGTGGCCCTGACCACCGATTCCGGCAGCAGCCCATCCGACCACATCACCAACGTCGGCACGCTGAACCTCACCGGCATCGAAAC
>NZ_CAJPHA010000119.1:0-177 GCF_905339895.1 Burkholderia sp. BCC1988
GTCTTCGCATCGCAGCAAGCGAAACGTGCCCAGGTGGCGGAATTGGTAGACGCACTAGGTTCAGGTCCTAGCGGTGGCAACATCGTGGAGGTTCGAGTCCTCTCCTGGGCACCATCTGTTTTCTAAAAAGGTCGGCTTTTAGCCGGCCTTTTTTCATTTCCGGCGCCGAATCGATAC
>NZ_CAJPHA010000120.1:0-176 GCF_905339895.1 Burkholderia sp. BCC1988
CCATCGGTCGAGTATTCGACGGTCGCGCCGGTTTCGACACCGGTCAGGTTCAACGTGCCGACATTGGTGACGTGATCGGACGCACTGCTGCCGGAATCGGTGGCGAGCGCAACACCGGGCGCAGCCGCCGACGTGTCGAGCGTGAAGCTGAACGACGTTGCCGACGACGTGTTGCC
>NZ_CAJPHA010000121.1:0-167 GCF_905339895.1 Burkholderia sp. BCC1988
ATCTCGCAAAGTTGAGCGCTCACGCTTATCGGCTGTAAATTAAAGACAGACTCAGGGGTCTGTAGCTCAGTCGGTTAGAGCACCGTCTTGATAAGGCGGGGGTCGTTGGTTCGAATCCAACCAGACCCACCATTGTCTGGCGGTAGGTACCTGAGGAAATCTGTACT
>NZ_CAJPHA010000122.1:0-167 GCF_905339895.1 Burkholderia sp. BCC1988
TCGAGATCGTCTTCCATCTGCGCCGGCAGGTCCGGGCGCGCGACGCGGAAGTCCTCGAAGTCGGCGGCCGAGAACACCAGCATTTCGCCCGCGCCGTTATTGCGGAAATAATCCGTGCCGTCGTGATACTTCGTGCTCTTCGTCCAGTTCACGAAGTCTTCCTTCTC
>NZ_CAJPHA010000123.1:0-164 GCF_905339895.1 Burkholderia sp. BCC1988
GTCGCGCTGAAGTCGAACACGCTCGTGCAGGCGTCGTCGAGCCAGGATCCGTGGGCGATGGCGCAGCAGGCCGTGAACGTCGGCTACGGGATCATGAACGGCCAGAAGCCGGCCAACCCGATGATCCTGATCGAGCCGACGCTCGTCACGCGCGACAACGTGAA
>NZ_CAJPHA010000124.1:0-163 GCF_905339895.1 Burkholderia sp. BCC1988
AGCTATTCTAGCGTGTCTGAAGGATCTGTCAACAGAATTTGAGGTTGCGAACGAAAATAATTTGCCGGCCTGCTTGCGATGCGAGGAGAGCGTGCGCGGAAACGATCGGAGTGTTCGTCGATGCGTCGTGATGGTCAGGGGCGACCATCGTGCCGCGGCGAGC
>NZ_CAJPHA010000125.1:0-158 GCF_905339895.1 Burkholderia sp. BCC1988
TGTCGCGTTCGCGTTGTTGCCCACCGCGACGCCGGCTGCACCGCCCGCCGTCGCGCCCGTGCCTGCTGCCAGCGCGTTGATGCCCGTCGCGCCGTCGTTGTTGTAGTTGCCTTGCTGCGTGCCGTTGTCGTTCACGCTGTAGTAGTGCGTGCGCGACG
>NZ_CAJPHA010000126.1:0-157 GCF_905339895.1 Burkholderia sp. BCC1988
AGGACGTCGACCGGATGTTCGGCTTCTTCCCGCGGCTGAAGGAGCGTGCGACGCAGCTCGCGGGCACGCTGTCGGGCGGCGAGCAGCAGATGCTGGCGATGTCGCGCGCGATCCTGTCGAAGCCGAAGCTGCTGCTGCTCGACGAGCCGTCGATGGG
>NZ_CAJPHA010000127.1:0-136 GCF_905339895.1 Burkholderia sp. BCC1988
AAATTTAAAGACAGACTCAGGGGTCTGTAGCTCAGTCGGTTAGAGCACCGTCTTGATAAGGCGGGGGTCGTTGGTTCGAATCCAACCAGACCCACCACCGTCTTGTGTGGCGGTACACACCTGAGGAATACCTGTA
>NZ_CAJPHA010000128.1:0-131 GCF_905339895.1 Burkholderia sp. BCC1988
TCGCCGCGCGACGCGATCGACGCGGGCCTCGTCTACCTGACGGAAGACCGCAAGCGCCAGGGCCTGTTCCTCGACATGAGCGTGCGCGACAACATCAACATCTCGGTGTGCAACCGCGATGCGCGGCTCGG
>NZ_CAJPHA010000129.1:0-129 GCF_905339895.1 Burkholderia sp. BCC1988
TTCGGCGACAACCTGCCGAAGACGCGCTCGGGCAAGATCATGCGGCGCCTGTTGCGCTCGCTCGCGAAGGGCGAGGCGATCACGCAGGACACGTCCACGCTCGAGAACCCGGCGATCCTCGAGCAGCTC
>NZ_CAJPHA010000130.1:0-118 GCF_905339895.1 Burkholderia sp. BCC1988
CAAAGACTCGACCCAAGTCGAACGCTTGTCATTGAAGATTGGTGGAGGCAGACGGGATCGAACCGACGACCCCCTGCTTGCAAAGCAGGTGCTCTCCCAGCTGAGCTATGCCCCCATG
>NZ_CAJPHA010000131.1:0-115 GCF_905339895.1 Burkholderia sp. BCC1988
AGCGATATCGGTCTGCCGGACCTGTACGTCGTTCAGGCCTTCGGTCGCGCTGAAGCTGGTGTTCCAGGTATGGCCGCCGTCGGTCGAATATTCGACGGTGGCGCCGGTTTCGATG
>NZ_CAJPHA010000132.1:0-113 GCF_905339895.1 Burkholderia sp. BCC1988
ATCGACCACGGCCAGCTCGCTGTCCACGGGTTTGTCGACGACCAACAGCAGCGTCTCCTCGCTGTCGACCTCAAGCTCCACGGCGACCAGCTCGCTGTCGACGCTGGTCTCGT
>NZ_CAJPHA010000133.1:0-109 GCF_905339895.1 Burkholderia sp. BCC1988
GAAAGACTCGAATGAATCATCATTCGAATATTTTTCATTGAAGATTATCGAAAGCGGCCGGCATTATAACCGATAAAACCGCTAACAGACAGTCTTTCTGTCTTAATCA
>NZ_CAJPHA010000134.1:0-102 GCF_905339895.1 Burkholderia sp. BCC1988
TACTACAGCGTGAACGACAACGGCACGCAGCAGGCGAACTACAACAACGACGGCGCGACGGGCATCAACGCGCTGGCAGCAGGCACGGGCGCGACGGCGGGT